>CASFCW010000032.1 GCA_949293165.1 uncultured bacterium
CTGCCCCGCCGCCATGTTGGCGATGCTGGAGGGGATGTAGAAGGGGGACGCCTTGTCGAAGCCGCGCTGCAAACAGCGGGTCTGCTCGCTCTCGGTGGTCGAGATGCCGCCGATGCCGCTGGAGACGATGACGCCGCAGCGGGTGTGGTCCACGCTGTCCAGGTCCAGGCCGCTGTCGGCCACGGCCTGCTTGGCCGAGGCCACCGCGAACTGAGTGTAGCGGGCCATGTGGCGCACTTCCTTCTTGTCGATCCAGGCGGTGGGGTCCCAGTCCTTGACCTCGGCGGCCAGGTGGACCTTCTGGGCCGACGAGTCGTACTGGGTGATGGGGCCGATGCCGCACACCCCGTCCCGGACGGCCTGCCAGCTCTCGGCGACCGTGTGGCCCAGGGGGTTGACGGTGCCCATGCCGGTGATGACTACTCTGCGTTTTTCCATCTTAAGCGTTCCTCCTCACATACCCATGCCGCCATCGACGCTGAGCACCTGGCCGGTGATGTAGCCCGCCTCCTCCGATGCGAGGAAGGCGACCGCCGCGGCCACGTCCTCGGGGGCGCCGGGGCGGTTTGCCGGGATGGTGTGCAGCATGGCCTCTTTGGCGGCGTCAGGCAGGGCCGCGGTCATGTCGGTGGCGATGTAGCCGGGGGCCACCGCGTTGACGGTGATGCCCCGGGCGCCCATCTCTTTGGCCAGGGACTTGGTCATGCCGATCAGCCCGGCCTTGCTGGCGCAGTAATTGATCTGGCCGGGGTTGCCGCGCAGGGCCACCACCGAGCTCATGTTGACGATGCGGCCGTAGCGGGCCTTCATCATGGGGCGGATGGCAGCCTTCATGCACAGGAAGGCGCCCTTGAGGCTGGTCTCGACCACCGCGTCGAAGTCCTCCCCCTTCATGGCCATGTCCAGGCCGTCGCGGGTGATGCCGGCGTTGTTGACCAGGATGTGGATGCCGCCCAGCTCCTTGACGGCGGTGTCGATCAGGGTCTTGGCGGCGGCAGGGTCGGTCACATCGCCCTGCACCGCCCGCGCCTCGACCCCGAGGGCCCGCAGCTCTTCCAGGGTCTTTTCAGCGGCGGCGGCGTTCCCTGCGTAGGAGAATACGACGTTCGCGCCGCGGCGGGCCAGCTCCAGGCAGATGGCCCGGCCGATCCCGCGAGAGCCGCCGGTGACGACGGCGGTCTTACCGTTCATGGAAGCCATGTGTTACTCCTCCTCTTTCAGCAGCGCGCACAGCGCGTCGATGTCGGCGCAGGTCTCGACCGCGCAGGTCTTGAGGGCGGGGGCGGTCTTTTTGACAAAGCCGCTGAGCACCTTGCCGGGGCCGATCTCGACGACGAGGTCGACGCCGAGCTCGGCCAGGCGGCGGATGGTGTCCTCCATGTAGACCGAGGACTGCACCTGCCGCTCGAGCAGGGCGGGGATGGTGTCCCCCTCCCCCATCTCGCGGCCCAGGCAGTTGAACAGCACCGGGAAGGCCATCTCGCCGAAGGATTCGGTCTTGAACCGCTCCCGCAGCGCGTCGCCGGCGGGGCGCAGCAGCGAAGTGTGGAAGGGCCCGCTGACCTTCAGGGGCAGGCACCGCTTGGCGCCCAGCTCCTTGGCTTTGGCGGCGGCGGCGTCCACGGCGGCCTTCTGCCCGCCGATGACCAGCTGCCCGGGGCAGTTGTAGTTGGCGATCTCCACCACGCCCTCGCTGCCGGCGGCCTTGCAGGCTTCGGCCAGCTTGTCGCGGTCAAGGCCGAGGACGGCTGTCATCCCGCAGGGGACGCCGGCGGCGGCCGCAGCCATCGCCTTGCCGCGGAAGGCGGCCAGCTCCACCGCCTGTTTGGCGGTAAAGACCCCGGCGGCGGCCAGGGCGGAGTATTCGCCCAGGCTCAGCCCGGCGGCGTAGTCGGGGCGGATGCCCTTTTCGGCCAGGATGGCGGTCATGCCGGCGGCAAAGGCCACCATGCAGGGCTGGGTGTACTCGGTCTGGTTCAGCACCCCGTCGGGGTCGCTGAAGGAGACGGCCTTGAGGTCAAAGCCGACCTCGGCGCCGTCCAGCACGGCGCGGTAGGCGGGGTAAGCCTCGTACAGGTCCTGCCCCATGCCGGGGTGCTGGCTGCCCTGCCCGGCGTACAGAAATGCGATCTTCATACCTGCTCTCCTTTTACGCCTGCATGGCCTTGATGGTCTCTTCGCACCCGGCCATCAGCTCTTCAAAGATCTGGCGCAGGGGCTTGACCTCGTGCAGCATGCCGGCCACCTGGCCGGACATGAAGCTGCCGCGGTCGAGGTCGCCCTCAAAGACAGCCCGCCGCAGCGAGCCGAGGGTCAGCTTCTCCCGCTCGGCCAGGGGCATATTCTCCTTTTCCATCTCGAGGTACTGGCGGGCCATCTTGTTCTTGAGCACCCGGACCGGGGCGCCGGTGGTGCGGCCGGTGACGACGGTGTCGTTGGCGCCGGCCTTGATCAGGGCCTGCTTGTAGTTGTCGTGGATGGGGCACTCCTGGCTGACCAGCAGGCAGGTGCCCACCTGGGCGCCGATGGCGCCCAGGGCGTAGGCGGCCAGCAGCTGGCGGCCGTCGGCAATGCCGCCGGCGGCGATGACGGGGATGTTCACCGCGTCGGCCACCTGGGGCACCAGGGCCATGGTGGTCAGCTCGCCCACATGGCCGCCGCTCTCGGTACCCTCGGCGATGACGGCGTCAGCCCCCGCCCGGGCCACCATCTTGGCCAGGGCTACGGCGGGCACCACGGGGAACACCTTGGCCCCCGCCGCCTTCCAGGCGGGGATGAAACGGGAGGGGTCCCCCGCGCCGGTGGTGATAACGGCCACCTTCTCCTCCGCGGCGATGGCGGCCAGCTCCTCCACCTGGGGGTGCATGAGCATGATGTTCACGCCGAAGGGCTTATCCGTCAGGCTGCGGCAGCGGCGGATGTTCTCCCGGAACACCTCCGGGGACATGCCGCCGGCGCCGATCAGGCCCAGGGCCCCGGCGTTGGACACGGCGGCGGCAAACTCGCCGGTGGCGATGTTGGCCATGCCGCCCTGGATAAAGGGGAATTCAATCCCCAGCATTTCGTTGAGTTTCATCTCTTATCTCTCCTCCATGGACTTCCAGCGGAAGAGGGCTCCCCCCCAGGTCAGGCCCGCGCCGAAGCCCAGGCACATAACCCACTGGCCGTCCTTCAACAGCCCCTGCTCCACCATCTCGTCCAGGGCGATGGGGATCGTCCCGGCGGAGGTGTTGCCGTAGCTGGCGATATTCTCATAAAACTTCTCCAGGGGTACCTTCAGCCGCTTGGCCACCGAGGCCACAATGCGGTGGTTGGCCTGGTGAGGCACATACCAGTCCACCTGATCCTTGTCCAGGCCCGCCTTGTCCAGCAGCTGCCGGGCCAGGGCGGGGACGGTCTCCAGGGCGAACTGGAACACCTCCTGACCGTCCATGTGGAGGTAGGCGGGGTGGTTGCCCGGCCCCAAGGCCCACAGCACCTCCCGGCAGCCCCGGGTGCCCAGATGGCAGAACCAGGGGGCCTCCGGGTCGCTCTTGACCACGGCGGCTCCCGCCCCGTCCCCAAAGAGGATGCAGGTGGAGCGGTCGTCCATGTCCACAATGCGGCTGAGCAGCTCGCCCCCCACCAGCAGGGCGTAGGGGCGGCTCATCCGGGGCAGCATGGCCGCGGCGGTCTCCATGGCGTACAGGAAGCCGGTACAGCCGGCGCTGAGGTCAAAGGCGGGGCAGTCCTCCGGCAGGCCCAGCTCCTGATGGATCAGGCAGGCCTGGGAGGGGGTGAGATAATCGGGGGTGACGGTGGCGGTGACGCACAGGCCGATGTCGGCCGCCGTCAGCCCCGCCCGCTCCAGCGCCTGGCGGGCCGCCTGGACGGTGAGCTGGGTGAGGGTCTCCCCCTGGGCAAAGCGCCGCTCGTGAATGCCGGTGCGGGCCACAATCCACTCATCATTGGTGTCCACCCGCTTGGCCAGGTCATCATTGGTGACTCTGTGTGCAGGCAGGGCCCGTCCGGTGCCCAGAATCTGCAATCCGTTCATGCTTCGGTTTCCTCCCGAACCGCGCCCATGGCGCGGAATTTTTGATAGCGCTGGGCGGCCAGGTCCCGCTCCTTTTCCAACTGGGCCAGGTTCCGGGCAATGGCCCGGTCCACGGCGGCGTACACCGCCTCAGGGTCGGTGTGGGCCCCCTCCTCCGGCTCGGGGATCACCTGGTCGGCCACCCCCAGCTTCAGCAGGTCGGCGGCGGTGAGCTTCATCACCCCCGCGGCCTCCTCCGCCCGGCCGGCGTCCTTCCACAGGATGGAGGCAAACCCCTCCGGAGACAGGACGGAGTAGACGGCGTTTTCCAGCATGATAACCCGGTTGCCCACAGCCAGGGCCAGGGCGCCGCCGCTGCCGCCCTCGCCGATGACCACGGCGATCACCGGCACGGTCAGCCCGCTCATCAGGGCCAGGCAGGAGGCAATGGCCTCCCCCTGCCCTCCCGCCTCGGCCTCCAGGCCGGGGTAGGCGCCGGGGGTGTCAATAAAGGTAATGATGGGCCGGCCGAATTTCTCCGCCTGGCGCATCAGCCGCTGGGCCTTCCGGTAGCCGTCAGGGGAGGGCATACCGAAATTGCACTTCATATTCTCCTCAAAGGTGCGGCCCTTCCGGTGGCCCAGCACGGTGACGGGCTTGCCGTGGAACCGGGCCACGGCCCCAAAGATGCTGGGGTCCTCCCGGCCCAGACGGTCGCCCTTGCAGACGAACACGTCGGTAAACAGGTGCTGCACAAAATCCAGGGTGCCGGGCCGGCCCGGGGTGCGGGCCAGCTTCACCCGCTGGGCGGCAGTGAGCTTGCTCATCGGTGGAAAACCCCCTTCCGGTGGAGGGCCAGCAGCTGGGACAGGGTCTTTCGCATCTCGCCCCGGGGGACGATCTGGTCCACAAAGCCGTGATCCTCCAGATACTCCGCCCGCTGGAAGCCCTGGGGCAGCTCCTGACCGATGGTCTGCTGGATCACCCGGGGCCCGGCAAAGCCGATCAGGGCGCCGGGCTCAGCCAGGGTGATGTCCCCCAGGGAGGCGAAGCTGGCGGTCACCCCGCCGGTAGTGGGGTGGGTAAAGACGGAGATGTACAGGCCCCCCGCCTTGGAAAAGCGCTCAATGGCGGCGCTGGTTTTGGCCATCTGCATCAGGGAGAGAATGCCCTCCTGCATCCGGGCGCCGCCGCTGGCGGAAAAGATAATCAGGGGCAGGCGGTGCTTCTGGGCGTATTCCGCCGCACGGGTGATCTTCTCCCCCACGGCCACGCCCATGCTGCCCATAAAGAACCGGCTGTCCAGCACGGCGAACACCCCCTGGTGCCCGTCCAGCTTGCCCACCGCGGCCACCGCCGCGTCGGACAGGGCGGTTTTCTCCCGCTGGGCGGCCAGCTTGCCCTCGTACCCCGGGAAGTCCAGGGCGTTGGGGGCGGTCAGCTCCGGCCACAGCTCCCGGAAGGAGAAGGGGTCCAGCAGCAGGGACAGGCGGAGATAGGCCCCGATGGGCAGGTGGTACCCGCAGTGGGGGCAGACGTACTCCGTCTTGACCAGCTCCTGGTTGGAGCACTCCGCTCCGCAGCCGGGGCAGGTCTGGCTGCCCCCGTGGGCGGCAGCCTCCCTCCGGGCGGCGGCCTCAACGGCCTCCTCCCGCTGGCGGCGGAGACGGTCCAGCCGATCCCGGCGGGAACGAAACAGTGGCTGCATTTAGTCCTCCTTTTCCCACTTGAGCAATTCCTCCTGATACTTGCCCAAAAAACCCGTGTCGTACTGACCCTTCACAAAATCAGGATGGTGCAGGATCAGGTGGCAGAAGTCCGCCGTGGTGGGATAGCCCTCAATGACCATCTCCTCCAGGCACCGGCGCATCCGGCGGATGGCCTCCAGCCGGGTGGGGGCGTGGACGATGACCTTGGCCACCAGGGAATCGTAGTAGGGGGAGACGGTGTAGCCGTTGTACAGCAGGGAGTCCACACGCACCCCGGGACCGCCGGGGAAGTGGACGAACCGGGTGGTGCCGGGGCAGGGGCGGAAGCCCGCCTCCGCGTCCTCGGCGTTGATCCGGCACTCGATGGCGTGGCCCCGGAGGGACACCTCCTCCTGCTTGACGGACAGGGGCAGGCCGGCGGCAATGCGCAGCTGCTCCCGCACCAGATCCAGGCCGGTGACCATCTCGGTGACGGGATGCTCCACCTGAATCCGGGTGTTCATTTCAATGAAGTAGAAATGGCCCTCCTGATCCACCACAAACTCGATGGTGCCCGCGTTCTCGTAGCCGGCGGCCTTGGCCGCGGCCACGGCGGCGGAGCCCATCTCCTCCCGCAGCTCGGGGGACAGGATCTTGGAGGGGGATTCCTCCACCAGCTTCTGGTTCTTCCGCTGGATGGAGCAGTCCCGCTCCCCCAGATGGATTACATTGCCGTGGCGGTCGGCCAAAATCTGAAACTCGATGTGCTTGGGGTTGAGGATCAGCTTTTCCAGATAGAGCTGCCCATCTCCGAAGCAGGCCAGGGCTTCCGCCCTGGCCTCCTCAAATTTGGCGACTAGCTCCTCCGCCTTGTCCACCCGGCGCATACCCCGGCCGCCGCCGCCGGCGCTGGCCTTGACCAGCACGGGGTAGCCAATGGATTCCGCCACAGCCACAGCGTCCTGGGCGGTGTCCACAGGCCCGTCGGAGCCGGGCACCACCGGCACGCCGTGCTCCATCATCAGAGCCCGGGCGGCCGCCTTGTTGCCCATGGCGTCCATCACGTCCCCGGAGGGGCCGATGAAGGTCAGCCCCATCTGGGCGCAGCGGCGGGCAAAGTCGGCGTTTTCCGACAGGAAGCCGTAGCCGGGGTGGACGGCGTCACACCCCGTCTGCTGGGCTACGGTGAGCAGGGCGTCCACGTTCAGATAGCTGTCCGCCGCCCTGGCCGGGCCAATGCACACCGCCTGGGTGGCCAGCTGCACGTGGAGGGCGTCGGCGTCGGCGGCGGAGTACACCGCCACCGTATCAATGCCCAGCTCCCGGCAGGCCCGGAGCACCCGGACCGCAATCTCGCCCCGATTGGCGATCAACACCTTCTGAAACATGGTTAACTCCTCCGCACCCGGAACAGGGGGGCGTCAAAGGCAGCCAGAGCCCCGTTGTCCACCAGGATCTCCTCAATCACGCAGTCCATGGGGGCGGGGATCTCGCTCATCATCTTCATCGCCTCCAGGATGCACACCGTCTGGCCCTTCTTCACCTGATCCCCCACCTTGACGAAGGGGGCGGCGTCCGGGCCGGCGGCGGCGTAGAAGGTACCCACCAGGGGGGCCTTGATGTACTCCCCTTCCTCCTGGGCGGGGGCAGGGGCGGCAGGCTGCACGGCGGCAGCGGCCACAGCGGCGGCAGCCACAGGCGCAGCGGCGGGAACGGCCACAGCCTGGCCGCCCTTCTCCAGCTTCAGCCGGGTGCCGTTCTGCTCCAGCTCCAGGCCGGACAGAGCGGAGCGCTCAAAGCGCTCCATCAGGGCGTAAATGGATTCCAAATCCATGGAACAGTCACCTCAATCGCTTGAAAATCAGGCCTGCTTGGCCTCCAGGTAGCGGACGATGTCGCCCACGGTCTTCATGTTGGGGCGATCCTCGTCGGCGATGGAAATGCCCAGCTGCTCCTCCAGGGCGATGTTCAGCTCCACGGCGTCCAGGGAATCGGCGCCCAGGTCGTCGGTCAGGCTGGCCTCCATGGTCACCTCGTCGGCCTCGCAGCTCAGGGTCTCAACAATGATGTCACGCACTTTCTCAAACATGGGGAATTCTCCTCTCGATTTTTTATAATATTATTTGTTTCAAATATTTTAGTTAAAAATATTTAACTAAAAATATTTAAGCGTATTGTATCAGGTTTCCGGCGAATGTCAATGGGGAATTTTCACAAACTATCCTGGCTTACAAGAATTTACCACATCGTTTCCCTCGATTCCAGGGGAAAACGGGCGAAAAAATCGGACATTTCCATGTGGAAATGTCCGATTGAGGGTATTATGTTCAATCCTCCAGCATCCGGTACCCGATGCCCAGCTCGGTCAGGACGTACTTGGGGTCAGAGGGGTTCTCCTTCAGCTTCCGGCGGATGTTGGCCATGTTGACCCGGAGGATCTGGTTGCTGCTGTTGCCGTAGGGGCCCCAGACGTGCTCCAAAATAAAGTCGTAAGTCAGCACCTTGCCGGCGTGGACGCACAGCAGCTCCAGGATCTTGAATTCGTTCTGGGTGAAGTGGATTTCCTCCCCGCCCACCATCACCTGGTGCTTGGCCACATCCACGGTCAGATCCTTGATCTGATACACGTCCCGCTGCACCCCCTGGCTCTGCTTCAGCCGGTCGGCCCGGCGGAGGGTGGTGCGGATGCGGGCCAGCAGCTCGGACACGCCGAAGGGCTTGACGATGTAGTCGTCCGCCCCCATGTCCAGGGCCTTCACCTTCTCCGCCTCCCGGTCCCGGGCGGAGATGATGATAACCGGCGTCTCCTGGGGCAGCTCCTCCAGTTCCTTTAATATGTCCATCCCGTCCATGTCGGGCAGGCCCAGGTCCAGCAGCACCAGGTCGGGGCTGTGGGAGTAAAACTGGGACAGGCCGTCCTTCCCCCGGAAGGAGGGGATGGCCTTATAGTTGTTGGCCGCCAGGGCCCGGCAGATAAAGTTGCTGATGGTACGCTCGTCCTCAATCACCAAAATAACCCGTTTGTCACTCATTTTCTTGTTCCTCCATAGGAAGCCCGAACCGGAACACGGCCCCGCCGATCTCCCGGTCGTTTCCAACCTCAAAAAAGCCGTCGTGGGCTTTTACAATACTCTGGCACACCGCCAGGCCAATTCCCATCCCCCGGGAGGAGTCGCCGGACAGGTTGCGCTCCAGCTGCCTGCCCTCCCGCACCGCCTTGATCACCTCCGGGGAGAGGCCCTTGCCCTGGTCCCGCACCTCCACCACCGCCCAGTTGTCCCGCCGGAACAGGAACATACCGATGTGGTCCCGGTCCCCGGAGTGGCGGATGGCGTTTTCCAGCAGGTTGATAATCACCTGTTTGATGAGCATGGGCTCCATGGGCAGGTACAGGATGTCGTCGGACAGCTCCATGCTCACGGAATACTCCGGGAAGCGCCGCCGGACGGTGAGCATGGCGTCTCCGGCCACCTCCTCCAGCATCTCCTCCCGCTTTTTCAGGGGCATGGTGCCGTCCCGGATGCGGGTAATGGACAGCAGGTTTTCCACCATGGTAATCAGGGCGTCGGCGTCGTTTTTGATGTCCCGCACCAGGGAGAGGTTTTTTTCCGACGTGGTGATCTCCTCGCAGGTCAGCAGCACCGCCGCCGCGCCGGAGATGGAGGTGAGGGGGGTACGCAGGTCGTGGGACACCGCCCGGAGGATGTTGCTGCGGATGGTCTCCCGGTCGGCCTCCAGCTGGATGGCTGTTTTCTCCCGGTTGAGCTTCTCGTTCATCTCGTACAGCTCCCGGGTTTTCTGCTCCCGCCGCATGGCCTCCACCGCCTGGTTCTTTACCCGGGTGGTGAGGGCGCAGACAATGCCGGAAATAGCCAGCATGGACAGCATGGCCACGGGATAGCCGGCGTAGCTGAGGGAGAACTGGCGGTATGGGAACATAAAAAAGTAGTTGATGCAGAATGCGCCCACCAGGGAGGCCACAATTCCGTACCGGTACCCGTCGGTGAACAGGGCGATGAGGATGACCGCCACCACAAAGACCAGGGCGGAGTTGTTTTCCGCCCCCGTGTGGTTAATCAGGGCCCGGCTGGACAGATAGGCCAGGCACAGGAACACAAGAGACACCAGCAGGTTCCGGGGCAAAGGGGGGATGTACTGCAGCAGCTCCCTGCACCTGTTATAGCCGTCCGTTATCCTTTTCCGCATGGGTTACCCTCCCCTTCCCGGCCCCGCGGGAGCAATCTCACCATGATTATACCAGATTCCCCACCCGCCGACAAGATGGAGCCGCTTATCCCCCGTTCGTCCCGTTCCCGCCCCATTCCTTCCTTGTATTTCCGGCCAAAAGCTGATATAATAAAGCGGATATTGATTGGGACACTCCCTCATGGGGAGAATCTTCATTTGAGAGGTTATTGCTATGACTTACCGGGAAGAATTTATTACCTTCATGGTGCGCTCCGGCGTGCTGACCTTCGGGGACTTCACCACCAAGTCCGGCCGCAAGACCCCCTACTTCGTCAACACCGGCAACTACAAGACCGGCGCCCAGGCCGCCAAGCTGGGGGACTACTACGCCGCCTGCATCCAGGAGCACATGCCCCAGGGCATCACCTGCCTGTTCGGCCCCGCCTACAAGGGCATCCCCCTGGCGGTGTCCGCCGCCGCCTCCCTGTACCGCAACTATGAGCGGGACCTGCCCTACTGCTTCAACCGCAAGGAGGCCAAGGACCACGGCGAGGGCGGCTCCATGGTGGGCTACAAGCCCCAGGACGGGGACAACGTGGCTATTGTGGAGGACGTGGTCACCGCCGGCACCGCCGTGCGGGAGTCCATCGAGCTGTTCAAGCACGTGGCCGACGTGAATATCAAGGCCCTGTTCGTCTCCGTGGACCGTATGGAGCGGGGCACCCGGGAGTGCTCCACCCTGGACGAGCTGCGCCAGGACTACGGCATCCAGGTGTTCCCCATCGTCACCGTCCGGGAGGTCATCGACTTCCTCCACAACAACCCCATCGACGGCAAGGTCTACATTGACGATGAGATGAAGGCCCGGATGGAGGCCTACCTGGCCCAGTACGGCGCCAAGGCCTGAGGGAGGCCGCGCCCCATGGCAGGCAAAAAGGCCGGCGCCCATACCGGGCACCGGGAGCGGATGAAGGAGGAGTTTCTCTCCCGGGGCATGGAGGGCTGGCCCGACCACCGGGTGCTGGAGCTGCTGCTGTTTTACGCCATCCCCCAGGGGGACGTGAACGGCCTGGCCCACACCCTGATTGACCGGTTCGGCTCCCTGGCCGGGGTGCTGGACGCCTCGGTGGACGAGCTGAAAAAGGTTTCCGGGGTGGGCGACCACACCGCCGTGCTGCTGCGGATGCTCCCCGCCCTGCTGGGCAGGTACCAGGCCAGCCGCACCCGCCTTCAGCCCATTATCAACTCCCCGGAGGACGCCTATCCCTGGCTGGAGCCCTACTTTTTCGGCGCCCGGAACGAGATGGTGTACGTCCTGTGCCTGGACGGCAAGCGCCAGGTGCTGGGGGTGCGGAAGGTGGCCGAGGGCAGCATGGAGCTGGCGGAGATGAACGCCCGGCGCATTGCCGAGGAGGCCCTGGGCCTGCGGGCCACCCGGATCTATGTGGCCCATAACCACACCAGCAATCTGGCCGTCCCATCCCAGGCCGACTGGCTGACCACCGATGTGCTGCGGGCCTGCCTGGCCCCCATCGGTATCGAGCTGGTGGACCACCTGGTATTTGTAGACGGCGACATGGTGAATCTGGCGGACAGCCGGGCCTTGCGAGGGCTGACCTTTGTATAATCCACCGCTCCCCTCCCCAACTTCGGGGAGGGGGCGTATTTCTCTTGCAAAAGAACATCAGTTCTGATAGAATAGGCAGGAACAAGGAGGTGGCCGCCATGCCCAAGTTTGAAGTGGTGTCTCAATACCAGCCTGCGGGAGACCAGCCTCAAGCCATCGAGGCCCTGGCCAAGGGGATTGAGCTGGGTCTGGAGGAGCAGACCCTGCTGGGGGTCACCGGCTCCGGCAAGACCTTCACCATGGCCAAGATCATCGAGCAGGTGCAGCGCCCCACCCTGGTGCTGGCCCACAACAAGACCCTGGCCGCCCAGCTGTGCGCCGAGTTCCGGGAATTTTTCCCCAACAACGCGGTGGAATATTTCGTCTCCTACTACGACTACTACCAGCCGGAGGCCTATATCCCCCACACCGACACCTTTATTGAGAAGGATATGGCCATCAACGAGGAGATTGACCGGCTCCGCCTGGCGGCCACCGCCGCCCTGCTGGAGCGACGGGACGTGATCGTGGTGGCCTCGGTGTCCTGCATCTACGGCCTGGGCGAGCCGGAGGACTTTGCCCAGATGATGGTCTCCCTCCGGGTGGGCTCCACCATGGAGCGGGACGAGCTGCTGAAAAAGCTGGTGGCCATCCGGTACGAGCGCAACGACATCGCCTTTGAACGGAACATGTTCCGGGTGCGGGGGGACACGGTGGAGGTCTGGCCCGCCTACTGGAAGGACACCGCCATCCGGGTGGAGTTTTTCGGGGACGAGATCGACCGCATCTCCGAGATCAACGCCGTCACCGGCGCCCCCGTCCGGCGGCTGAACCACATCCCCATCTGGCCCGCCACCCACTACGTCACCCCAAAGGAGAAAATGGACGCCGCCATCCAGCGGATCTACGAGGAGATGGAGGAGCGGGTGGCCTTTTTTGAGAAGGAAAACAAGCTCATCGAGGCCCAGCGCATCAAGCAGCGCACCATGTACGATGTGGAGATGATGCAGGAGATCGGCTACTGCTCCGGCATCGAAAACTACTCCCGTGTGATTGAGGGCCGGCCCGCCGGCTCCCCGCCCCACACCCTGCTGGACTACTTCCCCAAGGACTTTGTTCTGTTCATCGACGAAAGCCACGTGACCCTGCCCCAGGTGCGGGCTATGTATAACGGCGACCGGGCCAGAAAAACCTCCCTGGTGGATTACGGCTTCCGCCTGCCCAGCGCCTACGACAACCGCCCGCTGAAATTTGAGGAATTTGCAAAACGGCTGAACCAGATCATCTATGTCTCCGCCACCCCCGGCGAGTACGAGCGCTCCCGCTCCGGCCAGATTGTGGAGCAGGTGATCCGGCCCACCGGCCTGCTGGACCCGGAGATCGAGGTGCGCCCGGTGGAGGGCCAGATCGACGATCTGCTGGGGGAAATCCAGCTGCGGGTGGAGCGGCAGGAGCGGGTGCTTATCACCACCCTGACCAAGCGGATGGCGGAGGACCTCACCGCCTATTTACAGAATACCGGCGTCAAGGTACGGTACATGCACCACGATGTGGATACCATGGAGCGGATGGAGATTATCCGGGACCTGCGCCTGGGCACCTTCCATGTACTGGTGGGCATCAACCTGCTCCGGGAGGGCCTGGACCTGCCGGAGGTGTCCCTGGTGGCTATCCTGGACGCGGACAAGGAGGGCTTCCTCCGCAGCGAGACCTCCCTCATCCAGACCATCGGCCGGGCGGCCCGAAACGCCGATGGCCGGGTCATTATGTACGCCGACCGGGTTACCCCCTCCATGGCCAGGGCCATTGAGGAGACGGAGCGCCGCCGGGAGAAGCAGGACGCCTTCAACAAGGCCCACGGCATCGTGCCCAAGACCGTTATCAAGTCGGTGCGGGATCTGCTGGAAATCGGCGTGTCGGAGAGCACCGAGGCCGAGCGCAGCGGCCAGGCCAAGGGCCTGACCAAGCAGCAGCGGGCCGCCGAAATCGCCCGGTTGGAGAAGGCGATGAAAGAGGCGGCAAAGATGCTGGAGTTCGAGCTGGCGGCAGCCCTGCGGGATCAGATCATCGAGCTGAGAGGCACCGGCAAGTAACCCTTTGCCGCCTCTTTCTCCCCCACACCGTGGGGGCGCGCCTTTGGCGCGTACAAGCATTTTGGCTCTGCCAAAATCTTGCCGCAGGCGGAATTCAGTTCCGCCGAGGATTCCAATTCATCGGGGCCCCCACGGGGCCTGCCCCGTGGGGCGGCGGCAAAGATGCTGGAGTTCGAGCTGGCGGCAGCCCTGCGGGATCAGATTATCGAGCTGAGAGGCACCGGCAAGTAACAGTTTTTTCACGGAAAGGGAAGCAAAGCTTCCCATAAAGTTCTTTGCCACGCTTTCTTTCAAGAAAGCGGAAGGCAGTATTTTGACAGAAAATGAGGGAAACGGATATGGCCAAACAGAAAGAAGAAAAGACCAACGTGATGCGGGTGCTGGAGCAGAAGGGCATCTCCTTCACCGCCCACACCTACCCCCACGACGAGGGCGACCCGGTGGATGGGGTGTCGGTGGCCAACTTCCTGAACCGGGACCCGGAGACGGTGTTCAAGACCCTGGTGGCCCGGGGCGCCTCCAACGCCATCTATGTATTCGATATCCCGGTGGCGGACAACCTGGATTTAAAGAAGGCGGCCAAGGCGGTGGGGGAAAAGTCCATCGCCATGATCCATCTGAAGGAGCTGCTGCCCCTGACGGGCTACGTCCACGGAGGCTGCTCCCCCGTCGGCATGAAGAAGCAGTACCCCACCGTATTCCATGAAACGGTGGAAATTCTGGACACCATCATGGTATCCGCCGGCAAGATCGGCTACCAGGTTGAGCTGGAGCCCCAGACCCTCATCGACCTGGTGGGCGCCACCACCGCCGATCTGGTGACCGACTAAACCACCCGCAGGCAAAGGAGAAATTGGGATGCAAGACCATATTGAAATTCAAGGCGCCAGGGAAAACAACCTGAAAAACGTAAACGTGTCCATTCCCCGGGACAAGCTGGTGGTGCTCACCGGCCTGTCGGGCAGCGGCAAATCCTCCCTGGCCTTTGACACCATCTATGCCGAAGGGCAGCGGCGGTATGTGGAGTCCCTGTCCTCCTACGCCCGGATGTTCCTGGGACAGATGGAGAAGCCCGACGTGGACTACATTGACGGGTTGTCCCCCGCCATCTCCATCGACCAGAAAACCACCAGCAAAAACCCCCGCTCCACCGTGGGCACGGTGACGGAGATTTATGATTACCTCCGCCTTCTGTGGGCCCGGGTGGGCACCCCCCACTGCCCCATCTGCGGCAAAGAGATCAAACAGCAGACCATCGACCAGATCATCGACCAGGTGCTCACCCTGCCCCAGGCTACCCGAATCCAGGTGATGGCGCCGGTGATCCGGGGCAAGAAGGGGGAGCACGCCAAGATCTTTGAGGACGCCCGCCGCTCCGGCTATGTGCGCTGCCGGGTAGACGGCATCCAGTACGACCTCAGCGAGGAGATCAAGCTGGAGAAAAACAAGAAGCACAACATCGAAATCGTGGTGGACCGCCTGGTCATCCGGGAGGACATCACCCGCCGGCTCACCGACTCGGTGGAGACGGCCTCCAACCTGGCCGGCGGCCTGGTGGTCATCGACGTGGTGGGGGAGGACCGGGAGCTGGTCTTTTCCCAGAACTACGCCTGTGAGGACTGCGGCGTCTCCATTGAGGAGCTGACCCCCCGGATGTTCTCCTTCAACAACCCCTTCGGCGCCTGCCCCACCTGCACCGGCCTGGGCAGCCAGCTGAAGGTAGACCCCGACCTGGTGGTACCCAACAAGAAGCTGTCCATCCTGGAGGGGGCCATCACGGCCTCCGGCTGGAACAATATCAAGGGGGACGGCATTGCCCGGATGTACTTCGACGCTTTGAGCAAGAAGTACCGCTTCTCCCTGGACGCCCCCATGGAAACCCTGCCCAAGGCTGCCATGGATGTCATCTTCTACGGCACCGATGGGGAGCCCCTCACCCTCCACTACGACCAGCCCAGGGGAAAGGGCACCCTGCACCAGCCCTTTGAGGGCATCTGCAACAATCTGGAGCGGCGGTACAAGGAGACCCAGTCGGACTCTGTCCGCCGGGAGCTGGAGGAGTGCATGAGCCAGTGTCCCTGCCCCACCTGCCAGGGCCGCCGGCTGCGGAAGGAATCCCTGGCCGTCACCGTGGGCGGGCTGGACATCGACACCTTCTGCCGCATGTCGGTGACCCAGGCCCTGGACTTTGTGGACCAGCTGACCCTCACCCCCACCCAGATGCAGATTGCCCAGCAGATTTTGAAGGAGATCAAAAGCCGCCTGGGCTTCCTCCAGTCGGTGGGCCTGCAATACCTGACTTTGTCCCGCAGCGCGGGCACCCTGTCCGGCGGCGAAAGCCAGCGCATCCGCCTGGCCACCCAGATCGGTTCCTCCCTGATGGGGGTGCTGTATATCCTGGACGAGCCCTCCATTGGCCTGCACCAGCGGGACAACGACATGCTGCTGAAAACCATGCAGAACCTGCGGGACCTGGGCAATACCCTGCTGGTGGTGGAGCACGACGAGGACACCATGCGGGCAGCGGACTATATCATCGACGTGGGGCCGGGCGCCGGCGTCCACGGCGGCGAGATTGTGGCAGCGGGCACGCCGGAGGAGGTTATGAACACCCCCGGCTCCATCACCGGCGACTACCTGTCCGGCCGACGGAAAATCCCCGTGCCCAAAACCCGGCGGAAGGGCAACGGCCACTATTTAAAGGTGTTCGGCGCGGCGGAGAACAACCTCCGGGGCGTGGATGTGGAAATCCCCCTGGGCACCTTCACCTGCGTCACCGGGGTGTCCGGTTCAGGCAAATCCTCCCTGGTCAATGAAATCATTTTCAAGAAGCTGGGGGCCGACCTGAACCGCATCAAGGTGCGCCCCGGCAGGCACGACCGGATTGAGGGGGAGGAGTACCTGGACAAGGTCATCGACATCGACCAAAGCCCCATCGGCCGCACCCCCCGGAGCAACCCCGCCACCTACACCGGCCTGTTCAACGACATCCGGGACCTGTTTGCCTCCACCCAGGACGCCAAGGCCCGGGGCTACGGCCCCGGCCGGTTCTCCTTCAACACCAGGGGCGGCCGGTGCGAGGCCTGCTCCGGCGACGGCCTGCTGAAAATTGAGATGCACTTCCTGCCCGACATCTACGTCCCCTGCGAGGTGTGCAAGGGCCGCCGGTACAACCGGGAGACCCTGGAGGTGCTGTACAAGGGCAAAAATATCTATCATGTGCTGGAGATGACGGTGGACGAGGCCCTGCCCTTCTTTGAAAACCTGCCCCGGATCTACAACCGCCTGAAAACCCTGGAGGAGGTGGGCCTGGGCTATGTGAAGCTGGGCCAGTCCTCCACCACCCTGTCCGGCGGCGAGGCCCAGCGGGTGAAGCTGGCCACGGAGCTGAGCAAGCGTTCCACCGGCAAGACCATTTATATCCTGGACGAGCCCACCACCGGCCTGCACAGCTACGACGTGCAGCGGCTGATTGACGTGCTGCAAAAACTGGTGGAGGCGGGCAATACGGTGCTGGTCATCGAGCACAACCTGGATGTCATCAAAACCGCCGACCACATCGTCGACCTGGGCCCGGAGGGGGGCGACGGCGGCGGGATGGTCGTCTGCACCGGCACGCCGGAGGAGGTGGCCAAGTGCCCCGCCTCCTACACCGGCCAGTATCTGGCCCGGATGCTGTAACCTTCCAAAAAAGGGCGCTCCTTTACAGGATCTGAAGGCCCGCGCCATTGACGGGGCGGCAGAAAACGTGTAGGATAAGAGGGCAGTGCCGGAAAAGGTCGAGACACCTGCTTTTCCGGCATAGAATCACAGAAGGAGTATCTTATCCTCATGGATGTAATGGATTTTCTCACCCAAAGCGATCTGGGCCGGTGCGTCTTTACCACCCTGGTCTCCATGATCCCCATTATCGAGCTGCGGGGCGGCATCCCCTTCGGCGTGGCTCTGGGCCTGTCCTACCAGCAGGCCTTCATCTCCGCCGTCATCGGCAACATCATCCCCGCCCCCTTCATCATCGTGTATATCCGCAAGATTTTCATGATGATGCGGCGGTATATGCCCCGGCTCAACGGCATGGTGGACAGCCTGGAGCAGAAGGCCCATCTGAAAGGCCAGAAGGTCAGCCGGTACAAATACCTGGGCCTGTGGCTGTTCGTGGCCATCCCCCTGCCGGGCACCGGCGCCTGGACCGGTTCCTTGGCCGCCGCGTTTCTGGACATGCGCCTGCGCAAGGCCTTCCCCGCGGTGCTGCTGGGTGTGCTGACCGCCGGGGGCATCATGACCACCCTCACCCACGTGGGCATCAACCTGTTTTCCTGACACGTCCCTGACCCTCCGGACATAGGATAGCCTGGAGGTGGTAGGGGTGAGGCTGCTGAGTGAACTGGCAATGGCCGCCCTGGCGGTGACGGGGGCGGCGGCCCTGATCTGGGCCCTGATGGGCTGGCTGGTGCGTCCCAGGCCGGGAGCCGGCGTTTGGGTCGTGATCCCCGGACAGGGGGACGGGGCCGACCTGGAGGCATCCCTCCGCCAGCTGGCCCGGTGCCGGGAGGCGGGAGCCCTGGACGGCTGGGCGGTAATCTGGGATCGGGGCCTGACCCCCCAGGGCCGGGAGCTGGCCCTCACCCTGGCCCGGCGGTGGAGCTGGGTCAGCTGCTGCCCTGCCGGGTGCCTGGAGGAGTGGCTGACACAGGACGACATCATCTGACATCACAGCATAAGGAGGAGACACAATGGACCAGGAGCGGACAGAGCAGCCGGTGCTGGAGGGTGTGGTCTCCTCCATTATTTTTCAAAACGAGGAAAACGGCTACACCATCCTCCGTCTGGACGCCAACGGCGAGGAACAGACGGTGGTGGGGGTCATGCCTGGGGTCAGCCCAGGGGAGTACCTGACCGTGGGCGGGCAGTGGGTGCGCCACGCCACCTACGGGGCCCAGTTCCGGGCGGACACCGTGGAGCGGCGGATGCCCCAGGGGCTGAAGGAGATTTATCACTACCTGGCCTCCGGCGCGGTGAAGGGGGTGGGCAAGGCCACCGCCCGCCAGCTCATCGAGGCCTTCGGGGCGGACACCCTACAGGTCATCGAGGAGGAGCCGGAGCGGCTGGCCAAGCTGCGGGGGGTATCCCCCAAGCGGGCCAGGGCCATCAGCGACGCCTTCCGCAGCCAGATGGGCACCCGCCGCCTGCTGGAATTCCTCACCGCCCACAACCTCCCCGCCCATCTGGCCATGCCCCTGTTCCGGGCCTATGGGGAGGTGGCTCTGGAGGCGGTGCGCTCCAACCCCTACCTGCTGGTGGGAGGGGAATTCGGCGTAGCCTTTTCCCAGGCGGACGAGCTGGCCCTGGCCACCGGCATTGCCGACCAGTCCCCCATCCGGCTGGAGGCGGGCCTGCTGTTTGAGCTGAGCCACAACCTGGGCAACGGCCACAGCTTCCTGCCCAAGGGCAAGCTGGTGGACGCCGCCGCCCAGCTGCTGGACGTGCCTGCCCAGCCCCTGTGGGAGCGGCTGGAGGCGCTGACCCTGCGGGGAGAGGTGTGCCAGGACCCGGTGGCGGGAGAGGAGGCGGTGTACCTCCCCCTGCTGTACCAGTCGGAGCTGTATGTGGCCCACCGGATGTTGGAGATGAGCCAGGCCGACCTCCTGCCCCCGGAGGACCTGGACGCCCGGATCAAGGGCATCCAGCGCCAGCAGGGTATTACATACGCCCCCCAGCAGCGCCAGGCGGTGGAGCTGGCCGCCCGGCGGCAGGTGATGCTGCTCACCGGCGGCCCCGGCACAGGCAAAACCACCTGTCTCCGTGGGGTATTGGCCCTGTTCGACGCCCTGGGGCTGGAAACCGCCCTGGCCGCCCCCACCGGCCGGGCGGCCAAACGGCTGGGGGAGCTGTGCCAGGCGGAGGCCTCCACCATCCACCGCCTGCTGGAGACCGGCTTTGACCCCCAGACCGGCCAGCTGGTCTTTACCCACAACGAGTTCGACCCCCTGGAGGTGGAGGCGGTAATCGTGGACGAGGTGTCCATGGTGGACGTCACCCTGATGGCTGCCCTGCTGTCCGCCCTCCCTGGGGGCTGCCGCCTGGTGCTGGTGGGCGACCCGGACCAGCTGCCCTCCGTGGGACCGGGCAACCTGTTTTCCGACCTGATCCGCAGCGGCGCGGTGCCCACCGTCCGCCTGACGGAGATCTTCCGCCAGGCCGCGGAAAGCGCCATCGTCCGCAGCGCCCACATGGTTAACCGCGGGGAGCTGCCCGACCTGCGGAAAAACGACAACGACTTTTTCTTTCTCTGCCGCCGGGACCCCCAGCAGGCGGTGGACACCATCGTGGACCTGTGCCGCCGCCGTCTGCCCCAGCGGATGGGGATTCCACCGGAGCAGATTCAGGTGCTCTCCCCCACCCGCCGCCGGGGCACCGGCACCACCGTCCTCAACCAGGCCCTCCAGGCCGCCCTCAACCCGCCGGAGGAGGGCAAGGGGGAGCGGCGCTTCGGCGACTGGATCTTCCGGGAGGGGGACCGGGTGATGCAGGTAAAGAACAATTATGACATCCTGTGGCGCTCCGACATCGGCGGGGACTCCGGGATGGGGATGTTTAACGGGGACATCGGCGTGATATGCCGGGTGGACCGGGAGTGCGTCACCGTGGACTTTGACGGGAAGGTGGTGGAGTACACCCCCGACATGCTGGGGGAGCTGGAGCCCGCCTTCGCCGTCACCGTCCACAAGGCCCAGGGCAGCGAATACCGGGCGGTAATCCTGGCCGCCCTGGACGGGGCCCCCATGCTCATGACCCGGGGGGTGCTGTATACCGCCATCACCCGGGCCAAGAGCCTGTTTATCCTGGTGGGGGACGACGCCGCTGTGGCCCGCATGGTGGCCAACAACCGGCAAACCCGGCGGTATTCCGGCCTCCGGGCCCGTCTGGCCGGGGAGAACAGCAACGGATGACAATGAACACATCCACCAGCGAAGCTGGTGGTTGTCACTATGCGGGCATAGCCCTCTGTTCCTCGCGGACGCGTACAACGCGTAATACGGTCTGCCAG
>CASFCW010000033.1 GCA_949293165.1 uncultured bacterium
CGTGAATCCTTTCTCCACTGCTCCATAAAACACACCCCCGCATCTGATACCATTTTACCAGATGCAGGGGCGTTTTGGAAGTTTTTCGACAGTCTGAAAGGACAGGAGGCGAAGCCTCCTGTCCTTTTATTCTTCTTCCGCGGCAGCGTCGAACACCGGCCGGCTCGCGGCAGAACCGCCCGCGGTGGCGCTGGCGGCGGCACGGAACCGGGCCCGGGACTTTTTCAGCTCATCATAGGCCTCGGCCACTGCCTCCTCCGTGCGGCGCAGGGCGTCCTCGCAATATTCGTTGGCGGCCCGCTTCAGCTCCCGGCTGCGCTCCTCCGCCTGCTGCATCATCTCGTGGGCCCGCTGCCTGGCCTGGAGCAGGATGGCCTCCTCCGCCAGCATCTGCTTGGCCCGCTCCTCCGCCTGGCGGCGGATGGCGTCGGCCTCCCGCTTGGCGGAAGCCATCATATCAGCCCGGGCGGCCACAACCTTCTTGGCCTCGTCCAGCTCCACGGGGAACTGGGCCCGGATGTCGTCAATCAGGTCCAGGGCTCGGTCCCGCTCCAGCATACATTTATCGCTGGACAGGGGCACATTCTTGGCCTCGTCCACCATTTCAAACAGCATATCCAGCAGCTCCTGCACACCGCTTGCCATGTCAATCCTTCCTTTCCTGCAGCAGCGCCATGCGCTGTCTGACGTCCTCTACAATTTCCCGGGGGATAAACTCCTCCAGGTTAGCCCCGTACCGGGCCATTTCCTTCACCACCGTGGAGCTGAGGTAGGTATACTTCTCACTGGAGGCCAGGAACATGGTCTCCAGGCTGGGGTTGAGCTTGCGGTTAATCACCGCCATCTGAACCTCCTGCTCAAAGTCGGACACCGCCCGCAGGCCCTTGACCACCACGCGGGCCTTCCGCTTTTTGGCATAGGCCGCCAGCAGCCCGTCGGCAAAGTCCACCTCCACGTTGGGGAACCGGGCTGTGGCCTTTTTCAGCAGCTCCACCCGCTCCTCCGGGAGGAACATCCCCCGCTTGCTGGAGTTGACCATCACGCAGACGATCAGCCGGTCAAAGCAGGCGGCGGCCCGCTTGATGATGTTCAGGTGCCCTAAGGTCACCGGGTCAAAGCTGCCCGGATAAATTGCGATTTTCATACGCGGCTGTCACTCCCGGCTCTCCGGTAGACGGTCAGCTTGATCTTTCCGTACCGGTATTCCCTGCCCCTCTGGTAGGGTTCCGCCAGCTGGGGCAGCGCCTGTTCCACGGGACTTTCGCAGACCATTATACCATGTTCCCGAAGAATGTCAAACCCCGCGACGGCCTCCATCGCCTGCTCCAGCAGGCCGGTCAGGTAAGGCGGGTCCAGGAGAATCACGTCAAACCGCTCCCCGCAGCTTTTCAAAAAGGAGATGGAGTCCCCCTGCACCACCCTGGCCAGATGGGCAAGGCGGGTGGCGGCCAGATTTTCCCGGATCAGCTCTGCCGCCTCCCGTCGCTGATCCACAATGGTGGCCTGAGCCGCGCCCCGGGACAGGCACTCAATCCCCAGCTGGCCCGTGCCCCCAAACAGGTCCAGCACCCGGCGGCCCGGGATCTCGAACTGGATCACATTGAACAGCCCCTCCTTTACCCGGTCGGTGGTGGGACGGGTCTCCATCCCCTTCAACTCCTTCAGCCGGGTGCCTCGGGCACTGCCTGAAATCACGCGCATGGCTGGGTCACTCCTCTCCTCCATGGAAATATTGGTACACCCCTTTGGCGGCGGCCTGGCCCACCACCTTCGCCAGCTCCTCCTCCGAGGCCTGGCCCACCGCCTTCACACTGTGGAAGGCCTTCAGCAGCTGGGTGCGCCGCTTCTCCCCGATGCCGGGGATCTGGTCCAGGGATGAACCCTGCACCCGCTTGGTGCGCTGCCTGCGGTTAAACTGGATGGCGCAGCGGTGGGTCTCCTCCTGGATCTGCCCGATCAGGGCAAACAGGGCGGGGATGCCCTGAATCCCGATCTCCCGGCCGTCAGGCGCCACCAGGGCCCTGGTGCGGTGGCGCCCGTCCTTCACCATGCCAAAGGCGGGGATGTCCAGCCCCAGCGCCTCCAAAGCCCGGCAGGCCACCCGGACGTGGTTCTCTCCCCCGTCGATCAGCAGCAGATCCGGCCGTGCGGCAAATTTTTCGTCCCCGTCCAGGTACCGGCGGAACCGCCGGGTGAGCACCTGGTCCATGGAGGCATAGTCGTCCGGGGCATCCATATCCTTCAGCTTGAAGCAGCGGTACTCGCTGCGCTTCGGCCGCCCCTGGCAGTAGACCACCATGGAGGCCACAATATCGTCGTGGCCGGTGTTGGAGATATCGTAAGATTCAATCCGCTCCGGCGCACCCGCCAGGCCCAGCATCTTGCCCAGGGTGTCCAGCAGCTTGTTCTGCCGCTCCTCCCGGGTGGTGACCCGCTCCACCTCCTCCACCGCGTTGTGGTTGGCCAGGCGGATAAGGTCCATCTTGGCCCCCCGCTGTGGGGTAAGCAGCTCCACCTTCCGGCCCACCTGCTCCGACAGCAGCTTGGTCAGCAGGTATTGATCCTCCAGCTCATCGGGCAGCAGGATCTGCCGGGGCAGCCGGCTGCGCCCGGCGTAAAACTGCCGCACCAGGGCGGAGAGCACCTCTCCATCCTCCTCCATGGGGTTGTCCAGCAGCTCCATGTCCTTGGCCGCCAGCTCCCCCTCCATATAGTGGAGCACCACAAAACAGCTCTTGGCCGCCCCCCGGTGGAAGCCCACCACATCGGTGTCCGCCAGGGAGCCGGCCACCACCTTCTGCCGCTTGCCCAGCAGTTGGATGGCCTGAATCCGGTCCCGGAGCTGGGCGGCCCGCTCAAAGCGCAGCTCCTCCGCCGCCTGCTCCATCTCCCCGGTCAGCTCCTCCAGCACCTCCTTGAACCGGCCCTCCAGCAGGGAGACCGCCTGTTCCATGGCCTGGTCGTGGGCCTGCTTCCACTCCGGCCCCCGGCAGTAGCCGTCGCACTTGCCCATGTGGAAATTCAGGCAAGGCCGCTCCTTCCCCAGGTCCCTGGGGAACTTCTTCCCGCAGCTGGGCAGGCGCAGGGCCCCCCGGAGGGCGTCGATGATAGCCTGGGTGCCGCTGCGGCTGGCGTAGGGCCCGAAATACCGGGCCCCATCCTCCGCCGCCCGGGCGGCAATGGAAAACCGGGGATACTCCTCCCGGGACAGACGGATATAGGGGTAGCCCTTGTCGTCTTTCAACAGGATATTGTATCTGGGCTGGTGGCGCTTAATGAGGGCGGATTCCAGCACCAGGGCCTCAAACTCGCTGTCGGCCAGGATTACATCGAAATGGTCGATCTGGGACACCATGGCCCGGGTCTTTTCCGTGTGGGCGGCGGAGTCCTGAAAATACTGGCTGACCCGGTTGCGCAGGGCCTTGGCCTTGCCCACGTAGATCACCTGGCTGTGGACGTCCTGCATAATATAGACCCCCGGCTTCCGGGGCAGGGCGTGGGCCCGCAGCTTCAGCTCCTCAAAGGTCATCTTCCTACCCCTCCTCCCGGGAAATGGAATAAAAAAGGCGCCGCGAACCGCGGCGCCTTTTCAGATGAATTACTCGGAGAAATCGGAGGAGATCATGTTATACAGAGCCTCCACCGCTTCCTTCTCGTCGGGGCCGTCTGCAATCAGCTTGATGGCGGTGCCCTTCACGATGCCCAGGGAGAGAACCCCCAGCAGGCTCTTAGCGTTGACTTTCCGCTCATCCTTCTCCACCCAGATGGAGCTTTTGAACTCGTTGGCCTTCTGAATGAAGAACGTGGCCGGTCTGGCATGCAGCCCAACCTGATTGTTTACGACCGCTTCCTGACTATACATATATCCCTACCTCCGCACTCCTAGATGATTGGTGCTACTAGCATAGCAGATGAATGCCTGTTCCGTCAATGATATTTTTTACAAATCTTAGTTATTTCGTGAAAAAAAAGAGTGAAATATACCGAAATTCGTGTTTTTCAACAGGAAATATTGGGCTATCCTCATTCCTTTTCGTTATTTTGACGGTGTTATCGCAGCTCAACCACGGTCACGCCGTCCTCGCCCTCCCCGTACCGTCCGGGGCGGAAGGACTTGACGTATCGGCTGCGTTTCAGGTAGGCGCGCACAGCGCTGCGCACCGCCCCTGTTCCCTTTCCGTGGACAATGGTGACGGTCTCCAGCTTGCCCATCATGGCGGTGTCCAGGAACCGTTCCAGCACCAGCACCGCCTCGTCGGTCATCATCCCCCGCAGGTCCACCTGGCTGGGGACGGCGGCGGTGCGGATGGTGTGCTCCGCCCGGCGGATAATCCGCCGGGTCTCCTTCTGGGCCTGGGTCTCTCCTTCCACCACCCGGACCTCGCTCTGCTTGGCGGAGATTTTTAAGATACCCGCCTGGAGCTGCAGGGTGCCGTCCTTGTTCACCGACAGCACCGTGGCTCTGGTCCCCATGGAGACCAGCTCCACCGTATCCCCGGCCACCGCGTCCCGGGTGGGAGGGGGCGCCTCCGGTTGCCGCCGGCCGCCCAGCTTGTCCTCCGCCTCGTTGAGCAGGCGGCGGGCCTCCACCCGGCGGTCGTTGACCTGCTGCCAGTCCTGTTCCTTGGCCTGCTTCTTCTTCATATCCTTCAGCTCGGCAAAGACCAGATCGCTGGCCGCCCGGGCCTCCTGGATGATGCTCCGGGCCTCGGCCTGGGCCTTTTCCACCACCTTGGCCCGCTCCTCCTCCAGCTGTTTGCGGTACTCCCGGGCGGTCTGGGCCGACTGCTCCAGCTCCAGCTTCAGGCGGCGGGCCTCCGCCCGCTCCCCCTCCATCTCCTGGCGCTGCTGGTCCAGCTTGGTGAGCACATCCTCAAACCGGACATTCTCCGCGTCCAGGCGGGCGGCGGCCTGCTGGATCACCTCCTCCGGCAGCCCAAGCCGCCGGGAGATGGCAAAGGCGTTGGACTTGCCCGGAATGCCCAGAATCAGCCGGTAGGTGGGGGCCAGGGTCTCCACATTGAACTCGCAGGAGGCGTTCTCCACCCCCGGCGTGGTCATGGCGTACACCTTCAGCTCTGCGTAATGGGTGGTGGCCGCCACCTTGGCCCCCTTGGCCCGGGTATTTTCGATGATGGCCGCGGCCAGGGCGGCGCCCTCCACAGGATCGGTGCCCGCGCCCAGCTCATCCAGCAGGATGAGGGATTTTTCATCCGCCTGGGCCAAAATACCCACGATGTTGGTCATGTGGGAGGAGAAGGTGGACAGGGACTGGGCGATGGACTGCTCGTCCCCGATGTCCGCCAGCACCCGGTCAAACACCGCCACGGCAGAATCGTCCCGGGCAGGAATTTGCAGCCCGCACTGGGCCATCAGGGTAATCAGTCCGATGGTTTTCAGCGTCACCGTCTTGCCGCCGGTGTTGGGGCCGGTAATCATCAGGGTATCAAACCGCTCCCCCAGCTCCAGGTCGTTGGCCACCGCCTTTTTCCGGTCCAGCAGAGGGTGGCGGGCCTTGTTCAGCCGGATGATTCCCCGGGTCAGCCGGGGGCGGGAGGCGTCCATATCCAGGGCCAGGCGGCCCCGGGCGAAGATACAGTCCAGCCACACCAACAGGCGGTAATCCTCCCCAATACCCTCTTTATGCTCGGCGCACTGGGCGGACAGGGCGGCCAAGATCCGCTCAATCTCCTTCTTCTCCTGGGCCAGCAGCTCCCGCAGCTCATTGTTGGCCTTTACCACCCCGATGGGTTCAATAAAGAAGGTGGAGCCGGAGGAGGACACGTCATGCACCAGTCCCTGGACCGCGTTTTTGTACTCCGATTTCACCGGTACCACATACCGGTCGGAACGGATGGTGATGATGGCCTCCTGGAGGTACTTGGCCTGGCTGGAGGTAATGAGGGATTGGAGGATGTCCCGCACCTTGGCCTCGGTGGCCCGGATGTGCCGGCGGATGGAGGCCAGCTCACTGCTGGCCGAGTCGGCAATCTCCTCCTCCCCCACAATGGAATTGGTGATCTCCTCCTCCAGCAGCCGGTTGGGGGTCAGGGCGTGGAACAGGTGGGAAATGGCGGTTTTCTCCTCCCCCGCGCCATATTCCTGGGCCAGACGGGCCGCGCGGAGGACGGCGGCCACATCCAGCAGCTCCCTGGTGTTCAGGCTGCCCCCCATATCCGCCCGCTGAAGGCTGGCCGCCACAGGCTTGACGCCGGAAAAGCCCGGCCCACCCCGCACCAGCAGCAGCTTGACCGCCGCGGCGGTCTCCTCCTGGGCCCGCTCCACGTCGTCCAGGTCGGTCATAGGGCGCAGGGAGAGGGAGCGTTCCTTCCCCTCCTGGGTCACCGCCCTGGCCGCCAGCAGCTCCAGCACCTTGGGCAGCTCCAGGGTATTTTGGGATTTTTCAAACAGGTCTGTCATGGTCTCTCCCCCGTCAAATCTTGGTTTTTCCCCCTGCCCGCCGGTTCAGGGCCTGGAGAAGCTGGGTATGGATGGGCAGCCGTCCCCCTCGTCTGGGGTAACGGGCGGCATAGACCTCCAGCAGGCGGGCAGCCCGCTCCGGGTCAGTCTGGGGGATCAGCGCCAGGGCGTGGCCCTGGGCCGCCTCCAGCATGGGGACCATTCCCTCCGGGACGGGCCTTCTCAGGCCAAGGGTCAGCAGCAGCTCCGCCGCCTCCCCCGCCTGCTCCGCCGTCAGGCCGGACAGCTCCTGCGCCGCCCGGCCCACCCCCTGGTAAAATGCCATGTGGCAGGGGTCCCGCTTAGGGTCCCGGCCCAGACCCATCCATCCGTCCCCGGGACGGCGGGCTGCCTCCAGCTCCTCCACCGCCCGGCGGTAATCGGCCACCAGCTCCTCCAACCGGACGGAGAAGGCATCCATAGAACATGCTGCCACTGCCGTCCCCCCTTACATAGCCGCCGGACGCCAGGGCACGTCCTGCAGCCGCTGACCGCACACCATGCCCTCCACCGCCCCGGCGGTCTCATCCAGAATGTGGGCCAGGAATTCCTCCGCCCGCTCCTCCGGCAGCAGCACCGTCAGGGCAATGTCCGCCCCGTAGTCCGCCTCCAGCACGGTGCCGCCGTAGGCCTGGGTTTCCAGCTTTACCCGCTCAAACTGTCCGTAGGAGCAGGGCAGCAGCAGCTCCACCCATCGGCGCACCACGGAGATGCCGGCGGCATCCAGGGCGTCCTTGGCCCCCTGGGTATAGGCCCGGGCCAGCCCCCCCGCACCCAGGAGAATCCCGCCGAAATACCGGGTGACCACGCAGCAGACGTTGACCACGCCCTCCCGCTGGAACACATTGAGCATGGGCTGGCCCGCGGTGCCCTGGGGCTCCCCGTCGTCGGAGTAGCGCACCGCCCCGTCCTTGACGATATAGCACCAGCAATGGTGCCGGGCGTCGTGGTACTGCTTTCTGGCCTCCTCAATCCGGGCGCGGGCCTCCTCCTCGCTGTCCACCCGCCAAACCTGGCCGATGAACCGGGAGCGCTTTTCCACCAGCTCGGCCTGCCCGGCCTGGGTGGGGATATAATATTCCGTCATACGCCTTCTCTCCCTGCGGTTGTCTTTCTCTAAACGGGGAGGACTCAGTCCTCCCAGGGTTCCTTCCGGGGTTTCCATCCCTCCACCAGGGGGCCCAGCCGCCCGATGGTCTTGGGGGTACAAACGGCCACCACGTCAATGGTCTGGTCGTAGTCTACCGACTCCACCTTGGCCTCCCGGTACAGCTGCTCCAACAGCCCGCCTTTATCATAGGGCAGGTGGATGGTCACGCGGCGGTTGCCCTGATCCAGCCGCTTCCCAATGGCCTGGATCAGCCCGTCCACCCCCTCCCCCGTCCTGGCGGAGATGGATACGATATTTTCCCCGTGGGGCCGGATATCTCCCGTCCACAGGTCGCACTTGTTAAACACCTGGATGCAGGGGGTCTGGGCGGCCCCCAGCTCGGCGATGAGCTGGTCCACCACCTCCGCCTGCTCCCGCCACTGAGGGTTGGACGCGTCAATCACATGGAGCAGCAGATCGGCAAAGGACAGCTCCTCCAGCGTGGCCTTGAAGGCCTCCACCAGATGGTGGGGCAGCTTGCGGATAAAGCCCACCGTGTCGCTGAGCAGCACGGTGCAGGTATCGGAGATTTCCAGCATCCGGGTAGTGGTGTCCAGAGTATCGAACAGCCGGTTGTTGGCCGGGATATCCGAACCGGTGAGGTGGTTGAGCAGGGTGGACTTGCCTGCGTTGGTATAGCCCACAATGGCCACCACCGGCACCTCGTTCTTCTCCCGCCGCTCCCGCTGGGTGGCACGCACCCGGCGCACGTCCTTCAGCTCCTCCTCCAGCTTGGAGATCTTCTTGCGGATGTGCCGCCGGTCGGTTTCCAGCTGGGTCTCGCCGGGGCCCCGGGTGCCGATGGCGCCCTCCTGGCGCTCCAGATGGGTCCACATGCCCAGCAGCCGGGGCAGCAGATACTTGTATTGGGCCAGCTCCACCTGAAGCCGTCCCTCCCGGGTCCTGGCCCGCTGGGCAAAAATGTCCAGGATCAGGGCCGACCGGTCCAGGACGGCCACCTTCCATTCTTCGCTGAGCACACGCTGCTGGGAGGGGGACAGGGGATTATCAAAAATCACCATGTCCGCGTCCATGGCATGCACCAGCTGCTTCACTTCCTCCACCTTGCCCTGGCCGATGAAGGTGCGGGGGTCAGGGCTGTCCTTGGCCTGCATCACCACACCCACCGCCTCTCCTCCCGCCGTCTCCAGCAGGTCGGACAGCTCCTCCATGGACTCCTCGGTGGCGTTTTCCTCCCGGGACAGGTTGTAGGCGTTCAGGCCCACCAGCACCGCCCGGTTTCCCGTTTCATTTGTCAATTCCTTTTGTCCTCCAAAGGGGGATGTTCCGCGGCTTTACCGGCTCAAGGCCTCCACGATCTCCCCGATATAGATGGTGTGGTAGTCCCGCTGGGGGTACCACTTCTCCTTGATCTCCTCCGGAATCAGGGCGGGGTCCATGGGCTGGGCAAAGCGCTTGCGGCACACCAGCACCAGCTCCGCCTGCTCGTAGTAGGGCGCGCCGCAGGCGGCAAAGGCGGGGGTCAGGCCGCACTGGGCCTCCTTATCCACCTCGCGGCCGCTCTTGCTGCCGCACAGGGACAGGGCCTTTTTCCACTCCTCCCCGTAAAAGCTGAGGGTGAAGTATTCCTCCCGATCCAGAAACTCCTTGGTGTACCGCTGGGGCCGGACGTAGCAGGTGGCGGAGGGGGCGCCCCAGATCACGCCCAGGCCGCCCCAGGAGGCGGTCATGGTGTTCCGGCTGTCCCGGTTCCCCGCGGTAATCAGCATCCAGCGGTCCCCGATGAGGGAAAACACGTTCTCGTTCAAACACTTGGGATCAATGGCTTTCAGCATGATAAGCTCCTCCTGACAGATTTATTTCAGGTCTAGTTTACGCGGCCCCCTCCGGAAGGATGAGCCGCCCGGACGATGAAAAAGCCGCACCGATCCCTCGGTGCGGCTTTTGAGACGCAATCTTACTTCTTGTCCAGACCAAACTTCTTGTTGAAGCGGCTGACACGACCGCCGGTATCCACCATCTTCTGCTTGCCGGTGTAGAAGGGGTGGCACTTGGAGCACACCTCAACACGGATGTCCTTCTTGGTGGAGCCAGTCTCGATCACGTTGCCACAGGCGCACCGGATGGTGGTCTGCTGATAGTCGGGATGGATTCCTGCCTTCATTCTATCTTCACCTCTTTCTCCTTGGAGGGATCGTTTGTAAACGCAACTAGTATATTACCATATACTTTTTCAAATTGCAAGCACAAATTTCAATTTCTTTTTCCCATTCCGGCAACCCCCGTCCCCGTGGCGAAGTACCACAGCACCCCGTCCTTTACCGGCCGCCCGGTGATCCGTTCCAGGGCCATGCGGTAGGCCGCCATCTGCCCCTGGTATCGCTGGCTGTGGGCCTCCTCCTGCCCGGGAAGCACCCGATCGCTTTTAAAATCCACCAGCACCAGGCCGTCCGGCTCGGCAAACCAGGCGTCAATCACGCCCTGGAGCAGCACCTCCTCCCCCTCCAGGGGGCAGCCATACAGGGCGGCGTCGGTCAGCAGGGAGAACTTGAATTCCCGGTGCACCTCATCCGCTGCCGCCATCCGCCGTCCCAGCGGCGAGGCAAAAAAGGCGGCAGGGACGGCGGGGTCCACGGCCTGGCGCTGTTCCGGCGTGAAGAAGCCCTCCTCCGTCAAACGGTCCAGCTGTCTGGCGATCCCCTCCCGGGTCAGGTCCCCGTCCAGGGGCGCGTACTCCATAGCCATATGCAAAGCGGAGCCCCGCTGGGCGGCGGTGAGCCCCCTGGCACGCACCATAAAGTCCGGCCGGTATACCGGCTCCGCTTCCCGGGGCCGATGCTCCTCCAGCGGCCTGGCCTCCTGGGCCGCCTCCTGGTCCACCGGCCGACCCTTCTGCTGGGTGGCGGTGCGTTTGGAGGGCATATCCACCGCCCCCTGCCAGGGGTAGTGCCAGGCCAGGGCCTGGGCCAGGTCCTCCGGCAGCTCCGGCCCCCGGCCGGGCGCCGGCTGTCCCTCCGCTTGCCGGTTTTCTCCCCGTTCCATCTGGTCCAGGGGAATCCACCGGATGTCCCAGGCCGGGCCGTACCCTGTGCCCACCGGGCAGTCCCGGCCCGCCAGCCCCCGAAGCTCCTCCCCCTCCGGCCGGGTGAGGGCGTGGAGGAGAATCCACTGGCCCACGCTCTGCTGGTCCTCCAGCGTCAGGGGGGATACCGGCCACTCCGCCCCCTGGGCCAGCCGCTCCAGGGCTTTCTTCCCGTCCCCCAGGGCCACCGACAGGATCAGCTTCTCCTGGGCCCGGGTCATGGCCACGTACAGCAGCCGCATCTCCTCCGACAGCATTTCCAGCTCCAGCTTCCGGGCCACTGCCTGCCGGGCCAGGGTGGGATATTCGATCATCCGCTCCCTGTCCAGCCCCTTGGGGCCCACCCCCAGCTGGGGATGAAAGAGCACCGGCCGGGTCATGTCCTCCCGGTTCAGCCGCCGGGCCAGGCCGCACACCAGCACCACCGGACGTTCCAGCCCCTTGGAGCGGTGGATGGACAAGATGGACACCCCGTCCCCCTCCCGGCCGCCTGCGGCGGTGATTTTGCCGCCGCTGGAGCGCAGCCGCTCCAGACGCAGGAGGAAGGAGAACAGGGACCGGCTTCCGCTGTCCTCCATCTGCCCGGCCAGGGCGTAGAGGGTCAACAGGTTTTCCTGCCTGGCCTGTCCCTGTGGCAGGGCGCCGAACAGGCCAAGGAGATTGGTCGTCTCGTAGATATGCCAGATCAGCTGGCGGCAGGTCCGCTCCCCCGCCCCAAACCGCAGCCGCTCCAGCTGCTCCAGGAAACGGGCGCAGTCCTCGTCCCCCGCCCGCGCCGCCTGTACCACGGCGGTGTAGAAGTCCCCGCCCCGGCAGCCTGCCCGCAGCCGGGCCAGCTTGTCCCCGTCAAAGCCGTACACCGGGGAGCGGAGCACGGCGATCAGGGGCACGTCCTGCCTGGGGTTATCCACCACCTGGAGCAGGGCCAGGGCCACGTTGACCTCGCTGGTGGAGAAGAAGTCCTCCCCGCCCTCCGCCGACCAGGGGATGCCCGCCTCCTCCAGCGCCTTGATATAATGGTGCAGCACCACCCCCGGGCTGCGGAGCAGGATCATGATATCAGAGGGGACCACCGGCCGCAGGCCGTCCCCATCCCGGATCATCAGCGGCTGGTCCAGCAGCCGGCGAATCCGTCCCGCCGCCCAGGCCGCCTCCAGGGCGTTTTTATCCGCCCGCTCCTCCTGGGGGCTTTCTTCCCCGGGGCGGAGATCCAGCACATTCAGCTCCAGGGCGTAATCCTCCCCCTCCGGCTCCGGGAAGGCGGCCCCAGGCACCAGGGCCTGGTCGTCGGTGTAGTCCAGCTCCCCCACCTGGGGGGACATAATGGCCCGGAACAGGTCATTGCACCCCTCCAGCACCTGGCGGCGGGAGCGGAAGTTTTTGGACAGCACCCGCTTGCTTGGGCCTTCCGCGACCCCATCGCCCCCCTCCGGGAAGGCGTGGTACTTGCCCAGGAAAATGGTGGGGTCGGCCAGACGGAAGCGGTAGATGGACTGCTTCACGTCCCCCACCTGGAACAGGGTTTTCCCCCCTTGGGAGATGGCGGTAAAGATGGCGTTTTGCACCTGGTTGGTGTCCTGATACTCGTCCACCATCACCTCGGCAAAGCGGGCCCCCCAGGCCTGGGCCAGCGGCGTGGGCTCCCCCGTGTTGGGGTCGGTAAGCAGCGCCACGGCGCAGTGCTCCAGGTCAGAAAAATCCACCAAGCCCCGGCGGCGCTTTTCCGCCCCGTAGGCCCTCTGGAATCGGATCACCAGATTCATCAGCCCCCGCACCGCCGGGCGGACGGCGGCCAGGTCTCCCAGCAGCTGGGCGCTGTCCCCCTGGAACCAGGGTTCCAGCTGGCCAAGCTGCTCCTTTGCCTCATCCCGCAGGGCCTTCACCCGCAGGGCCGCCCCCTGGGCGGCAGCCTCCTCCCCCGGGCTGAGGGGTGCGCTCCGCTTCCGCTTCCGGCCCACCGCCGGGAAGGGGATGGGCAGGCAGGATGCGGCGGCGTCCCAGCCGGAGCCGCAGCGCCTGAAAAACTCCTCCACCGCGGCCAGCGTGGCCTCCAGGGAGGGGACATAGTTTTCTGTCAGCAGCTCGTCCCCCCGGGCCAGTGCCAGGGCCTCCCGCAGCCGGGCGGCGCATCCCGCCCCCCGGCGGGCAGCCTCCTCCAACAGGAACCGGCCCCAGACCGTGTCCCCCGCATCGGCAATCCCCTCCAGCTCCCAAAGGCGGACCTGCTCCGTCAGCCAGGCCTCCGGGTTGGGGTGGCTCTGCACCCTCCCGTACACATCCAGCACAATCTGGGCCAGCCGGCTGTCGTCCCGGCCGGCGGACAGGGTGTCCACCAGGCGGGCAAAGTCACAGTCCGGGGTAATGGCCTCATATTCCTCCTCCAGCAGGTCGTCCAGCACCTGGGTCATCCGCAGCAGGCCCTCGCTCTCCTCGCACAGGCGGGCGTCCGGGTCCAAATCCAGCAGATGCCCGCTTTCCCGGAGCAGGGCGGCGCAGAAGGAGTGGATGGTGGAGATCCTGGCCTGGTAGACCAAGGTGGTCTGCCGCCGGAGATGGCGGTTGCCCGGGTCCTCCGCCAGGCGGCGGGACAGCTCCAGGGCCACCCGGGACCGCAGCTCCGCCGCCGCCGCCTTGGTGTAGGTGATGACCAGGAACTGGTCGATGTCCAGCCCCTCGCCCGTCACCCGCTCCAACAGCCGCTCTACCAGCACCCGGGTCTTGCCAGAGCCGGCCGCGGCGGACACCAGCAGCTCCCCGCCCCGGTGGTCCACCACCCGGCGTTGTTCCTCCGTCAGGGGAAAGGCCATCTCCCCCACCTCCTTCTCTCACAGAATCAGCACAAAGGTGCCCAGCGTAATGAGCCCGCCTCCCAGCAGGGTTTTTACCGTCACCGGCTCCTTCAGAATGATAAAGGCCAGGGCCATGGAGATCACCACGCTGAGCTTGTCAATGGGCACCACCTTGCTGGCCTGCCCCAGCTGCAGGGCCCGGTAATAGCACAGCCAGGAAAGGCCCGTAGCCGCCCCGGACAGCACCAGGAACACCCAGCTTCTGGCCCCGATGTCCGCCAGCTCCCGGTGCCGACCGGTAGCCAGCACAATGCCCCAGGCCATCACCAGCACCACCGCCGTCCGGATGGCGGTGGCCAGGTTGGAGTTGATCCCCTCCATACCCAGCTTGGCCAGGATGGAGGTCAGCGCGGCAAACACCGCGGAAAGCAGGGCAAACCCAACCCACATCACAGTCATCTCCTTAATTTTGCCGCAGCAGGCCCAGGAATCGTTCCACCCGGATGCCTTTGTTTTTCTCAATTTCGTCCCGCTCCATGAAAATCATGGTTTCCAATACGTCCATGGCCCGACGCACCGCCGGCTCCAGGGCGGCGCCGGACAGCAGCTCCCCCACCAGCACGGCGGAGAACATATCCCCCGTCCCTGGGAAATGCACCTTGATAAACTGGTAAGGCAGGGTAAACTAGGCTCCGCTCCTGTGGTTATAGCCCCAGACCACGTGCTCCCCCGTCTCCGCCTCCACACCGCTGGTCACCACCACGGACCGGGGCCCCAGCTCCAGCAGGCCGTCCACCAGGGCGCGGGCCTCCTCCCGGGTCAGGGCCTCCCGGCCCACATACCGTCCGGTGAGGAAGGTGGCCTCGGTGACGTTGGGGACAATCACATCGGCCACCCCCACCAGGCGGCGCATATTGTCCACCGTCTCCGGTCCCACGCCGTTGTACAGCTTGCCCTCATCGGCCATAATGGGGTCGGTCATCACCAACAGATCCTTTTTCCGCTGGCTTTCAATAAACTGCCTGATGATGTCCACCTGCCTGGCGGAGGCCAAAAACCCTGTGGTGATGCAGTCGAAGGTGAAGCCCAGCTCCTTCCACACGGCGATGGACTTTTCCATGTAGTCGGTGGTGTCCAGGATGGTGAATTTCCCGTAATCCAGGGTGTTGGACACCAGCGCGGTGGGCAGGTTATAGACGCTGTGCCCCAGGGTGGATAAAATGGGCAGCATGGCAGACAGGGCCACCTTGCCGTACCCCGGCATATCGTTGATAATCAGAATATTCTTACTCATGGTCCTTCTCCTTGCTTTCAATCCGCTCCCAGAAGGCGGCGCTTTTCAGGGTGGGCAGCCACCGGCGGCAGTCCCCGCCCCGGCCATTCTCAAACAGGCAGGCGGCGGCGTAGTCGCAGTATCGGCAGGCATTTTTGTCCGGCCCACGCCAGAAGGGGTCGGCGGCAATGTTGCCCTGGGCCACCTCCCGGCAGATCTCCTCCAGCACCCGCTGGATGTGGCCGCCCAGCTTGCCCAGCCGGGCCGCCGAGGCCAGCATATCCCCGGAAATTTCCCCTGTGGTTTTGGACACCTTCAAGGGCAGGAAGCGGTACCCCTTCTCCCCCGGACGCTCCATAGCCTCCAGGACGGAGGGGTCGTCCAGCACCAGGCCGGAACGGGTCAGCTCCTTATCCAGCCGCTGGTGCCACTGCTCGTCGCTCATCCCCCGGCTGCCCGCCACAATGGCGTCCCGGGCAGGCAGATACAGCACGCCAGCCCCCTCCACAGGCATATTGTAAAGTTTTTCCCCTTGTCGCTCCAGCGTAAAGAGGTACAGCAGCATCTGCAGGCCCAGGCCGTTAAACACCTCTGTCAGATCGAAGGATTTCCGGCCCGTCTTATAATCCACCACCCGCAGGTACAGCCGCCCGTCATGCACCCAGCCGTCCACCCGGTCCACCAGGCCGCTGACGCTGAGGGTCACCCCCGCCGCGGTAAATTCCACAGGGGGCAGGTCTCCCTGCCGGCCAAAGCTCAGCTCAAAGGACAGGGGCCGGAATTGTGAGACAGCCAGCTCCTGGGCCACGTTGTCCACCACCGCCTGTACTGACCGGAGCAAACGGCCAAACAGATACCGGAACCGGTGGGTCTGGTGCTCCAGGCCCCCAAGTTCTTCCGCCACATACCGCTCCACCGCCTTTTGGGTCAGCTCCCGCAGCTGCTTGCGGCGGAAGGCTCCGGCTTCCGGGTCGTCCCATCCCTCCAGGGTGGTCTGACGGAACATCTCGTCCCGCAAAACGTGCTCCAGCACATAGTGGACAAAGGTGCCGTACTCCGGGGCGTCAAATCCCGCCGCCCGGCGGGGCTGGGCGGACAGGCCGTAGCGCATGAAGTAGGAGAAATGGCAGGATTTGTACCGGTCCATCCGGGAAGCCGACATGGCAATCCGGCGGCCATAGAGCTGGTCCACCGCCAGCCGGGACAGCCGGCCGCGGCTCCAGCCCTCCGCCCGCTCCAGCCGCTCCACCTGCTCCTCCCAGCCGGGCAGGCCACGCAGCACCTCCCGCACACGGCGGTCATGGCCCGCCTGCTCCAGGGCCGGTCCGGGTGCTGTCAGGCGGAATGCATTCTGTAAAGTTTCTTCCCTTGTCACCTTTAACCCATCAAACAGGCGCAGGAGCCGCTCCACCAAAAAGCTGGGGCGCCGCTCCTCCCCGCTGTCGCTCTGCCCAGGCCAGGACACCACCAGCTTCTCCGCAGGCCGGGCACAGGTCAGGTAGACGGTTGTCATCTCCCGGTACAGCAGATCCCGGGCTGTCTGGCCCACCTCCACGCCGTGGAGGGCCAGCAGGGCCCGCTCCTGATCGGACAGCAGCCCGGGGGGCGTGCCGGCCTTGGGGATGGACAGGTCGTCCGCCCCCAGGAGGAACAGCACCTTCACCCCCTGGCCGGTGAGGCGGGTGGTCTCCCCGGCCGTCACCCGGTCCAGAGAAACAGGGATGGCGCCCACATCATATTGGGACAGCACCAGACGGAACACGCCGGCAAACTCTTCCAGCTCCCTGTCATACAGAATTGTGTTCAGGGTAACATTAACCTTTACATTGCGCCCGTGGCAGAACTCGACAGCCTCTTTCAGCTGCCGGAATGTAAAATTGGCGGCCGAAGCCCTGGCATTGAAGCTTTGCACACCCAGATACACCGCATTGGCTCCGCTGTATACCGCCGCCACAAGGTTTTCCATATTGCCGGCCGGGGCCAGAATTTCTATCCTGTCAGTCATTGTTTCCTCTCTGGTTTTTCAGATACTGTATATCCACCTTTAATTTTTCCAGCTCCATTTTGACCTTTTCGGCTTCCGCCCTTGCCCGGCGTGCCTCTTCAAAATACTGTTTCAGCTGATTTCGCATGTTGTCCACACTGCTGTTGGATTTTTCCAGCTTGTCCAGATAGGTCAAAGCGCACAGCACGGACGCCGCAGTTATTGATGCAGACGGGCTTTGCTCCATAATCCGTCTCATATCACTGTCCAGCTTTTCTGCCAGGTCCAGCACCTGCTGTTCGCTGTCCATGGAGTTGATCACATAGTTTGTTCCGGCAACATTTATTTTCACTTTGTTGAAAGACACAATTATACCCCCTGATTTATATAAAAATGTTGTTTTAACATAAATTTATCCACTATAATAATACTATATATTGTGTCTTTAGGCAACAAAATTTACATTCAATTTGAAAAAACCGTTGAAAAATATTGCATATATTATGTATAATGGATATAAATTTTCATAGCAAACGATATTTTTTGTCGGTTTTATATAACCGCAATGCAGAAAGGGGTTTTGCAAATGTACAATAATATCACTGCCAGGGATTTTGAAAGGATGATAGCCAATACCCTGGCACAGGAATATTCCACGGATATAAAAAGTGCATCTTACCGGGATGTATACCGCGCCGCCGCGCTGAATGTGCGCGCGATTTTAAGCCGCAGACAGAAGGAGTTTATGGCACGGGCCAACGGCAGCGGTGCAAAACAGGTCTATTATCTGTGTATAGAATTCCTTATGGGACGCAGCCTGAAAACCAACTTGTTCAATATGGGGCTGGACAAAACAGCAGAACAGGCGTTCAGGAACATGGGTATAGACCCGGAAGACATATACGAGTGCGAGCCGGACGCCGGCCTGGGAAACGGCGGTCTGGGCAGACTGGCCGCCTGTTTTTTGGACGCCATGGCCTCTGACGGATATGCCGGCGGCGGATATTCCATTTTGTACGAATACGGTATATTCAAACAAAAAATTGTCAACGGCTGGCAGACAGAAGAGCCCGACAACTGGCTGCCCGGGGGCAGTGTGTGGCTGAAAGCACACCCCAACCATTCCGTTGAAGTAAAATTCGGCGGCCATGTGGAAGACCTGTGGTACGACAATTATCACCACACCATACACAAAGACTACACCAGCGTGCTGGCGGTGCCTTATGACATGTATGTTTCCGGTTACGGCGGAAAAGGTGTTTCAAAGCTGAGGCTGTGGAAAGCCAAAAGCCCCACCATCGATATGGAAAGCTTTAACCGCGGCGATTATCTGCAGGCCATCAAGTCCGGCAGTGACGCAGAACTTATTTCCAAAGTCCTGTACCCCAACGACAACCATCAGGAAGGCAAAATCCTCAGGCTGAAACAGCAGTATTTCCTGTGCTGCGCCAGCATCAACGATATTGTAAACCAGCATATGGCAAAATACGGCAGCCTGGACAATCTGGCCGAAAAGGTGGCTATCCATATAAATGACACCCACCCGACGCTGGCCATACCGGAGCTGATGCGTGTACTGCTGGATGACTGCGGTTTTGGCTGGGAAAAAGCCTTTGACATTGTGAAAAACACCTTTGCATACACCAACCATACAGTTCTGCCCGAAGCGCTGGAAAAATGGAACGCAAATATGTTCAAGGAAACCCTGCCCAGAATTTATGAAATTGTTGCAGAGATGAACCGCCGCGCCAGGATAGAAATGTTTGAAAAATTCCCCGGAGATGTGGGCAAGGTGGACTATATGAGCCTTATTGCAGACGGCGAGGTGCGCACTGCAAATATATGCTGCTATGTATGCCACAGCATAAACGGCGTGTCCGCCCTGCACAGCGATATAATCAAAAAGACAGTTTTCCATGATTATTATCTGTTCTGCCCGGAAAAATTTACCAATGTGACCAACGGTATAGCATACAGACGCTGGCTGCTGCAGTCCAACCCCAGGCTGTGCCGGTTCCTGGACGAAAAAATAGGCACCGGGTATAAAGCCGATGCTTTCCGGCTGAAAGAACTGGAAAAATACGCCGATGACAAGCGGACAATAGAACAGCTGCTGGACATAAAACAGAAAAACAAGCAGGATTTTGCCAAATATATACTGGATAAAACCGGCGAAAGCATAAACCCCGATTCCATATTTGATGTGCAGGTAAAACGCCTGCACGAATACAAAAGACAGCACCTGAACGCGCTGAACATAATCAGCGAATATCTGTATATAAAACAGAACCCCAATGCCCCATTTGTGCCAAAGACATATATCTTCGGTGCCAAGGCAGCGGCAGGATATTATATGGCAAAGCAGATTATACGCCTGATTTTCTCCATCAAAAAGCTGGTTGAAAACGACCCGGACACCAAAGACAAACTGCATGTGGTATACCTGGAAAACTATTCCGTGTCCATAAGCGAGCGCCTGATGCCTGCCAGCGAGATAAGCGAACAGATTTCCCTTGCCGGCACAGAGGCTTCCGGCACCGGAAACATGAAATTTATGATAAACGGTGCTGTTACCCTGGGCACCTATGACGGCGCAAACATAGAGATAAAACAAAGCTGCGGAGCAGACAACTTTGTGCAGTTCGGCATGGTAACCGAAGAAGTGAACCGGCTGAGAAAACAGGGATATAACCCCAAGTCCTTTATATCCGCCAGCAAAACTTTGCAGGATGTGATATCCTTTATGGAAAAAGGTATCGCCGGCGACTATTTCCCCGAAATACTGGATAACCTTATAAATGTTGACCCGTACATGGTCATGGCGGACTTTGACGCCTACCACCGGGCACAGATGAAAATCAGCAGCCTGTACACCGACAGGCTGACCTTCGGAAAAATGTGCCTGATGAACATTGCCAACGCCGGAATGTTCTCTGCCGACAGGGCCATTGATGACTATGCCCAAAAAATCTGGCACCTGTCAAAAGTGAGATAACCCATGCTTTATTTCAACAGCAGGGATACAATGTGCAAATATCCTTTCGGTGCCGTGAAACAGGGAGAAAACACCGTATTTAAAATAAAGTGTGACGGTCAGATTTCAGATGCCGTAATGTGCCTGAAAAAAGACGGCGAAGACGAAATCAGAATACCGCTGAAATTTGAAAATGCAGGCGGAGGCCACTGCTTTTTCGGCACCGAATATACCTTTACCCGTCCGGGGCTGTATTTTTACTGCTTTCAGTTTGAAAACGGAAGATACGGCCTGTATAAAGACCAAAACGGCAGCGGAAATGTGTCAGAAAGCGGCGAATGGTTTATACAATTTGTATATTCTCAAGATTTTACTACGCCAAGTAAATTCAAAGGCGGTGTTATGTATCAGATTTTCCCTGATAGATTTT
>CASFCW010000034.1 GCA_949293165.1 uncultured bacterium
GTTGGGAATCACAGTACGGAAACTGGATATGCTCCGCGCCAATAGACTGATTGGCTATTACCAGCCATACCCTGGAGGGAAGGTACAGTTTTCGCAGGCCCATATTGAGAAGTATCTCCAGCGGATTGAAAAGCCGCCCAGGGCAATTACAAAGTCCAGATAGGTGGTCACCTTATCAGAAAACAGCACACGCGGCAGAAGCCTTGCCACGTGTGCTGTTCTATTACATTCAAAAATACTGTATCCTTATCCAAGAGACATAGTCAACTTACTACCATTTTGGGAGGGCACTCGTAACCTCTTTTGTAACCTCAAATGTGAAAATTAAGTTTTGTAACCTCTAAATAACCCTATATATTGTGTCCAAAATTAGTCTAATGAACTATATATAGTACCACGTTGCAACGACGGAATGCGAATGGCAAAAAACAAGTTTAGAACAATTAGATAAAAAAATCCCGGAAAACCGAGGTTTTCCGGGATAATTTGAAACATTTTAGCGCTTGGAGAACTGGGGAGCACGCCGCGCGGCCTTCAGGCCGTACTTCTTGCGCTCCTTCATACGAGGATCGCGGGTCAGGAAACCGGCAGCCTTCAGGGCGGGACGGTACTCCTCGTTGACCAGCAGCAGGGCACGGGCGATGCCGTGGCGGATGGCGCCGGCCTGGCCGGTCACGCCGCCGCCGGTAACGGTGGCAACAATGTCAACCTTGCCCAGGGTCTCGGTGGCAGCCAGGGGCTGACGCACGATGAGCTTCAGTGTCTCCAGGCCGAAGTAGTCGTCGATGTCACGGCCATTGATGGTGATGGAACCGGTGCCGTTCTCAAACAGATGCACACGGGCCACGGAGGACTTCCGACGGCCGGTGCCATAGAAATAAGGCTTCTTGCTCTTGTACATGATCGTCTACCTCCTGCTTACTCGGCAGCCCAGATCTCGGGCTTCTGGGCGGCATGCTCGTGCTCACCGCCGCGATAGATCTTCAGGCGGGTCAGAGAGTCCTTGGAGATGATGTTCTTGGGCAGCATGCCCTTGACGGCCAGCTGCATGGCCAGCTCAGGACGCTCGTTCATCAGGGTGCGGTACTTGACTTCCTTCAGGCCGCCCACCCAGCCGGAATGACGGCGATAGTATTTCTGATCCAGCTTCTTGCCGGTCAGAACGGCCTTCTCAGCGTTGATGATGATGACAAAGTCACCGCAGTCAGCGTGAGGAGTGTAGTCGGGCTTGTGCTTGCCGCGCAGCAGAGTGGCAGCGGCGGCGGCAGTCTTACCCAGGGGCTTGCCGGCAGCATCGATCACGTACCACTTACGCTCGATGGTGGCCTTGTTTGCCATAAAAGTGGACATAGGTGCAACCTCCATTTTTCCTTTTTAACGATGGCGACCGAACCACGGGGACTTCTCCCGCCCCAGCCTGGGGGCTGCCCAGCCTTCCGCCGCCGGCCCCACGGCGCTGTGCGCCATCCTTAAATACGTTCCTGTTCCGCTCTGTACAAGCGGAACGTTTTGTATTATAGTATTTAGGCCCCCAAGTGTCAACGGGTTTTTCCATCTTTTTTTGCTGAGATTGTATAATCTCTCCTATTCTCTTATTTCCTCCCGTTTTCTTTTGATTTCTCATTTTCAATTTATATTTTTTTTTTTGTGAAAACCCTTGCCGCCCAAGGGATTTCACAGTTTGGAGGTTGCCATGAACCGTATCTTGTCCCTGGTGCGCCGATGCGTGGAGGACTACGACATGATCCAGCCCAACGACCGCGTCGCGGTGGGCGTCTCCGGCGGGAAGGACTCCCTGGTGCTGCTGGCCGCGCTGGCCAGGCTGCGGGAATTTTACCCCGTCCCGTTCCAGGTGGAGGCCTTTACGCTGGACATGGGGCACGCGGATGGCCGGGAGGGGATGGACTTTTCTCCGGTGGCCCAATTCTGCCGGGAGCTGGACGTCCCTTACACCCTGCTGCCCAGCGAGATTCACCACATTATCTTTGACCTGCGGAAGGAGAAAAATCCCTGCTCCATGTGCGCCAAAATGCGCCGCGGCGCCCTGCACAACGCCATGCAGCAGCGGGGCATCCACAAAATTGCCCTGGGCCACCACTATGACGACGCGGTGGAAACCCTGTTCATGTCCCTGATTTTTGAGGGCCGCCTTTCCTGCTTCCAGCCGGTGACCTGGCTGGACCGCACCCAGATTTCCCAGATCCGCCCGCTCCTGTACTGCGGGGAAAACCTGATCCGCCACACCGCCCAGCGGCTGGACCTGCCCGTTGTCCACAACCCCTGCCCCGCCGACGGCAACACCAAGCGCCAGGAGATCAAGGAGCTGATCTACCAGCTCAATGGCCGCTATCCCGGCCTGAAATCCCGGGCCTTCGGGGCCATGCAGCGGCTGCCCCTTCCCGCCTGGGGGCCTGTGGACCACCGCCGCCGCCCGCTGCCGGAGGAGCCGGAGGACCTGGAATTTGCCGGGGGAGATGAAATTTAAGGTAGTAAAGGAAAAAGGTTCGTGATATAATAATCTCGCGTCACCTGTTATATGGAAACGCGTGCCGGCCTTCCGCCCATGAGGGCGGTCAGGCCCTATATCTGGATTCCTCGCCGCTCCGCTGATCCCCCGCCCGCTGTGGACGGTGTCAGCCCCGGACGGCGCGTTCCCCGGAGGAGTACCGGGAGCCCACAACAGAGAAACAGCACAAGGCAGATTCTGCCTGAGAGGAGCGAATACAAATGCAGGACGAGACCATGTACCAGGCCAACCCGGGCAAGCAGCTGATCCGGAAGGTGGATGGTAAGGACTATCAGCGCATCCCCGTAAAAACCCATCTGATTACCAACTGCGACCGTATGGAGGACGTGGTGGCCCAGTACGCCAAGGACAAGATGCAGCCCGGCGATATCCTGTTTATCTCGGAGAAGGCCGTGGCCTGCACCCAGAGCCGGGCCATCCCCATGGAGGACATCAAGCCCCGCCCCCTGGCCGTTAAGCTCAGCCGCTACGTCACCAAAACCCCCGCCGGCATCGGCCTGGGTATCCCTGAGACCATGGAAATGGCGCTGCGGGAGTGCGGTACCCCCCGGATTCTGTTTGCCGCCTTTTGCAGCGTAATCGGAAAGCTGCTGCGGCAGAAGGGTTGGTTTTATATTGTAGCCGGCCCCAAGGCCCGGGGCATTGACGGACCCACCGAGGGCACCATCCCCCCCTACGACCACTATGTGGTGCTCACCCCTGACGACCCCAACGGCACCGCCAAGCGCCTGTCCCAGGCTCTGGGTCACCCGGTAGCCATTGTGGATATCAACGACCTGGGCGCCAACATCCTGGGCTTCTCCCACCGGGAGCCCACCCTGGCCAAGCTGGCCGAGATCCTGCGGGACAACCCCCTGGGCCAGTCCTCGGAGAGCACGCCCATGGGCATTATCCGGGCAATCTAAAAAAGTCGGAGGCCATTCGGCCTCCGACTTTTTTTACGGGCACACCAGCATGGGCTGGAGCTGCCGCCCCGCCAGCGCCGCCTGGGCCGCGTCGGCCACCTGGGAGAAATCAGCCACCAGAGAGGCGGGTTTCCCCACTGGATCATCCTGCCCGAAGGGTACGAAATACATGTTCCGCCGGGCCATCAGGCTGCCCAGATTGGCCGCAGAGCCCGCCAGGCCGTCGTTGGTGGACGGGGCGATGAGCAGCGGCCGCTGGTTTCTCAGGTGCGCCTTGGCCGCCATGGTCACCGAGGTATCGGCAATCCCCCCCGCCAGCTTCCCCAGGGTGTTTCCGGTACAGGGCGCGATAATCAGCAGATCCAGCATCTTTTTAGGCCCAATAGGCTCCACCTCCGCAATGGATGTAAGCACCCGGTGGTCGCAAATCCGCATCATCTCCCGCATCAGATCATGGGCCGCCCCGAACCGGGTATCGGTATCCGCCACCGTCTGGGAGACAATGGGGATTACGTGGGCAAAGCGCCTGGCTACCTCCTCCAGGGCCTCCATCGCCCTGGCGTGGGTGCAAAAGGAGCCGCAGACAGCAAAGCCAACGGTTTTCTCCTCCATAATCGGATTCCTTCCTTTCCATTGATTGCTCCTGTGCCGACGGGCCACCGCCCGCCTGGAAGCCGCTACAGCCCCCGCTCCTCCAACATGTGATAGACAGTGTCCCGGATGGCGGCCCCGGCGGAGGCAGGGGCGGTTTTCCCCGGCAGGGACAGGGCCCATACCACCCGCCGCCCCAGCCGCTCCGCCGCCGGATAATCCACCCCACCGGGCTTGCTGGCCAGATCCAGGATCAAACAATCCTGCCGGATCAGGTTCAGCTCCCGTTCCCCCAGCACGAGGGCCGGAATGGTGTTGACCACCAGGTCACAGCCCCAAAGCCACGCCCCCAGATCGTCCAGCCGCTCCGCGCCCAGGCCCATGGACTCCGCCCAGGCCATGGCCTCGTACCGGCGGGCCGCCACGGTAACCCTGGCTCCCAGCGCCCGCAGCCGGGGCGCCAGGGCCTGCCCCACCCGGCCAAACCCCAGGATCAGCGCCCTGGCGCCGTGGATGGTGATGGGCAGCTCCTCCATGGCAATCTGGATCGCCCCCTCCGCTGTGGGGACGGCGTTGGCAATGGCCAGTTCCTCCCGTTTGAAATAGTCCTCCATGTCCAGCCCCAAATCCTTCGCCGCCGCCGCGGTGGCTTCATCCACCCGCCCTCCCAGGACAGCCTGGGTGGGGGACAGCTTTTGCAGCACCTGGGATACCGGCACCCGCTGGTCGGACAGGGGGCAGAATAGCATCCCGGAGGCGTCCGCCGCCGGCAGGGGGAAAATTACGCAGTCAGCCCGCTGTATCCCCTCCAGATTGTCCCGGACGGATAAATCCTGGGTAGCGTGTACCCCCTGCTCCAGCCCGTAAGCGTACACCCGGTGTCCATCCTCGGCCAGCAATTCGGCCAGTCGGGCCTGACGAAGATCACCGCCCAGCACCCACATATTGCATTCGTGCAGCATCGGCATCCCTCCCATTTCTTCACCGGATGCTCCAGCCTATGACGGGCCGGCCCATCCGGTGCACCGCCTCCGCCCCGAAGTTTACCTTTTTTTCCCGTTAAGAATCCTGGGAAACCCTTGCGGTTTTTATATTCCACTGGTATACTAGTTTTGACGTAGATGAAATGAGGGGGCCCTATCATGAAGAAGCAGCAAATGAAGGATCGGGAGCGCGCCCGGGATTTTGCCTCCCGGGTAATCCGGGAGAAGATTGTCTCCCTGGAGCTTGCCCCTGGGTCCCAGATCAGCGAAACGGAGCTGGCGGAACAGCTTGGCATCTCCCGCACCCCCATCCGTGAGGCGCTGATTGACCTGCATAAGGTGCGGATCATCGACATCATGCCCCAAAAGGGCATTGCCATCTCGCTGATTGACTACGACATGGTGGATGAGGCCCAGTTTATCCGGTTCACCCTGGAGTGCGCGGTGGTGGACACCCTGTGCGCCACCGGCCTGACCCCCCAGCAGGAGGCCGCCTTCCTGGAGAATTTGCGGCTGCAGGAGTTTTATCTGCAAAACCCCATCTCCAACCGCCTGTTTGAGCTGGACAACAGTTTCCACCAGATGCTGTTCCAGTTTGCCCAGCGGGAGATGGCTTACCAGCTGACGGAGAGCATGAACGTCCACTTTGACCGTGTCCGCAGCATGAGCACCCATGCGGACCAGGAGCACGACGCCAGCCTGGTGGCGGAGCACTGGGAGATTTTGGAGGGTATCCTCCAGAAGGACAGGAACCGGGCCCACGAGTGCCTGGTCAGGCATCTGGCCCGGTATAAGTACGACGCTCAGTATATCAAGGCCCATTATGCCAGCTATATCAAGGAGAATACGCCCTCCTGACCGCCGGCATTCCCAACAGACGCAGACAGCGAGGCCGCCCGTCCAGGGGCGCGCCTCGCTGTCTGCGTTACGGGCTTTTGTTACTTCAGGTTGTTCTCATAGGCCTGGATCATCTTCTTGACCATCTGGCCACCAACGGAGCCGGCCTCACGGCTGGACAGGTCGCCGTTGTAGCCCTGCTTCAGGTTGACGCCCACCTCGGAAGCGGCCTCCATCTTGAACTTATCCATGGCCTCGCGGGCGTTGGGGACCACCAGTTTGTTGCTGCTGTTGCTGTTAGACATCATTCATTCTCTCCTTTTGTTTTTTGTTCGCGGATGTGTTTCCGGATGAAACATCCGCAACTATTTTGTCCTGGGCCTTTGGCTCTATGCACGAAATTTTTTCCTATCTCTCTGTTTTTTGACTGTTTTCTCACCACAGCGCATCCACCTGGGTCCCGCTGTAGTACCAGGTGAGGATATCCTCAAAGCCGCTGCCCTGCTTGGCCATGGCGTTGGCTCCGTATTGGCTCATGCCCACCCCGTGTCCGTAGCCGGTTACAGAAAAAACAAATTGCTGGCCGTCCCAGCTGACGGTAAAACAGGCCGACCGGAGGGAAAACAGGGTGCGAACCTGGCTGCCGGTCAGGGTGATCCCCCCCACCGGTATGCTGGTCACCGTGCCCCCCTGGTTGGTGGCCGGCTGCCCAAACCAGCTTTCCGGTTCGCCGGACAGGTCCGCCCCCGGATAGGCATTCAGGACGGCCTGCTCCACCTGTTCACGGGTCAGGGTGACCTGACTGTGGTAGTTGGGCACCTCCTCCCCCTCCGGGCTGGCTACGCTGGTCAAATAGTCCACCTGGTTGCCCCACACCTCCACCGCGTCCACCGTATATCCAGGCGCGGAGGAGAAAAACACCGCCTGGATGGGGCTGCCCTCATACAGCACCCCCAGGCCGTCCGTCTCAGAGACGGCCTGCCGGATTTTTTGGGCGTACTCCTCCGCCTGATCCCCCCAGTTGGCCGCCGCCTCCTCCGGGGAGATGTACGCCTGGCAGCAGGCGGTGTCCGTGCATACGTCGGCGTCCGGGTGGTTGGATGAGGCGGACAGCTGCTTTCCCACCGTGTAGGTGCGGGCGGCACAGGCCTGGGCTTTCAGGGCCTCCAGCTCAAACTGCGCCGGCATCTCCGCCGCTACCACAGAGAACAGGTAGTCCTCCATGGTCATGGACTGCACGCTCCCGTCCGGCATGGCCAGCCGCACCACCCGCCCCTTATCCCGGGTGGCGCTTTGGATGTCCCACTGGATGGGCAGGGTCCCGCTGGGCAGGCCCTCCGACCCGGCCCAGATGGGGTCGCCCCGCACGGTAAGCAGGGGGGTGAAAAAAACCACCCCCGCCAGCATCAGGGCCAGCCCAGCCACCCTGCGGGCCCCCCAGCCTCCCCCGGTTTCCTCCCTGCCTCGTCCCATTTCTCCGCCCCCTGTTCCCTGTATGGTGCCGTGAACCCCGATTCTATCATCGCTACACCATATGCCCCCCAAAGCCCGGCTATGCCCAAAACAACGGGCGCGCCCGCCGGCATAGCCGGCAGGCGCGCCCGTTTGCAGAGCTATTCAGCAGCGGGTTGTTATTCCAAAACCACCCCGTTGACCGCCTCCACCAGGTCGATGACGGCGCTGCGCTGCACCAGGCAGAGGGGCGTCCCGTCCACCACCGCCAGGCAGTCGGAGCCGTTATACCGGTAGAAGGTGATGGTGACGCTGGGGTCTCCTTCCCCGTCGGGGTAGACAGTCAGGGTGAGTTCCTCCTGCTGGGCAGGCTGCTCATCCGTAAAGGAGACGGCCGTCAAGGCATCCAGGCAGTCCTCCAGGCCGCTGTCCTCCAAGGTCTCCTCCCCGTAGGAATAGACAGGGCCGTCCTCCTCCTGCTCCGCGGTTATGGTGTATGTCTCCCCATCCAGGGCCACATCAATCCTGGAGATATCATCCAGGTCGGCGGGGAGCACCTCCTGGTGCCGCAGGTCGTTCCGGGATGCCGCGGTGAGCGCGTCATATTCCTCCCCGGTGATCTGGTACAGGATCTGGGACTGGCCCACCCTGGCGTAGGCGGTCACCTCCGCCAGCGCCTCCTCGTCCTCTCCGGCAGCGGCCAGCTGTTGGGCGTCCCGGCTGAGCTGGAGCAGGAAGGTGCTGGACTGCACCTGGTCGTCCTCATCCGTCCAGGTATAATCCACCGACACGGTGAATTCCGGATCGTCCAGGCCGCAGGCCTGGATCTCCTCCTCCGTGGCGTTATAGGTCACGTAATCGGTCAGGCTCAGGCCCTCCAGCTGGCTCAGATAGCCCTCCACCAGCTGGGTGTCCAGGGGCAGGGGGTCTCCGTTGTCCAGCTGGGTGAAGTAGACATCCTCCCCCCGGTAGGACTGCCCGCCCTCCGCCTGATAGGCCACCTGGTATTCGTCCTCCCCGGTAAAGGCGATGGACTGGGCCTGGGCAATGGCAGGCGGGTCATCGTTGTCAATCATGCCCTCAATGGCCACGTCGAAGGCCTCGGCGGGATCGTCGTCCACCAAGTACACGCTGCCGTCCCCGATGGAGACATACCGCTGCTGGTCCATGGTGCTGAAATCTCCCACCTGGATCTCATAGCTGGCCTCCTCCGTGGTCATGGAGATGGTGCAGACAGGGTCGTCCAGGCCGTACTGGCCGAAATCCTCCACATCCTCAATGACAAAGGCCGCGCCGAAGGAGGCGAAATGCCCCAACAGCTCCTCCATCTTTTCTTCGTCCACCGGGAAGGCGCTGTCCTCATCCCAGAACCAGGTCCCGTCCTCCCGGTGGAAGGCCAGGGACTGCTCCTCCGTCTCCCAGGCAATGGTTTGCACCGTCTGGCTGTCCAGGGACAGGATCACCGCGTCGGTGGTTTTGATCTCCTCCTTCCGCTCCTCGTACCGGCTGACGGCGAAGGTAATCACGCAGGCCGCCGCCAGCACGCCGGCCAGGACGGCCAACCGCTTATACCGCTTCATTCTGCGACCTCCTTCTCTTCCAAACCACCGCAATTCCCACGCCCAGGTACAGCAGGGGGAACACCCCGATCATGGTCACCTTCAGCAGGGAGGCGGTGGAGTCGCTGATGGTCAGATAATTATAGTGCAGGGACTTGGTGCGGATTGCCATGGCCTCGCTCTCCCCAATCATGGAGGCGATGGCGTTCATGGTCAGGTTGAGGTTGGCGCCGGAGGAGGTTTCATTGTACGCATCCTCCAGGAATGCGGAGGAGGAGAACCACACAATCTGCCCCTCATTCCCGCAGTCAATGGCCACAGCCAGGGCAAAGGGGCCGTCCACGTCCCCGTCCTCCTTTTCCAGGGTGGCCAGCTCATACCCGGCCACCTTGCTGTAGGCGGAATCGGAGGTGGTCAGCAGCTCCGTCACCGCTGTGTTCCCATCCGCCACCAGGCCCTGGGCCATGGGCAGGATGGGGTAATAGTTTTCCTCCATCAGGGGGTCGGTAATGTCATGGCTGTTCAGGGTGGGCATAATCGCCAGCGGCGTATAGGCGTAGTGGTTCCGGTCCCCCTCCACCACAATGCCTTCGGCGGGCGTCACGCCGTAATCCCCAATCAGGCTGTACAGATTGTCCAGGGAGGCGTCCTCCACCGGCCCGGCCACCACCAGCAGCTTCCCGCCGCCGGCGGTGTACTCGGCCAGCATCTCCCGCTCCTCCTGGGAGATATCGCTGGCAGGGGCGTAAATCATCAGGCAGGCCGCGTCCTCGGGGATCTCATCCACCGTCAGCAGGGAGAGCTGCTCGGTGACGATGTTGTCCTTCTCCAGCTGCTCGCTGAACCCGGAGGGCAGCGTTCCCTCACCGTGGCCCTCCAGCAGATAGATTTTAGGCTGCTCGTCGCTGACCACATAGTCGATGGCCGAGGTGATGGCGCCCTCACCGTCAAAGGAGTCCGCGTAGGAGACGTAGTTATAATAGTCAATCTCGTACAGGTAAATGTCGTCATAGGGGATATAGCGGCTCTTGTCCCCGCACTCCACCACCAGGCTGTTGTTGGCCACCGTCTCGTCGGTGTACTGCTGGGCGAAGGTGGGGTATACGTCGGGGTTCTTCTTCACCACCTGGATGTGGTCGGACAGGCTCTCGTACTTGCTCAGCAGGGTCTCAATCACCGCGTCCTCTTCATCCGCCTGGACAATCCAGTAGATGGTCACATCCTCCGTCAGGCCGTTGAGCACCACCTTGGTGTTGCTGGTCACGGAGTACAGCTGAGAGGCGCTCATATCAAACTTGGTCAGGTTGACCGGCAGCACAGAGGCCAGGATATTGACCACCACTGCCAGCGCCAGCACCACGGCGGTGACCATCAGGGCATAGGAGCCCCCTTGCAGCGCCGTTCCGCCGGCTCCGCCTCCCGTCTGGAAGGGAAGGCCCTTTTTCTGCTTCATCAGTTATACCTCCTCTTTTCCAGGGACTGGACGGACAAAAACAGGAAGAAGGCCGCCACCGTCAGGTAGTAAACCACCCCTGTCAGGTCAAACATGCCGTTGACAAAGACATAAAACCGCTCAAACAGGGACAGCTTCTCCATCACGTTGGGCAGCAGCCCCTCCAGCGCCCCGCTGTTGGTCACATAGAGGACCATCAGCGCCACAATCAGCGCCAGGCACAGGACGGAAGCCAGGGTGTCATTCCCCGTCAGGTGCCGGATCACCCAGCTGAGCAGCAGGATGATGACCAGCAGGGCGGCCACCGCCCCGAAGGAGGAGGAGGACACATACTCGGACAGGCTGACGCTGTAGTAGTTGAGCAGGATTACCGCGATGCCGATGCCCGCGGCAAAGCCCTGGTTGTCCGTGAGGGAGGACAGGAACATCCCCACGGCAATCAGCGCCGCCCCCAGCAGGAAAAAGGCCACGATGGAGCCGTAGGCGGTGGGCAGGTACACCTCCCCAAACTGGGAGAAGATCAGGGGGTAGATGGACACCACCAGCAGCGGGACGAGATAGACCACCAGCAGGGCCAGGTACTTGCCCATAATGACCTCCACCGTGGAGATGGGCAGGGAGTAGAGCAGCTGGTCGGTTTTCTGCCGCCGCTCCTCGGCAATCACCCGCATGGTCAGCACCGGCACAATCACCACGAAGATCAAACAGCCGAAGCTGAGCACAAATTCAAAGTTGCTTACGGCCTTTTGAATATTGTACATCATGGCGCCGATGCCCACGAAGGCCAGGAGAAAGGCCCCGAACACATAGGCGGTCAGGGAATGGAAATAGCTTCTCAGCTCATGTTTGAATACGGCGGTCATTTCTGTCCCCCCTCAGGCGTTTTTTCATCCTCCGTCAGCTCCAGGAAGATGTCCTCCAGGTTGGCCTTCTTCAGGCTCATCTCCAGCAGGACCTCACCATGCCGGGCAAAGGCCTGGAACACAGCCCGGGAGACCGGATGGATGTCCCGCTGATCCGTTTTCAGCCGCAGCCTTACCCAGGCGTCGGTCTCCTCCTCGGTCTGGAGCTGGGTGATGTGCTCCACCTCCGAGAGGATCTCCTCCGCCCGCTGCCTGCCGGTCTCCGCCACCAGGACGATTTCCCCGGGGGAGACCATTTGACGTTCCAGATTTTCCGGCGTATCAAAGGCGATAAGGCGGCCCTTGGCGATAATCAGGATCTTCTCGCACATGGTCTGCACCTCAGACAGGATATGGGAGCTTAAAATCACCGTGTGGCTCTGGCCCAGCTGGCGGATCAGATCCCGGATTTCGATGATCTGGTGGGGGTCCAGCCCTACGGTGGGCTCATCCAGGATGATAACCTTGGGGTTGCCCAGCAGCGCCTGGGCGATGCCAACCCGCTGCCGGTAGCCCTTGGACAGGTCCGCGATCCGCCGCCCGGCAACCTCCTGGATTCTGGTTTGCTCCATCACCTGCTGGATCTGGGCCTTCAGCTCCGCCCCCTTCAGCCCCTTGGCCTCCCCCACGAAGCGCAGGTACTCCCAGGGCGTCTCGCTGAGATACAGGGGCGGCTGCTCCGGCAGATACCCGATCTGCCTTTTCGCCTGAGCCGGTTCGTCATAAATATCGTAGCCGTCAATCCTGACATGGCCCCGGGTAGCGGAGAGGCAGCCGGTTATGATATTCATGGTGGTGGATTTCCCCGCGCCGTTGGGGCCCAGGAATCCGTAGACGTGGCCCTCCTCGATTTCAAAGGAGAGATCCTCCACCGCCACGAAATCACCATAGCGCTTTGTCAGATGCTCTACTGTGATCATGGTTGACCTCCTTGTGCTTCCGGCCCACCCTGGCAGACGGGCCGGTATTTTCTGCCTCCCCATTATAGCCGCCGTGGCTGAAACCACGCTGAAAGGGCAAAAAAATCAGGCCCCTCATAAAGAGGGGCCCGGTCTCGGCCTATATACAGGGCAGCTCCACCAGGAAACGGTTGGTCCCATCCCGGCTCTCCGCCCAGATTTTCCCCCGGTGCCCGGCCACAATCCCCTGGGCGATGGACAGGCCCAGGCCGAAACTGCCCGTCCGGCTCCTGGCCGGGTCTGCCCGGTAAAACCGCTTGAAAATATCCCGCAGCTCCTGGGGCGACAGGGAATCTCCCTGGTTGGACACCGTCAGCAGGCAGCGCCCCCTCCCCCGCCGTTTCAGGCAAACCTCCACGCCGGTGCCGGGATAGGCGTACTTCTGGGCGTTGTCCAGCAGAATTTCCACCACCTGGCGCAGCTGGCTCTCCGCCCCCTGCACCTGGATGTCCGGCTCCAGGTGAGAGGACAGGGCCAGGCCCTGCTCAAAAAAGACCGCCTCAAAGGGGAGCAGCGCCAGGGAGACCGTTTGGCTTAGGTTCATGGGGGACATCCCCAGCTCAGTGGCGCCGCTGTCCGCCCTGGCCAGCTCCAGCATCTGCTCAATCAATCCCCGCATCTGCCGGGACATGGTGAGGATGCTGTCCAGGAAAACCGCCTGCTTTTCCGACCCGTAGGCCGGGTCCTGCATCAGCTCGGCGTTGGTCATAATCACCGTCAGGGGCGTTTTCAGCTCGTGGGAGGCCGACGCCACAAAATCCCGCTGCTGCTTCCACGCCCGCTCCACCGGCTTGACCGCCCACTTGGACAGCACCACGCTGGCCCACAAAAAGGCGAAGAAGCTGAGCCCCCCGATCATCAGGCAGGTGGTCCGGAGCCCGTTGAGGGTGGCCTGTTCGCTGGAGATGTCGGAAAACACCAGGCAGCGGCTGGCCGGCGTCTCCAGCCGGTAATACCGCAGGTTGTATTCCTCAATGACCCCCATAGGTCTGTGGGAGGTCCAGGCCGTCTGAATCAGCCCCCGCAGCATGGCCTCGTCGGACAGGTCGTAATATCCCCCCGTCCGCTCCACCAGCTCCCCCCGGGGGCCCAGCTGCAAGGCGAAGAAGGGCAGGCGCACATCCTCCCCCAGCTCCCCGGGGTCGCTGACCTGGAAGGGCTGGGCGGCGATGCTCTCCATCATCCGCAGGTTCTCCTCCTCCAGATTGGCCCGGGTGAAATAGAGCACCAGCCCCAGAATCACGCAGAGCATCAGCGTGACAATGGTCATGTTGATGAGGACAAACTTAAAGCGCAGCCTGCGGATCATCCTGATTCACCTCCAAGTGATAGCCCAACCGGCGGATGGCCTCAATGCGGATATTAGAGCCGATGCCCGCCAGCTTTTTTCTTAAAAATCCGATGTAGACCTCCACATGATTTTCCACCGCCTCGGAGTCGTAGCCCCATACCCGCTCCAAAATCAGTTCCTTGGACAGGTTCCGGTTCCCCCACTGGAGCAGCAGGCGCATTACGTCGAATTCCTTGGCGGACAGACGGACGCTGTTCCCCCCGCACTGGAGCACAGCGGAGGCCAGATCCAAGGTGGTGTTGCCGAAGGCCATCTGGTCCACCTGGTCCCCCTGCCTGCGCAGCAGGGCGTTGACGCAGGCCAGCAGCTCCCGGGTGTCGAAGGGCTTGGTCAGGTAGTAGTCCGCCCCGGCGTTCAGACCCGTCACCCGGTCCTCCACAGCCGACCGGGCGGTGAGCATCAGCACCGGGGTGCCCACCCGGGCGGAGCGCAGCCGCCGGGCCACCTGGTACCCGTCCAGCTTGGGCAGCATCACGTCCAGGATCACCAGGTCATAGACCCCCAGCTCCCCGTATTGCAGGCCGGACTCCCCGTCGTAGGCCACCTCCACCTGAAAGCCATGGTGTCTCAGCAGCTCCCCGATGGAATCGGCCAGCAGCTTTTCGTCCTCTACCACCAAAATCCGCATATGCTCCCCTCCTCCCTTCAGCGTATCATCCGGGGCTGAAATCAAGCTGAAAATTCCTGCCTGCCCCCTTGCAGGATGAAAAAGATGTGTTATCCTACTGATATAGACCTGTCCGGACACAGGATACCAGGAGGGATTTGTATATGCTGCGTATCGCCCTTGTGGGGGCGGGCGCCATCGCCCAGACCCACGCGGAAGCCTTTTTACATGATTCCCACCGCTGCCAGATCGTGGCGGTGTGCAACCGGCACACACAGCGGGCCCAGGAGCTGATTGCGCTCCTCTCCCTGCCTGCCCGGGCCTTCGCCACCCTGGAGGAGGCCGCCCAGGCGGTGGACATCGACGCGGTGGACATCTGCCTGGCCCCCGCTCAGCACGCGGAGGTCACCATCTGGGCTCTGGAGCACCAGATGGACGTGCTGGTGGAAAAGCCCATGGCCAACTCCCTGGAGGAGTGCGACCGGATGATCGACGCGGCCCGGCGCACCGGGCGGAAGCTGGCGGTGATCTTCCAGCTCCGGTGCACCACCCCCGTCCAGCGGGTGAAGCAGCTGCTGGACAGCGGCCGGTTCGGCCAGGTGAAATACGCCCTGGTCAACAGCCTGTGGTACCGGGGGGACCGGTACCACGACGTGGCCTGGCGGGGCAGCTGGGAGCTGGAGGGGGGCGGCGTGCTCACCTCCCAGGCCATCCATCACCTGGATCTGCTCCTCTACCTCATGGGGATGCCGGACCAGGTCACCGCCGTTATGGATAACATTGCCCACGACAACACCCAGTGCGAGGACGTGGCCAGCGCCTACCTCCACTACCCGGACAAGGCCGCCCAGCTCACCGCCTCCATGTCCGCCCACGGCGAGCAGCAGGAGCTGTATTTCCACACACCCCAGGCCTGCCTGGCAGTGCCCTGGCGCCCCATGGCCCACCAGGCCATGGAAAACGGCTACCCCATCCCCAATCCGGAGATGGAGCAGGCCGTCCAGGAGGCCTATGACAGCATCCCGCCATTGGAGATGGAAAACCACCTGGGCCAGATCTCCAACTTCCTGGACGCCCTGCTGGAGGGCAAGGAGCTGATGGTGGACGGGGAGGAGGGCCGCAAGGCCGTTGAGCTGACCACCGCCATCTACAAATCCGCCGCCCTCCACCAGCCGGTGGCGCTGCCCATCCGGCCTGATGACCCCTTCTATACCAGGGAAGGGAAGGCCGCCAACCTGCCCCACTTCCACGAAAAGTACCGCTCCATTACCAGCACCCTGAAGGGGCAAATCGCCCTGGCCCACTGACCCCCCACCACTTACAGCAAACCCCTGTTTTCCATGGAGGAAAACAGGGGTTTGGCATGTTATCTGCCCGTGGTGGACAGGGCCTCCAGCACCTGGTAGCGGTCCATCTGGAACTGCTTGGTCATCGCCAGGGCCTCCTCCATGTCCATGGCCAGCATATGGCCGTCCCGGGTGCCGATAATCCGGTTCCCGTCCATGTCCAGCAGGGCGGTGACAGCCTCGTAGCCCATGCGGCTGGCGGTCTCCCGGTCCCGGGCGGTGGGGGAGCCGCCCCGCTGGATGTGGCCCAGCACGGTGACCCGGGGATCAATGCCCACCTCCTCGTGGATGCGCTTGCCGATCTCAATGGCGCTGCCGGCTCCCTCAGCCACCACCACCATGTAGTGGGTGGAGCCGGCCAGACGGGCCTGGCGGATCTTGTCCACCACGTCCCGCTCAAAGTCCACCTCCCGCTCCGGGATGAGCACGGCGGTGGCGCCCACGGAAATGCCCACATACAGGGCCAGGTAGCCGGCCCGGCGGCCCATCACCTCCACCACGGAGCAGCGCTCGTGGGACTGCATGGTGTCTCTCAGCTTGTCAATGCACTCGATGGCAGTGTTGCAGGCGGTGTCAAAGCCGATGGTGTAGTGGGAGCAGCCGATATCGTTGTCAATGGTGGCGGGCACGCCCACCACCCGCAGGCTGACGCCCTGCTCCTCCGCCTGGCGGGCCAGCGCCAGGGCACCCCGGAAGGTGCCGTCGCCGCCGATGGCCACAATGCCGTCCAGGCCCAGCAGTTTGCAGGTGGCCAGGGCACGCTCCCGGCCCTGGGGATGCATAAACTCCTCGCTGCGGGCGGTATACAGCACCGTGCCGCCCCGGTCAATGGTGTGGCTGACCGTGGAGGCGTTCATCAGGAGAAAATCGCTGTTAATCAGGCCGTTCCATCCCCGGCGGATGCCCACGCACTCCACATTCCGGCTCATGGCGGTGCGCACCACGGCGCGCACCGCCGCGTTCATCCCCGGCGCGTCGCCGCCGCTTGTCAGTACTCCGATCCGTTTCACCTTTCCGTCCATGTTCTGCTCCTCCTTTATTCCGGGATGCCCTCCGCCCACACAATTCAGCGGAGGCCCCTTTTCTTCTCCTGTGGAAAATCCCGCCTGTCAATTCTGCATGGCGAATTCCTCTTCGCAGCCGATCATGACAGCCAGGGTCAGCTCCTCCCCGTCCCGCATGATCCGCACCTGGGCTTCCCCGCCCACCACCAGCCGGGCCCTTGCCGCCTTGAGCTGGGATATGCTGTTCACCGGCATGTCCTGTAGGGACAAAACCACGTCCCCAGGCCGGATGCCCGCCGTCCACGCGCCGCTGTCAGGGTCCACGCCCACCACGGTCAGGCCGCTGTGGTCCGTGGTCTCCAGCACCATCATGCCCAGGGAGGGCTTTCCGGCGATGAGCCAGTCGGCAATGGACTTAACATTGGACATGGGAATGGCGAACCCCAGCCCCTCCACAGACCCATCATCGGAGATAATCTTAATCGTGGTGATCCCCACCACCTGGCCCCGGTCGTTAATCAGGGCGCCGCCGGAGTTGCCGAAGTTGATGGGGGCGCTGGTCTGAATCAGCGTCATAGGCACCCCCTCCACATCCACCACCCGGTCCAGGGCGGAGATGATGCCCTGGGTGATGGACGCCCGGTATCCCAGGGGGTCCCCGATGGCCACCACCATCTCGCCGCACTCCAGGGCGTCGGAATCCCCGAATTGGGCGGGCGTGAGGCCCTGGCCCTCCACTTTCAGTACGGCGATGTCCTCATCCCCGTCCGCACCCACCAGCTTAGCCGGCAGGCGGGTGTCGTCATGGAACAGCACATAGACCTCCCGGGCCCCCGCCACCACATGGGCGTTGGTCAGCAGGTAGCCGTCCTCGGTCATCACAATGCCCGTTCCCGTGGCAAAGCCCCCATCCCCCGCCGCCTCAATGGACACGATGGAGGGGACGCACTGCTTATAGATCTCCGTGGCCTCCAGCACCTCCCCCTCCCGGGGCAGGATGGTCACCGTCACTCCGGTGCCCGTCTCCGCCCGCTCCAGCAGGGCAAAGGGGTCCCCCATCTCCGTGCCGGAGATGGTTTCACTACGGGGCTCCTCCTGAGGCAGGATATACCGGGTCACCACGATCCCGATGCCAAGGCCCACAATCAGCATCAGGATGGCCAGGAAGGTAAACAGCGCCCGCCGGTTTCCCTTCCGGCGCCTGCTCCGCTTCCGGCCGGAGGGGACGGTCACGATGGGCAGCGGCGGCACAGGCCTGGCGGGCTGTTCCCACAGGCCGCCCCGCCACAAATCCTGGTTTTCCATCTCCATCCCCCTCTCCTGCCCGTTACGCCAGGGTGAGGGTAAAGGTGAACTGGGTCACCCCATCCTCGCTGGTCACGGTAATGCTCTCCTTCAGATTGCCCAGAATGGTCTTGACGATATACAGGCCCAGGCCCACGCCCTCCCGATCCTGGCTGCGGGAATAATCCGCCTTGTGGAACCGCTCAAACAGCAGCGGCAGCTCGTCCGGCGGAATGGTGGCCCCCAGGTTGGCGATGGACACCAAAGCCTTCCCGTCCTTTTTGGTCACCGACACGGTGATGGCGCTGCCCTGGGCGGCGAATTTGGCCGCGTTGTCCAGCAGGTTATAGCACACCTGGGTAACCGAATCCTTCTCCCCCCAGACCATCACCGGCCCGTCCGGGAATTTGGGCTCCACGTCCAGCCCCCTGCCGGTAATCCGGCCCTCCAGGCTAATCATCACCTGGGAAAGCAGCTCAATAATGTCAAACTGCTCCTGGGCGGTCACCGTTTCGCTGAGGGCGTTCAGCCGGGACAGGTCCAGCATCCGCCGCACCAGGCGGGACAGCCGCCGCGTCTCGGAGACAATCACGTTCAGCGCGTCCCGCTCCTTTTCCGGCGGGATGGTGCCGTCCAAAATCCCCTCGGCAAAGCCGGAGATGGTGGTCATGGGTGTTTTCAGCTCGTGGGACACGTTGGCGATGAACTCCGACCGCTGGCTCTCCACCTTGGCCAGGGAGTTGGCCATGGAGTTGAACGCTTCGGCCAGCTCGCCAATCTCATCGCACCGGTCCTCGTAGGAGGTAACCCGCACGTCGAATTCCCCCCGCCCAAATTTCCGGGCGGCCTCCGCCATCTCTACCAGCGGCCTGGTCTGATGGGCGGAGGTGATGGAGCTGGCAATCACCGCGATAATCAGCACCACCACCGCCGCGAAGAAGAAGATGGTGGCCGTGGCCCGCCACATGTCGGACAGGCCGTTGGTGTCCCCGGACATGAGTACGACGCCCTGGTTCACCGTTAAATTCCCTATACGGGTAGTAATCGGGATGCCGGTAAAATACCGGCTGGTTTTAAACAGACCGTTTAAATCGGAAATTCCGGAGAATTCCCCCTTGTGCAGGACCTGGTCAATCACATTCTCCGGCAGCTGCTTATCATACAGCCCGTCCATGGTGGAGTAAAGGACGTAGCCCTCGGTATCGGCCACAATCACCGACGCGTCGGATACCGCGGCGATAATCTCCACGTTGGAGCGGTACATCTCGTCCCCCACGGAGCTGTAGGTGCGCACGTAGATGGAGGTCAGCTCGGCAATATAGCCGGCGTTCCGCTCCAGGCGGTCCCGGGTTTCTGTAATGATATACCGGTAGGAAAGCAGCATAAAGGCGGTGGACAGCAGGGTGAAGGACAGGGCCACAATGCCCACCATCATCATCAGCTGCCGCTTATACAGGCTTTTCAAAGGGCTCTCCTCCCTCCGGTCAGCCGCCCGCCGCAGGGGCCAGCTCGAACTTGTAGCCCACGCCCCACACGGTTTTCACCCGCCACTGGTCGCTGACCCCCTCCAGCTTCTCCCGCAGGCGCTTGATATGGACGTCCACCGTGCGGGAGTCGCCGAAGTAGTCAAAGCCCCACACCTCGTCCAGCAGCTGGTTGCGGGTAAAGACCCGGTTGGGGGAGGAGGCCAGGTGGTACAGCAGCTCCAGCTCCTTGGGGGGCGTGTCCACCCGCTTCCCATCCACCAGCAGCTCATAGGAGTCCAGGTTGATGACCAGCTTGTCGAAGGTCAGCTTCTTTTCCCCGCTTTCCTCCTCCTGGTTGGTGCGGCGCAGCACGGCGTGGATGCGGGCCAGCACCTCCTTCATCTCGAAGGGCTTGACAATATAGTCGTCGGCGCCCTTTTCCAGGCCGGACACCTTATCCTCCGTCTCCCCCTTTGCGGTGAGCATAATCACCGGGGTCTGGCTTTCCTCCCGGATTTTCCGCAGCACGGTCCAGCCGTCCAGCACGGGGAGCATAATGTCCAGCAGCACCAGGTTGGGCTGGAAGGCGTGGAAATACTCCACGCCCTTCCCGCCGTCGGGGGCCACCTTGGTCTCAAAGCCCTCCTTCTCCAGGTAGAGATGGAGCAGCTGAGCGATATTGTTATCATCCTCTACAATGAGCACTTTTTGGGCCATAGCAGACGCACCTCCATGTTCACAGGGGCCGCAGCAGGGCCCCGATGGTCACATTATACCGGGTTTTCCCAGGGGTCGGATGAATAATTTGTAAATTA
>CASFCW010000035.1 GCA_949293165.1 uncultured bacterium
CTGACGGGGCAACCGAAAAAGCTGGCGATTATACCATTCCGGCGTTGCCGTTATGGTATAATAACCGCAAAGCAGTTATTATACTTCAATCCGACGCCCTTTTCCCGCCCCTGACGGGGCAACCGAAAAAGCCGGCGATTATACCATTCCGGCGTTGCCGTCTATACTTTGATTTGCCGCCGGAATGGCAGCGATTCATACACGGCGCATGCCGCGTCTGCGGACAAGCCTGTTTTACGGGAGGAGTTATTTATGTCAACCCACTATGACGTCATTATCCTGGGCTGTGGCGAGGCTGGCATCTTTGCCGCTTACGAGCTGGCCCACAGCCGTCCTGGTCTCAAGCTGCTGGCCGTGGATCAGGGCGGGGATATCTATCACCGCAGCTGCCCCATTGTGGCGGGCAAGGTGCGGGCCTGCGTGCAGTGCCCCGTCTGCCATACGATGTGCGGGTTTGGGGGCGCGGGGGCGTTTTCTGATGGAAAGTTCAACTTCACCACGGAATTCGGCGGCTGGCTCACCGATTTTATGGACGCCCGCCAGGTGATGGAGCTGATTGACCACGTGGATGCCATCAACGTGGCCCACGGCGCCACCCAGGAGGTCTACTCCACCCAAACCCCCCAGGCCAGGGAGCTGGCCCGCCAGGCACTGGGATATGACCTCCACCTGCTCCAGGCCCGGTGCAAGCATCTGGGCACGGAGAACAATCTGCGGATTTTGCAGAACATCTACGAGGGCCTGAAGGACAAGCTGGAGTTCCGGTTCCACACCCAGGTGTCCGCCATCGCCCAGGATGGGGCGGGCTTCCGGCTGACCCTGGCCTCAGGGGAGGAGCTCTCCTGCCGCCGGCTCATTGCCGCCCCCGGCCGCTCCGGCGCGGAGTGGTTTGCCAACCAGTGCCAGGAGCTGGGGCTGGAGCTGCTGAACAATCAGGTGGATATCGGCGTGCGGGTGGAGCTGCCTGCGTCGGTGTTTGAGCACATCACCGATGTGGTGTATGAGTCCAAGCTGATCTACCGCACCAAGGGCTACGGCGACCAGGTGCGTACCTTCTGCATGAACCCTTACGGCCACGTGGTGGCGGAGAATGTGGAGGGCATCATCACTGTCAACGGCCACTCCTATGCTGACCCCGAGCTGCGCAGTGAAAACACCAACTTTGCCCTGCTGGTGAGCAACCGGTTCACCCAGCCCTTCAACGAGCCCTACCGGTACGGCAAGCACATCGCCTCCCTGAGCAATATGCTGGCCGGCGGCGTGCTGGTCCAGCGGTTCGGCGACCTGATTAAAGGCGTGCGCACCAACGAGCACCGGCTGAGCAAATCCTTCACCCGGCCCACCCTCACCGCCGCCGTTCCCGGGGACCTGTCCCTGGCCCTCCCCAAGCGGCAGCTGGACGATATCATCGAGATGATCTACGTCCTGGATAAGATTGCCCCCGGCACTGCCAACCACGACACCCTCCTTTACGGCGCGGAGGTCAAGTTCTACTCCGCCCGGCTTCAGCTGTCCCAGAATATGGAGACCTCCATCCCTGGCTTCTTTGCCGCCGGTGACGGCGCCGGGGTCACCCGTGGCCTGGCCCAGGCGGGCGCGGCGGGCGTACAGGCAGCCAGGGGCGTGCTGGCTCAGGTGGAGCAGGAGACCTAACTGGTGTAAAATGCAATTGTGGCGGACAGCCGTCATTTTATAAGCGTTTTTTCGCCCTCCCCGGATGGAAGAAACCCCGGGGAGGGCGGTCAAGTATAGAAAATCACAAATTTTCCATGAAACCACCGCCGCCAAGGGGAAACGCCCTGTCCACAAGGGTTATCCACAGTTTCCACAGGGTTATCCACAATGTGTTATGTTTACTCGAGGGGAAGGATTCCGCCCTATTTGGGGGCGGCAGCCCGTGTCAAGGGCTGGGGCGGCGACAAAGTACACAAATTTTCGTTTTGCAGGATGCATGAAGGCATCCATCGAATTCCTGCGTTATGGAGGGAAGGACGAAGCGTGATCCAGACACATACCATTGCTGCCATTGCCACGGCAAACGCCCCGGGGGCCATCGGCATCCTCCGTCTGTCCGGGCCGGAGGCCGTTTCCATTGCCGCCGCCTGCTTCCGGCCGGCGGGCAAAAAAAATCTGCTGGAGCGGCCCCAGCGGACCATGATTTTCGGTACGCTGCTGGATCGGGACGGGGAACCCATCGACCAGGTGCTGTGCACCTACACCCGGGCCCCGGCCAGCTACACAGGGGAGGACACCGCTGAGCTGCACTGCCACGGCTCCCCCATGGTGCTGACCCTGGGGCTGGAGGCGCTGTACGCCCAGGGGGCCCGTCCGGCCCAGCCCGGAGAGTTTACCCAGCGGGCCTTTCTCAACGGGCGGCTGGATTTGTCCCAGGCGGAGGCGGTGGCCGATTTGCTGGACGCTCAAAGCCGGGAGGGAGTGCGCCACGCCGCCGGGCAGCTGTCCGGCGCCCTCAGCCGCCGGGTGGGCCAGGTGTATGACGGGCTGGTGGATATCATGGCCCATTTCCACGCCGTGCTGGACTATCCGGACGAGGATATTGACCCCTTCACCCAGGAGCGGCTGGACCGGGAACTGGCGGCCCAGGAGGGGGAGCTGGCGGCGCTGCTGTCCACCTATCAGCGGGGGCGGCAGCTGAACCAGGGGATTCCCTGTGCCCTGGTGGGCAGGCCCAATGTGGGCAAGTCCTCCCTGCTCAACGCGCTGCTGGGGTATGAACGGGCCATTGTGACCAGCATTCCCGGCACCACCCGGGACACGGTGGAGGAACGGCTGGAGCTGGGGGGTGTGCCTCTGCGGCTGATTGATACCGCCGGGCTGCGGGACAGCGACGACCCCATCGAGCAAATGGGGGTGGCCCGGAGCCGGGCCGCCATGGAGGGGGCCGGCCTGATCCTGGTGCTGTGGGAGGGGACGGCACTTCCCGGCGAGGAGGAGCGGGCCCTTCTGGAGCGGGCCGTCTCCCTGGCCCCCACCATTTTGGTGTGGACCAAGGAGGACCTGTCCGCCGCTGCCAAACCAAAGCTGGGGCTGGACCCCGGGCTGCCTGTGGTGGAGGTCAGCGCCAGGACCGGCCAGGGGCTGGAGGAGCTGGCTGCCGCCGTCGCCGCCCTGTTTCCCAAGCCCTCCAATGCGCCCTACGGAGAGCTGCTGACCAACGCCCGCCAGGCGGAGGCGGCACAGCGGGCGCTGGACTGCGTCAGCCGTGCCAGGGCGGCCCTGGCCGACGGCGTTACCCCTGACGCCCTGCTTCTGGATGTGGAGCAGGCCCTGGAGGCCCTGGGCCAGCTGACGGGGCAATCGGTGCGGGAGGACGTGACCAGCCGGATCTTTGCCCGGTTCTGCGTGGGAAAGTGAGAGAGAGGGGGTCACCCCTCTCTCAACTGCGTCAATATGCCCTGGCACCCGGCCAGTACGTCCCGCCAGGTGGCCTCAAAATCCCCGGTATACCACGGGTCGGCCACCTCCTGGCCGGGCCGTCCGGCGTAGTCCAGCAGCAGGTGGATTTTTTCCCGGCCTGTGCCGCCGCTGATGCGGTTCATATTCCGGATATTGGCGTGGTCCATGCCGATCAGCAGGTCATACCCCAGGAAGTCTGCCTTTTTCAGCTGCCGGGCCCCGTGGCCCTGGCAGGAGATGCCATGCTCGGCCAGCTTTTTCCGGGCGGGAGGATAGACCGGGTTGCCGATCTCCTCAGTGCTGGTGGCGGCGGAGGCAATCTCAAAGTGATCTGCCATTCCGGCCTTTTTCACCAGATCTTTCATGACGTATTCCGCCATGGGACTGCGGCAGATGTTGCCATGGCAGACAAAGAGAATTTTAGTCATGCTTTCACTCCTGATCCTGTATCTTTGGGCTGATGGGAGAGCCAGACCTGTATGGTATGCCGTACAAGTCTGGCTCTTTGTCCGCGGCGCTGACGGCCGTGTTTTATGTATTCTTTTTCACCCCGGTGACCCGCTCCATCACATCGGTAAGCGCTGTCTGCCAGTGGAGGAAGTCGCCCTGCTCCTTCAGGTAGTTGACCGCCTGCCAGTTCAGGCCGCCGGGGGTCATCTCCTCCGCCAGCTCCTTCAGCTTGCCGTCCGCCGTCTGGCTGGCCATGTAGGACAGGGCGGAGAAGAAGGAGGTGGTGTAGGCCTTGGCCTGCTGCTCGCCCAGGCCGTTTTCCCCGCTCCACTCCACCACGCTGTAAATCAGCTCATAATAGGGGCTCATCAAAGCGGTGATGGTCCTCATGACCGACATCTCCTGGGGGTTGTTGACCACGATGAGATTGCCCATGGGGGCGAGGAGCGCCTCAATTTCGCTGTTGGGCGGGCACTGGACAATGGGGCCCATCCGCCTGCTGATAAAGGGCAGGGGAAGCACATCCACCAGGATGGCGGTCTCCCCGATGATGCTGCGGATCTTTTCAAGCCCCAGGATGGGGATGATGCTGATGACCTTCAATTCCTTGCGGAAATGGAGCTGGGACAGGATGTCCTCCGCGGTCTGAGGCAGCACGGAGAGGATCACCGCCTCGCAGTTGTCCAGTACATCCTGGTTGTCCTTTGCCACGGTGACGTTTTCGTACTTCGCCGCAAGGGCGGCGGATTTCTCCCGGTTTCTCGGGGAGAGAATAAAGGAGTGCTCACACCCAAACGCGCAAAATCCCGTCACAATATTGGAGGACATGATGCCGGTTCCGATTACACCGATTTTCATAGGACAAACCCCCTTTTGATCTGCCTTCACTATACTTCCTTTGCCACCTTTTTGTCAATTCATACGGCCCATGCCCAGGCAAAAACCGGCCCCCGGTTATGTTGCAAACTGGGCCAGCGCCTCCCCGGCCATCCGGTACCCCGTCCAGTCGGACATCTGCCGGGCGCCCAGGGAGAGATAGAAGTCGATGCTGGGCTGGTTCCAGTCCAGGCAGCTCCACTCCAGCCGGCCGCAGCCCCGCTCCACGGCGATGGCGGCCAGCTGTTTCAAAATGGCCTTCCCATAGCCCCTTCCCCTGGCCTCCGGCAGGACAAACAGATCCTCCAGATAGATCCCGGCCCGGCCCAGGAAGGTGGAGAAATTGTGGAAAAACAGGGCGAAACCCACTTCCCTGCCGCCTGCCGAGGCCAGCAGCACCTCCGCCTTGCCCTTGTCGAAAATCCACTCCTCCAGGGTGGCCTCATCCGCCACCACCTCGTCGGACATTTTTTCATACTCCGCAAGGCCTTTGATAAAGCCCAGGATCAGGGGGATGTCCTCCCGCTGGGCCCACCGAAAGGTCAGTTCTTCTGTCATAATGCAGCGCCTCTTTTCTCAAAGTCAGCCATATTGTACCACGGCTGACGCTGTTTTTCCACGGCGTTTTTTGGCGGCGGAAGGGAAACCCCTGCCGAAGGGGCGGCGCTCCTTCGGCAGGGGGTGTCATTTGGATGGGGGGATGCGGGCCAAGCGTTGGATGAGGAACTGGGCGCACAGGCCGGTAAACAGGCCGCTGGCCACCCCGGCAATCAGCAGGTACGGCAGATAGGCCAGCACGGCCCAGGTTTTCATCACGGCGGCGGCCACCAGCAGCTGGCCGATGTTGTGGCATACGGCGGACACCGGGCTGGCCAGCCAGATCTCCCTGGGGGAGAGCAGGCCGCGCAGCAGGGCCAAAGCCAGCCAGCACAGCAGCCCGCCCCCCATGCTGTACAGCAGCATCAGCATCTGGCCGGAGAACACCGAGCCCAGGAATACCCGCACCGCCAGGATGAGCAGGGCGTCCCGGCGGCTGAGGACAAAAACGGCGTACACCGTGACAATATTGGCCAGCCCCAGCTTCACGCCGGGAATGGGGATGGGGACGGGGATCTGCGCCTCCACCATAAAGATGGTCAGGGCGATGGCGGTGAGCAGGGCCAGCCGGGTGATCCGGCGCGCCCCCTTATCCGGCGATGGCGTCAAGGGCGCTCCCTCCTCCCTTGATTTGGAGAATGACCTGATTGGGCAGGCAGACGATGGGTACCGTCCCGTCGGCAATCCAGCCCTGATTGACGCACACCTGGTCGGGGCAGGTGGCGTGGGACATGCAGACCTGGCCGTCCTGGATAAGGACGGTGTTCTCCGCCCCATCGTCCCCTGTCAGCACGATGGTGCGGCTCTGGCCGGACGGGGTGAGAGTTACCGTCTCCACCAGCTGCCCATGCTGGTAAATCTCCAAAATCTGGCCGGAGCCGGAATGCCCGTTCAGCCACAGCCAGCCTGCGCTGGCGGCCACAGCCAGCACCAGCAGGGCGGCAATGCCCTTTCCATATTTACTCATAGGAGAGTACCGTCACCTCCCGCTGGGTCTGACCGTCGGACAGCTGGAAGGAGGCTTCCAGCCCCGGGGTCATCTGCAGGCTGCCATCCTCCAAAACCCAGAGGACTTCCACCCCCAGCTGGGGGTTTTCCTGCCAGAAGCGGCCGCCCGCCTCCGCCCCAAGGACGAACAGGGCGGTGGATAGGCCGTCGCACACCGTCCCGTCGGCCCCCACTACGGTTACGGAGGCTGTGCCGCTGCGGGCGGGGGCGGCGGTGGAGGGGTCCATGATGTGCCAATAGGTCTGCCCATCCTGCTGGAAATACCGCTGGTCGCTGCCGGAGGTGACCACCGCCAGATCGGTCACCTCCACCACGCCCAGGGCGGTCTGCTGGCTCTGGGCCGGGTCCTGTATGCCGATGCGCCAGGGGGTTCCGTCCGGCTTGGCCCCCACCGTCTGCACGTTGCCCCCCAGATACAGCAGGGCGGACTCCACGCCGTTCTGGCGCAGCTGGCCGGCCAGTTTTGCCCCGGCGTAGCCCTTGGCCACGGAGCCCACATCCACCATCTGCCCCTGGGACAGGGCGGCGGTGGTGCCCTCCAGGGTCAGGGCGGTGTAGTCAATCAGGGGGATCAGGGCGTCCAGCTCCTCCTGGGTGGGGACGCGGTACTCCCCTGTGGTAAAGCCCCAGGCCTGGACGGCGGGATAGCTGGTGATGTCCAGCGCCCCGCCGGTGAGCCGGCACAGCTCCACCGCCTGGGCCAGCAGCCCGGCGGTCTCCCCGTCCAGGGTCACGGCCTCCCCGGCGCTGTGGTTCAATGCCCAAATATCGCTGCCCTCGCTGGTGACATCCCACAGGCCGTCCCAGCGGTACAGCTCCTCCACCGCCTGATCCAGCTCCCGCTGGGCGTTTGAACCATAGATGGTCAGGGACATCACGGTGTCCATGGCAAAAACCTGGGTATCAGCCGAGGGGGTGTCCCACAGGGCACAGCCGGACAGGAGCAGCGCGGCGGCGGCGCCCGCGGCGGCCATTTGCTTCCCGGCCATATCAGAGCACTTCCCGGTACATGGCGGCGGCATCCGACTTGCCCACGTTGTCGGCCACCACCAGCACCTCTACCTTCACCGTGCGCTCGCCGAAGCGCAGCTCCAGGATATCGCCGGCCTTCACGTCATAGCTGGCCTTCACCGGGCGGCCGTTGGCGGTGACCCGGGCGTTGTCGCAGGCCTCGTTGGCCACGGTGCGCCGTTTAATCAGCCGGGAAACCTTCAGCCATTTATCCAAACGCATGTCTGTTACCTCCAGTTTAAAAAAACGGGGGCGCCGTCTGGGCGGCGCCCCCGTGCGTGGGTGGATATTACTTCGCCACCGCGTCCTTGAGAGCCTTGCCGGCCTTGAACACAGGGGTCTTGGCAGCGGGGATCTCGATCTCGGCGCCGGTCTTGGGGTTGCGGCCCACACGGGCGGCACGGGCCTTGACCTCAAAAGAGCCAAAGCCGACCAGCTGAACCTTCTCCCCCTCCACCATAGCGGCGGTGATGGCGTCTACCATGGCGGCGATGGCGGCCTCGGCGTCCTTCTTGGACAGGTCGGCTCTCTCCGCCACGGCGCTGATGAGTTCATTCTTATTCATTGCGTTTTCCTCCTGGTAAAATGGTTGGTGAACGGCCCATATGGTGTTCAGGGCCTGGACTCCCTTTCCTTGGCCTGACGCCACAGCTGTTCCAGCTGCTGGACAGACATCTGGCTCAGAGGCGTATCCTGGGCCAGCGATTCCACGGTATGGAACCGGGCAATAAACTTCTCACAGGCCTGTGTCAGCGCCTGTTCGCTGTCCAGCCCCAGGAACCGCCCCGCCTTCACGGCGGCAAACAGCACGTCGCCCAGCTCTTCCCCGGCGTCCCCATCCCCGTGGGCGGCCCGGCGGAGCTCCTCCACCTCCTCCGCCAGCTTATCCAGGGCGGGCTCCATATCCCGCCAGTCAAAGCCGGCCTTGGCGGCCTTCCCCTGGAGCTTCTCCGCCCGGATCAGCGCGGGGAGGGAACGGGCCACGCCGTTGAGGGCGTCGGTCACCGTCTGCTGGGACTTTTCCGCCCGCTTCTGCACCTCCCAGGTATCCAGCGCCTGCTGGGCGTCCTCCGCCTGCACGCTGCCAAACACATGGGGGTGCCGGTAGACCATCTTCTGGGCCACGCCGTTGACCACATCGTCGAAGGAGAACAGCCCCTCCTCCTGGGCCATCTGGGCGTGGAACACCACCTGTAGCAGCACATCCCCCAGCTCCTCCTGGAGATGGGCGGGGCTGCCCTCGTCGATGGCCTCCACGGTCTCGTAGGCCTCTTCCAGCATGTTGCGCCGAATGGACTGGTGGGTCTGCTCCCGATCCCAGGGACAGCCCCCCGGAGCCCGCAGCAGCGCCACGATCTGCACCAGATCCTTCATTCCATAGGAATCCATACGCTTAAAATCTACCACAGTTTATCTTCCTTCGCAAGGTATTTTTGTATTCTTTTTATCAGAGACGGAGAATTCTGGCTATTTTTTCGCCCTTGGGCATCAGGGTCAGGTCCTCCCGGGTGAGCATGCCCAGCACCACCACCAAGGCGCAGTAGATGGCCATGCCCGCCAGCACTGCGGCCAGAGTGGACACGGCGTTGCCCAGATAGGACAGGGTGGCGACGGTTTCACCGGCTTCGGTATGGGACAGCAGCTTGGACAGCAGTCCGTACACGGCCCAGACGCCCAGCCCCATCACCGCCGAGGCAAAGATGGGCTTGGCGAAAATAGGCAGGAACCGGGGCCGGCGGGGGATGACCCGGCTGATGAGGGCCAGGTCCAGGATCAGGCACAGGGCGAAGCAGGCCACATTGCCCGCCGGGGCGCCGAAGATGCCGATGTTGGGCAGGATGACCACATTGTAGTTCAGGATAATCTTGGCGATGCCGCCCAGCAGCATAATGATCACCGGCAGGTTGACAAAGCCGTGGGCCTGGAGGATGGAGTTGCACACCAGCATCATGCAGACGAACAGGGTGGCCAGGCCCAGGGTGGACAGCAGCGGGCCGGCCAGGTCGGCGTTCAGGCTGGGGAAGATCAGGGCCATAATGGGCTGGCCCAGCACATACAGGCCGGCGGCCATGGGGCAGGCGGCCAGGACGGTGATCCGCATGGCGGAGCCGGTGATCTGGGCGGCCCCCCGCCGGTCGTGGCGGGCGATGGCGCCTGAGACGGCGGGGATGACGGAGGCGGTAATGGCCGCCACCAAAGAGGTGGGCAGGTTGTAGATATTCAGGGCTCCGGAATAGTTGCCAAAGAGGATGCGGCTGATGTTTTCCAGGGTGGCATACAGGGCCTGGGCGGCCTCCGGCACGGGGTCCATGGCCAGCTGCTGGTTCAGAAGGGACATGGTAACGGCCGTGCCCTCAGGCAGGGTGGCGGTCCAGGCGTCAATGGCCTGCTTGAGCAGGTCGAAATCGGCCACGCCCTGGTAAAGGGCCCAGCACTCCGGGCGTTCCAGCAGGGCGCGCTGGAGCTGGCCCTGTACCAGGGAGGAGTCGATTACCGTGACGATACCCACCATGGAGGAGCTGATGGTGATGGGGATGGCGATGGTGAGAATACCCCGGAAGATCACGCTGTTGCGGTCGGGGGCGTCCCCCCGGGACAGGGGTTCCAGCCGCCGGTGGACGAAGAAATCGGACAGCATGTAGACCAGGGCCACGGCAGTGCCCACCGTGACGCCCACAATGGCGCCGGCGGCGGCGTGGCCGGCGTCCTGCCCCGCCTTGACCAGGAAGTAGGCCAGGGCCAGTCCGATGGTCAGCTTGCACAGGGCCTCAATGATCTGGGACACGGCGGTGGGGGTCATCCTGCCGTTGCCCTGGGCATAGCCCCGGAAGGCGGACAGGCAGCCCACGCAGATCACCGCCGGGGCCAGGGCGCGGATGCCGGGGGCGGCCTGGCCGTCGTTCATCATGCCGGCCAGCTGCTCTGCCCCGAAGAACATAATCAGGAAGGACAGCACGCCCATGGTCAGGAACATGGCCAGGGAGATCCGCAGAATCCGGTGCACCTGGTTGATCCTACCGGTGGCGTTGGCCTCGCTGACCAGCTTGGATACCGCCACCGGCAGGCCGGCGGTGGAGATGGTCAGCAGCACGCTGTAGATGTTGTAGGCGTTATTGAAATCGGCCGTGCCCTGCTCCCCGATGATGTTGGCCAGGGGAATTTTATAGAACATGCCGATGAGCTTGACGACGATGATTCCGGCGGCCAGAACGGCGGCGCCGCCGAAAAAGGTGTTCTGCCGGGAGGGCTGGGCCACCCGGCGGGGGGAATGACTCCGAGACGTCATGAATATCCTCCTTGCGCGGCCGCCATAGGCGGCCTGGAATCACAGATCGGGGAAAATGTGGGGCAGCGCGTAGGTGCTCATCTCACTCTTGATCCGCTCCAGGTCCAAGGTGAGGAACTCGCCCTTCTCATATATGACGCGTCCCCGGGCCATATTCATCTCCACCCGGGCGCCGCAGGAGGAAAAGACCAGATTTTCCAGCACGTCGTGGCAGGGAACCAGGCTGGGATGGGTGAAGTCCACCAGGATCAGGTCGGCGTCCCTGCCGGGGGCGATGACGCCGGTGGGGCGGCCCAGAGCGGCCGCGCCGTTGGCGGTGGCCATGGCCAGGGCCTGTCCGGCGGTGACCGCCGTGGGGTCCTGCTGGACGCCATTGTGCAGGACCGCGGCCAGCTTGATCTCCTCAAACATATCATGGCTGTTGTTGGAGGCCACGCCGTCGGTGCCCAGGGCTACGTTGACCCCGGCGGCCAGCAGCTGGGGCACCCGGGCCACGCCGGAGGCCAGCTTCAGGTTGGACATGGGGTTATGGACGGCGGTGATGTGCCGCCGGGCCATCAGCTCCATATCCTCGTCGGTGACCCAGACGCAGTGGGCGGCCAGGCCGCCGTTTTGCCACACGCCGTACCGGTCCAGTACCTGGAGGGGGGTGGCGCCGTGGCGGCCGATGCAGTCCTGGTGCTCCGACTGGGTTTCGGAGATGTGCACCTGCATGCCGCAGCCGTGGTCGGCGGCCCAGCGGCCCGCCTGCTCCCACAGCCGGGGGCAGGCGAAGGAGGTGTATTCCGCGTGGACGGACACATCCACCAGGACGCGCCCCTGGTCATAGCCGTGCCAGCGCTGGTACAGGGCCTCCATCTCCTTCCAGGAGTCCATCTGGGTGGGGTCCTGGTCGGCGAAGCACACCAGGGAGCGGCTGAGGTTGGCGCTGATGCCCGCCTGGTCCACCGCCTGGGCGATGTCGTCGCAGAAATAGTACATATCGGCCACGCAGGTGGTGCCGGAGGCGATCATCTCCGCCAGAGCCAGCTGAGTGCCCGCCAGGACGGAGCGGCTGTCCAGCCGGTCCTCGGCGGGGAAGATATAGTCGTTGAGCCAGTGCTGCAGGTCGCAGCCCCCGCCATACCCCCGCATCAGGGTCATGGGCAGGTGGGTATGGGCGTTGACCAGGCCGGGCATGAGCACCTTGCCCCGGCCGTCGATGACCCGGTCAAAGCTGCCCTGGGGGCGCTGGGTGTCCACGGAGCGGATTTTAGACCCCTCCACCACCACATAGGCGCAGGGGAGGACCGGACGGGCGGAATCCATGGTGACGGCGGTCACCTGCTCCAGTAAAATTGCCATGCTAGTCTCCTTCCTTCCCGGGGTTACAGCCGGGCCAGACAGGTGCGGATGAGCGCGGAGAATTTTTCCTTGGCCGCCTGGGCGGCGTCCAGTACCTCCTGCTCCGTCAGGGGCTGGTCCAGAATGCCGGCGGCCATGTTGGACAGCAGGGAGATGCCCAGCACCTCCATGCCGCAGTGCCCGGCGACAATGACCTCCGGGGCGGTGGACATGCCAACGGCGTCCCCGCCCAGAATCCGGGCCGCCCGGATCTCCGCCGGGGTCTCGTACTGGGGGCCGTAGCAGTAGAAGTATACCCCTTCCCGCAGGGGGATGCCCAGCTCCCCGGCGGCCTGGCGGGCCACATCCCGCAGACGGGGCGTATACAGGTTGGAGGCGTCGGGGAAGCGGACGCCGAAGGGGGACAGGTTTTCTCCCCGAAGGGGGGATTCCGAGAACATTTTGATGTGGTCGGTAATGAGCATCAGATCCCCCGCCTGCCAGGCGGTGTTGACGCAGCCGGCGGCGTTGGTGACGATGAGCGTGTCGCAGCCCAGCAGCCGCAGCACCCGGATGGCGTAGGTGACCTCCTCATAGGAGTAGCCCTCGTAGTGGTGCATCCGGCCCTGCATCACCGCCACCGGCCTGCCCTCCAGCAGGCCGAACACAAACCGGCCCCGGTGCCCGGGGGCGGTGGATGCCTTGAAGTGGGGAATGTCCCGGTAGTCCACGCAGATCGGCTGCGCTACCTCGCCGGCCAGATCCCCCAGGCCGGAGCCCAGCACCATGGCCGTCCGGGGCACAAACCCGCCCAGCCTGCTTTGGAGATAAGCCGCGCTCTCCTGGTAGTCCTCCATGGTAAACGCCATTGTGACAACCTCCCCTGCCCCCGGCGGGAGCCGAATTTTTTCATTTCCCGGGAAAATATGGATTTCCGGGTATGGGTTTCAAGACAGTTTACACCAACGGGAGGAAAAATGCAACGAAACGGGGGAAATTTCTCCGCCCTATCCCTCGAAACGGCGGGTTAATGGCCTTGCCGGCTTCCAACATACATGACATAATGGGGGCAGAGATCCGTGTGATGAATCAGAAATCCAAAAACACAACTGGAAGCCCTTAAAAGATGCGGGTAAACGCTGAAGAAAGGGCAGCACAAACAGCCCACCGCCCAAATGCCAGCCAATTTGCGGCAATGTGGGGTTGATAGGTACTCAGTGACCGAAAACAACGATTACGGAGACCCGCCTGCACAGCGGTTCTCCGTAATCGTTTCTCTCTGCCAATTTTGTCGGGGGCCATTTAGGGCAAGTCTGTATTTTTCAGAACATAGAGTATGGATGACACAAGAAACAGAATCAGAAGGGTAACCGATAGGCCTCTCAGGGGGAAGATATAATCATACGCAAAGGTACGGTCCAAAAACGCGAAGGGAAGCACACACAAGGCCGCAAGGAGAATTTGGGATAAAAAGTAACACGCGATCCTTCGGATGGATGTCCGATAGCCGTTTTTTGCCAGGGCGCCAATCATTACGATGTGCCCAAGAGTATACAGAGACCCACACGCGGTATATATCCTCTCAGACAATATGCGGAAAAATAACCTGCGCTCCGCGATATCTCCCACCATAGAAATCTCGTATGGATTCATGGTCAGGTTGGCGTAGAAGAAAATACCAGCAAAAGAAAGCAAACCAAAAACAAGAAGAAAGTCAATCAAGCAGACCATAACGCACAGTTTTTTCATTGTGCCCTCCCCGTTGTTTCCGTTTCGGAGTATGTTTGTGCCTGAAATGCCCAGCCCTGTCCCCTTGAATCGGGGCATCAATTTTTGTATCACGGTTATTGTATCATATTTTTTTGCGAGAAGGAAAGGAAAAGAGAAATTTAAGTGCGAAAACATCCGGTAGAATTTCCCCGCTATGACTTGAGATCCCCCAAAGAAGGTGGAAAGTTGCCCTTGCCCGATGGAGATAAATTCGCTATACTGAGACAAACCAAGTCGGATACGGGAGGAACACGCCATGAAGCGAATTGACAAAGAGAACTACTATCTGGACATCGCCGAAACGGTGCTGGAGCGCTCCACCTGCCTGCGCCGGTGCTACGGCGCCATTATTGTAAAGAACGATGAGATCGTCTCCACCGGCTATAACGGCGCCCCCCGGGGCCGGAAAAACTGCATGGATCTGGGCTACTGCACCCGGGAGGCCATGAACGTACCCAGCGGTGAGCGGTACGAGCTGTGCCGCTCCGTACACGCGGAGATGAACGCCATCATTTCCGCCGCCCGGCGGGACACCCTGGGGGCCACTTTGTACCTGGCGGGCCGGGAAGCAAAGACGGGGGAGCTGCTTCAGCACGCCACCTCCTGCTCCATGTGTCGCCGCCTGATTATCAACGCCGGCATCGACCGGGTGGTGATCCGGGAGAGCGAACGGGACTACAGCGTGGTTCACGTGGAGGACTGGATTCGGGTGGACGACTCCCTTCCCCAGGAGAAGCCCTGACCCGTCCTGCGGGCAAAATCCCGGAAATGGGGAGATATGACGGGAATAAATCTTGACATGCCCCAAAGTTGCCTTTACAATACAAAGAGGACAAATCTGAAAAACTTGGGGGATGTTTTTCAAATTGTCGCAGGGGATGCCGCCGGGAAGCCGGGGGTATACCTTGCGGCTGATTTTATGTCGAAAGGTTTGATTCGGACAGGGGGGTTCCTGCCCGGGTCGTTGTGCCGGGGCCGCGAGCGGCGGCCCGTCTCCGGGGCGCAGGCCCCGCCTGATTTTGAATTTTGGAGGTGTATACATGTTCCCTGAAATTATCGCCGCCGTGGTCGGTCTGATCATCGGCGGCATTGTGGGCTCCCTGATCGGCTGGAACCGGCGGAAAAGCACCGCGGAGCGGGAGATCGGCTCCGCTGAGGAGGAGGCCACCCGGATTGTAAACGAGGCCTACAAAAACGCGGAAAACAAGAAGCGTGAGGCCCTGGTAGAGGCCAAGGAGGAGATCCTCAAGGCCCGCAACGAGTACGAAAAGGAAGAAAAGGAGCGCCGCTCCGACCTGCAGAAGCAGGAGCGGCGTCTGCAGCAGAAGGAAGAAAACCTGGACCGCAAGACGGAGAATATGGAGAAGAAGGAAGAACATCTCTCCCACCGTCTGGCCAAGCTGGAAAGCACCCAGGCCGAGGCCGAGGCTATCCGGCAGAAGCACCTGGAGGAGCTGGAGCGGATCTCCGGCTTCACCGCCGAGGAGGCCAAGAGCTATCTGCTCAAGCAGCTGGAGGACGACGTCACCCACGAGTCCGCCCTGAAGATCAAGGAGATCGAGGCCCGCTTCAAGGACGAGGCGGACACCAAGGCCCGGGAGCTGATCTCCCTGGCCATCCAGCGCTGCGCCGCCGACCATGTGGCGGAGGCCACGGTGTCTGTGGTGGCCCTGCCCAACGACGAGATGAAGGGCCGCATCATCGGCCGGGAAGGCCGCAACATCCGTACCCTGGAGACCCTCACCGGGGTGGATCTGATTATCGACGACACGCCGGAGACCATTACCGTCTCCTGCTTTGACCCCGTCCGCCGGGAGATTGCCCGGCTGGCCCTGGAGAAGCTGATCCTGGACGGCCGCATCCACCCCACCCGCATTGAGGAGATGGTGGAGAAGGCCAAGCGGGAGGTGGACGCCACCATCAAGGCCGAGGGCGAGCGGGCCATCTTTGAGACCAATGTCCACGGCCTGCATCCCGAGCTGGTCAAGCTGCTGGGCCGGATGCGGTACCGCACCAGCTACGGGCAGAACGTGCTCAACCACTCCATCGAGGTGGCCCATATCGCCGGGCTGCTGGCCGCCGAGATCGGCGCCAACGTGGCCGAGGCCAAGCGGGCCGGCCTGCTCCACGACCTGGGCAAGTCCATTGACCACGAGGTGGAGGGCTCCCACGTCTCCATCGGTGTGGAGCTGGCCCGGAAGTACCGGGAGAGCGAGGCCGTGATCCACGCCATCCACGCCCACCACAACGATGTGGAGCCCCAGACCGTTGTGGCCTGCCTGGTGCAGGCGGCCGACGCCATTTCCGCCGCCCGTCCCGGCGCCCGTCGGGAGAACCTGGAGAACTATATCAAGCGGCTGGAGATGCTGGAGGAAATCACCTCCTCCTTCCCCGGCGTGGAAAAGTCCTTCGCCATCCAGGCCGGCCGGGAGGTCCGCATCATGGTCAAGCCCGAGGTGGTCAGCGAGGATCAGATGGTGCTCCTGGCTCGGGATATTGCCAAGAAGATCGAGGACGAGCTGGAGTACCCCGGCCAGATCAAGGTCAACCTGCTGCGGGAGACCAAGGCCGTGGATTACGCGAAATAATTCCCTTGGGAACGGAAACACTAAACAGAGCAGGACGCAACCCCGCGTCCTGCTCTTTCTTCTGGAATCGACGTATTTTTCCCCACCGCCGCTTGCGTTTCCCGATGGGGTGCTTTATAATGAAAAAAGCGGGCCTGCCGGGAATCCGGCCGCTCCGCCGCAGCTGATTGCGAAACAAAAGAGAAGGAGTACGCTATGACAGCTACAGAAAGAAAATCGCTGATGATTACGGCCTGCAAGGTGCGTATGGGCATCATTGAAAGCACCCATTCCGCCAAAGCCGGTCATCCAGGCGGCAGCCTGTCCGCCGCTGATCTGTTCACCTATCTCTATTTCAAGGAAATGAACGTAGACCCGGCCAACCCCAAGTGGGCCGACCGGGACCGCTTTGTTTTGTCCAAGGGGCACACCGCGCCCGGCCTGTACACGGCGCTGGCGCTGCGGGGTTTTTTCCCGGAGAAGGATCTGCTGACGCTGCGGCACGTGGGCAGCTATCTCCAGGGTCACCCCAACCTGAATCTGACCCCCGGCGTGGACATGTCCACCGGCTCCCTGGGCCAGGGCATTTCCGCCGCCGCCGGCATGGCGCTGGCGGCCAAGTACCAGGGGAAGGACTGCCGGGTGTATACCCTGCTGGGCGATGGAGAAATCCAGGAGGGCCAGGTGTGGGAGGCCATGATGTTCGCCCACCACTATAAGCTGGACAACCTGTGCATTGTGATTGACAATAACGGGCTGCAAATCGACGGCGACGTGGCCCAGGTGATGTCCCCCTACCCCATCCCGGAGAAGCTGCGGGCCTTCGGCTTTGCCGTGACGGAGATCGACGGCCATGATTTTGACCAGATGGAGGCGGCCTTTGCCCAGGCCCGCCAGACCAAGGGCGTCCCCTTCGCCATTGTGATGAAAACCACCAAGGGCAAGGGCGTCAGCTACATGGAGAACAACGCCGGCTGGCACGGCAAGGCCCCCAATGACGAGGAGTACGAGCAGGCTGTGGCGGAGCTGCGGGCCCGCCTGGCGGAAGTGGAGGGAATGTAAGATGGCCGACGTGAAGAAAATTGCCACCCGGGACAGCTACGGCGCCGCCCTGAAGGAGCTGGGCCGTCTCCACGACGATATTGTGGTGTTCGACGCCGACCTGGCCGGTTCCACCAAGACCGGCGTGTTCCGCGAGGAGTTCCCCAACCGCCACTTCAACTGCGGCATTGCCGAGGCCAACATGATGGCGGTGGCTGCCGGCGCGGCCACCATGGGGCTGGTGCCCTTTGCCTCCTCCTTTGCCATGTTTGCCGCCGGTCGTCCCTTTGAGCAGATCCGCAACTCCATCGGCTACCCCATGCTGAATGTGAAGATCGGCGCTACCCACGGCGGTATCTCTGTGGGCGAGGACGGCGCCTCCCACCAGTGCTGTGAGGACTTCGCCCTCATGCGCTCCATCCCCGGCATGGTGGTCATGTCCCCCTCCGACGATGTGGAGGCCCGGGCCATGGTGAAGGCGGCCTATGAGCACAAAGGCCCTGTGTACATGCGCTTTGGCCGCTCCGGTGTGCCGGTATTCCACCAGGAGGAGGGCTACTCCTTCCAGATCGGCAAGGGCGAGGTGCTCCGCCAGGGCAGCGATGTGGCCATCATTGCCAACGGCCCCCTGGTGGCCGAGGCGGTGGAGGCTGCCGCCCAGCTGGAGGAAAAGGGCGTCTCCGCCCGGGTGATCAATATGGCCACCATCAAGCCGCTGGATGACGAGCTGGTGCTGGCCGCCGCCCGGGAGTGCGGAAAGATCATCACCTGTGAGGAGCACAGCATCATCGGCGGCCTGGGCGAGGCGGTGTGCGCCCTGCTGTCTGAGCGGCTGCCCACCCCCGTGCGCCGCATCGGGGTCAATGACGTGTTCGGCTATTCCGGCCCTGCCGGGGAGCTGATGAAGCTGTTCGGCCTGTACGCCGGCCACATCACAGAGGTCGCCCTGGACTTCTGCAAGTAAATGATAAGAGCCCGTGCCGGCGGATGCCGGCCGGAAATCAGGGCAAGGGGCCCCGGCGTTTCCGCCGGGGCCCCTTGTCTGTGTGTGTGTAAAAGGAGAGGGAGAAATGAGAAAAACATCTATTCCACTGGGTACGGTCTCATCATAACGGATAAATAAGTCAAAATCGTGTCTCACCTGTGAATTATTTGTAAATTGAAATGCATCTGCCCCCACGCGGGGAGGAGTAAACTCAGAAAGAAGGGATGCAAGAGGGGGGAATCAGGAAAGAAAATCCACACAAACCCACGAATATGAGACGGATGGACACAATGGGGCTAGCTCAAGGGGACTAAACTGCGCCGAAAAAGGGCCGGAAACCCACCAAAAATGGGGAAATAACCCATAAATGGCGGACTGGAAAAGACCACCAGGAAAAAACCGAAATTTCCAGTTGAAATCCATGACTGAATGAAGTAGAATAAACGCATAGTACCTTGCTGTACCCAATCGGGGATTGACTCTCCGAGAACAGGAAAGGCGGTGGGTGAAGGGCTTGACTCATTCTGAGATAACAGACGCAGGGCATGGAAAGGGAAGGCGGCGCTGGATTCTGGGCATTGTAGTCGGCGTGCTTCTGGTTCTCGTCGTCGGCGCTGGCTGGTTCGGATGGACACAGAGGAATAATATCCGGGCCCTTTACCTGGCTGTGACGCAGGATTCGGACACGCTGACCCAGATGCAGCAGGATCATGACCGCCAGCAGGAGGAGCTGCTCAACCAATACGGCTTGACAAAACCGGATACCGGCCAGCTCCAGCAGGAGCAGGACGGGGAGACAGGCCTCTCCGGCGGCGAAGCAGACAGCCAGACCGGCGGACAAACAGGCGGCCAGACTGGTGGCCAGACCGGGACGACAGGCTCCTCCCAACAGTCGGGAGGGAACGCTCAGACCGGGACGGAGGAAAAGACCGACGCCGAGAAGGCCCAGGCGGAGATCCAGGGCTATGTCAATCAGCTGTATCAGGTTGAGGATAAGTTCCTTGCCCGGCTGGATGAGATTATTGCCCAGACCAAGCAGGAGTTTATGGATCTCCCTGCTGCGGAGCGCACCCAGAAAAAGAAGCTGTCCCTTGTCCAGTCCAAAATGGGCATCCTCCTGGCGGAGGAGAGCAAGTGCGACGCGGAGGTGGAGGCCATCCTGGCCAACATCCAGGCGACGCAGAAAAAGTACGGACAAAGCAACGATCTGGTCAGTCAGATCCGGGCTTACTATGAGGACAGCAAGGCCAACTGGAAAGCCGCGAAAATGACGGAGCTATACAGAGGATAGAGCCATGTCCTCTGTGTGGTACATAAAAAACAAATTGTCAAATAAACGATAGTGAGGAGTAATGAACGTGAAGAAGAACGCATTTTCCCTGTGCCTGGCGGGCACCGTGCTGTTCGGGACAGTGACTACTCCGGCG
>CASFCW010000036.1 GCA_949293165.1 uncultured bacterium
GCGGCGCGGGCGAAACGAAGTTTCGCGGAAAATTCTTTGCCTACTTTCTTTTAAGAAAGTAGGGCCGCCTGCGGGCGGGTTCCTTTTGTTGCACGACAAAAGGAACCAAAAACGTGCCGGGGGTCCGCGGGGAGCAGAAGTCATGGCAAGCCATGACTTATCCCCGCTCTCCCCCCGGTCCCCCACGGGTGGTTGAACAAGCCTGTACCAAGGCTTATCCAAGGGTTCTTCTGCAAGTCCCCCCGGCGGGGCGGCTCAGCTGTATTGTCCGGCCCTTCTCCCGCCCGCGCCTCCCAGGCGCTCTTTTTTCTGTAACCTTTGGCCCGCCCTTCTATGGCTAATATCCGCCGGGCTGCTTCCTGGATGAATATTCTGCCATCAAAGGGAAGAAGCGCAAGCAGCGCCGGTTTGTGCAGGGGAGGAAAAATTACGTGGAATTCTCTTTCGTGCTGTTATGTGGAATTCAACTTAAATGTTAGGCGGCGAGAAGGAAAACGAAGTTTTCCGCGAAAATTCTTTGCCTACTTTCTTTTAAGAAAGCAGGCAGCGCCGGTTTGTGCATGAGGGAAGAAACAGGTATGCTCCTCCCCGCAAAAAAATCCACGCGGAGGGGACAAGCCTTCCACGTGGATATACAGGACTATTCTCTTTCGTACTGGGGCGGGGAACTCACCCCTCACCCCAGGCGGAGCGAGGCGAAACGCAGTTTCGCAGGAAGTTCTTTGCCAAGCTTTCTTACAAGAAAGCGGGTCAAGAAAGCGGGGCGAAGAAGGACTGGAGCTGACCGACGAGAATCATAATCATCCCCAAGGGGGCAGCCACGTAGATGCAGAAGCGGTAGAAGGTGTACAGGAAGGGGGGATAGACCCGGCCGGCGGCGGTAGCCTCCTCCCGGATGGTGGAGGGCCGAATCTTCCAGACCAGGAAGATCATGAGCAGGGCGCCCACAGGCATCGCCACACCCTCAGAGATAAAGTCCATAAAGTCCAGCCAGGTGCCGCCCAGGGCGCGGCCAGTATCCTGGAAGGGAATCCACAGACCGTTGGAGCCCAGGCCGTCGGCAGCCACCAGAGCGGCCTCCGCCATGATAATCAGGCAGATCACCAGCACCACCACGGTACGGTTGGACTGCTTGCCCTGCTTTCTGCGGTGGTCCAGGGTAAAGGTGACCAGCACCTCAATCAGCGCAATGGTGGAGGTGATGGCGGCCAGGGTGACAAACAGGTAGAACAGGATGCCGAACACGGGGCCGAAGGAGCCCATGGAGTTAAACACGTCCTGCAGGGTGATGAACAGCAGCTTGGGTCCGGCCAGCTCGGCATTCTCCCCGCCCAGGGCGAAGGCGGCGGGCAGCACTGCCAGACCAGCCATGAAGGCCACGCAGGTATCGGAGATGATGATGATGAGGGAGTTCTTCACCAGGCTCTCCTCCTTCCGCAGGTAGGAGCCGTAGGTGACGGTGATACCCATAGCCAGAGACAGGGAGAAGAACACCTGGCCGCCGGCAGCGGAGAGCACGCCCAGGAAGTTGGTCTTGAGGGGCTCGAAGTTGGGGGTGAGCATGAACTTGATGCCGTCCGCGGCGCCAGGCAGAGTGACGGCGCGGATGATGACGATGACCAGCATAATGGCCAGGGCGGGCATACCCACCTTGTTGAACTTTTCAATGCCGTCCTTGATCCCGCCGCGAATAATCAGGAAGCAGGCGGCAATCACCAGGAAGGTGAACAGAACCGCCAGGGGCTGGTTGGTCAGCATGTCCGCAAAGGACTGGGCGCCGGAGACGTTGGACAGATTGGCAACGCCCAGCAGCTCAGCAAAGTTCAGACATACGTACTCCACACAGTAGGCGCCCAGCACCGTGTAAAAGCTCAGGATCAGGAAGGCCGACAGCATTGCCAGGCCGCCAATGAAGGTGCCGAAGCCGCCGCCTACGGCGTGATAGCTCACCAGTACGCTGCCGCCCACCTTCCGGCCAATGGCCAGCTCCGTGAGCATGATGGGAAAGCCTACCAAAACCGCCATGACCAGATAGACCAGCAGGAAGGCAAAGCCGCCGTTCATGCCCATCTTATAGGGGAAGGCCCAGATATTTCCAAGACCTACGGCAGCGCCAATAGTGGCCATCAGGAAGCCCAGGTTGCTGCCCCAATGTCCACGATGATGTTGTTCCATAGTATCCTCCTTGTTTTACATTTCTCTTCCATTTCTCTCCTATTTTTTGAAATGGTTGATGCCCATTCTATCAGATAAAACTAATTCGGTCAACCTACTTTCTTTCAAGAAAGCAGGCACCGTACTTTCTTGAAAGAAAGTACGGTGCCGCCTGCGGGCGGGTTCCTTTTGTTGCACACGACAAAAGGAACCAAAAACGTGCCGGGGGTCCGCGGGGAGCAGAAGTCATGGCACGCCATGACTTATCCCCGCTCTCCCCCCGGTCCCCCATAGGAGGTCGAATCACCTTTTATGGAGGACAGTAGGTAACGCTCAAAAGACAAGAGCCTTTGTGCGGGGGCTTGGGGAAATAACTGTTAGCCTGTCTTTCGTGCTGCGGCATGGAATTTCATTTAAGCCCTAGGCGGCGAGGGCGAAACGGAGTTTCGCGGAAAGTTCTTTGCCTACTTTCTTTCAAGAAAGTAGGTCAAGGAAGCGAAGGGGTAAATTCCACATACTGGCCGCAGCGGTTGTCCATGTCGGTGCCGTTTCCGGTAAACTGGCAATCCATGAAGCTAAGCACCTCGGTGCTGGGCACATGTTCCAGCACCACGGCGGTGCCGTTGTCGGCAAAGACATTTTCCATAAACCGGGAGTCGGAGATCCCGCTTCGGGTGGAGTTGATATGCAGGCCCACCTGGCAGTTCCGGAAGGCGCACTGGTTGGTGTTGACCCAGGACTGGTCGCCGTAGGCCAGCACCCCGGTGCGCCAATTCTGGAAGCTGCAGCCGGTGATAAAGGCCCGGCAGGCGGAGGAGACGCCCACCCCCTCCCCATCGCCGGGGAAGTCCAGGTCGTACAGGTAAGAGATGGCGCTGCCGTCGTAGCGCAGCTGAATCCCACCGGTGAAGGCCGTCCGGCCGGAGCCGTCGGTGCAGCCGTACAGCTCCACATTCCGGCTGGCCACCACCAACGTCCCATCATAGGTCACCGGGGGCAGGTAAATCTGAACCACATCATACTCCGGGATCTCCCGGGCCAGCCCATCCACCAGGGCCTGGAGCTGCTCCAGGTTGTCCATGTCCGTCTCCTCCGGGGTGTAGACATGGGTCTCGGCGGCGGTAACAATCATGTTCTGATACAGGCGGATGGTGTCCCCATTTTTCATGTGGATCGTCCACACCAGGCGGTTGGTGTCGGTGCCGCAGATAAAGTGAATGGAGGACACCATGGCGGCGGTGGGGGAGCCCTCGTCATAGGCGGGCTGGCCGGCCTCCATGGGGCAGGCTCCCGCCTCCCCCAGCTCCACATGGGCCTCCACCGAGTCCACCAGCTCCATAAATTCCTCCGCGGCGTTCTGGCCGTTGTCCTTGTACAGGACAAACCACCGGCTGGGCCAGGTAAAGTCCCCGCCCTCCTGCTCCGTGAGGTAAATCCGAGGGGCGGGCTGGGTGGGATTCTCCGCCCAGGCCAGGGTAAGCTGATACACCGTGTCCCCCTGGGTGTAGATCACCTCCGCCCCATCCCCCTCATACACCTGGGGCTGGTGATTGGTATGCCACCATAAGCCCCCCGCCGCCGCCAGAGCCAACAGGATCAGGACGGCGATGACCTTATTCCGCAGGGGCAGCGGCTGTTTGGCGGCCACCTTTTCCCGGACAGGCCGGGCGCAGCGGGGACAGAAGGCGGCGCCCTCCGGCAGGGGCGCGCCGCAGTGCGGGCAGGTTGCGGACATTTTGGATTCCTCCCAATTCATTGCTTACTCGATAATGGCCTTGGCGATGTTCACCGCCTGGCCGCAGCGGTTGTCGATATCCACCCCGTTGCGGGTAAAGCGGGACCCTTCAAAATTCATAGCCGTATCCGTAGGCACATTTTCCAGCACCACGGCGGTGCCGTTATTCTGAAAGACGTTGTTCTGGTACCCGGTATGGCTGACAGAGGCGCCGTCGCTGTTGAAGTGGAAGCCCACCTGGTTGTCCAGGAAGGTGCAGCCAATGACGTTGCCCCACACATCCCCGTAAACCAGCGCCCCGGTCCTCCAGCCGGAGAACCGGCACCGCTCCGCCCACACCCGGGCGGAGGCAGACAGGCCCACCCCGTCGCCGCCGCCCCGGAACTCCAGGTCATACAGGTAGCAGATGTCCCCGTCCTTGGCGGTGACGGACAGGGTATCGGTAAAGGTGGTAGGCTGGGGCCCGTCGGTGCAGCCGTACAGATTCATGGGCCGGCTGGCCAGCTCCACCGGCTGGGTATAGGTCACCGGGGGCAGGTACACATTCACCACGTTGGGGACGGCCACCTCCTCCCCGATCTGATCCATCAGGGCCTGGAGCTGCTCCGCCGTCTCCATGGGGTAGTCCTGCCAGTGGTACTCATAGGTATCCACCGGGTGGACGGTAATTTGCTGACGGAGACGGATGGTGTCCCCGTTGTCCATCCTGATGGTCCACACCAGCTCCTGAGAGCCGCTTTCCCCGGTGAAGGTCAGCCGGGACACCATGGCCACCTCCGGCGCGTAGTCGGCGGAGGCCGGGGGATCACAGATCATGGGGCTGGGGTTGTCCCCCTGGTCGCCGAAGTCCACGGAGATGGAATCAACCTTCCGCATAAAGGCGGCGGCGGCGTTGGCCCCGGTGTCCACATGATTTACATAAAACCGGCTTGGCATTCGGCAGATCTCCTTGCGGGCGAAGTTGGTCTCCACCTGGGGCACGGGGGTGAAGCGGTCGCTGCCTTCCCCAAGCAGCAGCTGGTAGGTGCCGTCGTCGTCAGTGTAGATCACCTCGCCCCAGCCCTCGTAGGTTTTGGGCATCCAGGCCCAGGCCGCCGCTGCCAGGACAACCAGGAGCGCCGCCGCCGCCAGGGCCCGGCGGGCGAGTTTGCCCCATAGGCGGGTGGGGGGCCGGAGGGGTTGTTGTGCCCGCAGGATGCGAGCACACCGGGGGCAGAAGGATGCCCCCGCCGGCAGGGCCGCGCCGCAGTAGGGGCAGGGTTTGGTGCAGGCGTCCATATCACAGCGCCTCCATCAGCCGCAGCACATTTTTGTACCGCCGCTGGGGGTTGACGTGGGTGCAGCGGTCCACGATCCGGCCCATGCGGCCCTCCGCCAGCTTTCTGGACGGGTGCTGGCCGGTAAGCATGACGTTGATGAGGATACCCACGGCGTAGATGTCGGTGCGCAGGTCGGACTGGGACAGGCCGTACTGCTCCGGGGCGGCAAAGCCGGTGGTGCCCAGGATCTGGGTGTCGGCCTGGTGCTCCGGCTTGTGGAGGCGGGCGGCATCGAAGTCGATGAGCACCGCCTCGCTTCCCCGGAGGATGATATTTTCCGGCTTCACGTCCCGGTGCACCGCCCCGATGGAGTGGAGCACCCACAAAGCCCGGCACACCTGGGTGACGATTTTCCGGGTCTCCTCCTGGGTGAACAGGCTGTACCGGAGCAGGCTGCCCAGGGTATCCCCCTGGATATACTCCTCCAGCTCCAGCACCTGCTCTCCCTCCTGGGCCACCTCGTACACGTCAGGCAGGTTGGGGCAGGTGTAGTCCAGCAGCTTCCGGTACACCTCCGGATTGCCGGTGAATTGACGCAGGATCATCTCTTTCCCGGTCTTGTTGTGTTGGATGAGGCTGACGGAGCCTCTGGTGCTCCTCTTAATGACCCGCACCGTCCGGCACTCCTCCTCCAGCGCCTGCTTCAGCCATGTGTAAATGGGAATCCCCTCCCGTCTCGGAAAATTTAGCAATGAAATCTATTGTTTCTTTCCCATAATTGTTGTAAATTTAGTATAAACATTTTTGAACAAATGTCAAAGGGGCGGCGGCCGCCGCCCTGGAACCATGTGCAAGGAGGGAGCCTTCCCTATGACGCCGCAATCCAAACGTCCCGGCCGGAGCTGGCTGTGGGCCTCCCTGGCCGTTGCCGCCGGGGTATTTTTGTGGATGCTGCTGCTTTACACCCTGACTCCCTACACCTCCGACGACTACCGCTACCACTATATGTACGACGGCTATCTCCCCGATGGGGTGGTGCGGCCCCTCACCGGGGTGGCCGATATCCCGGAGTCCATGTATAACCACTACTTCCTCTGGGGCGGCCGGGTGGTGGCCCACGGCATTTTGCAGTTTTTCATGCTGTTTGACAAGTGGGTGTTCAACCTGTGCTCCGCCGGGATGTTCGTGCTGCTGGGGATGCTGGTCTGCCTCCACGCCCAGCCCCGCCTGTCCTCCCTGCGGCCTGTGCCCCTGCTGGCGTCCTGCCTGGGGCTGTGGCTGCTGCTGCCCCAGTTCGATCTGTCTGTCATGTGGATGTCCGGGGCCTTCAACTACCTGTGGATGGCCTGCCTGATCCTGGGGGTGCTGCTCCCCTTCCGGTGCTGGCGGGGGACGCGGTACACCCCCGGCTCCGCCGCCCTCCGGGCCCTGGTCATGGCCCCTCTGGGCTTCCTCATGGGCTGGACCAATGAGAACAGCGGCGGCGCGGCCATTTTGCTGGTTGTGTTTTACATGGGGTATTGGCTGCTGCGGTACCGCCGGATTCCCCTGTGGAGCGTCACCGCCCTGGCGGCTTCCCTGCCCGCTTTTTACCTGCTGATCTCCGCGCCCGGCAACACCGGCCGGGACGACGCCCCCCTCACCGCCCCGTCCGTCCTCCTGCCCCGGGTGGAGAAGGTGGCCGGGCTGTGCTGGTCCTGCCTGCTGATTCCCGGGCTGATTGTTCTGGCTGCGGTAGCCCTGTCCCGGCTCCGGCCCCGGAGGGGGACGGCCTATGGCTGGCAGCCCTATCTCCTGCCCGTCCTGTATATTCTGGCCGGGCTGGCCAGCGTGGCGGTGCTGGTGGTCTCCCCCACCATTGGGGCCCGGTCCTGGACGTGGGCGGTGTGCTTTTTCCTCATCGCCGCCGGGATGACCGCCCGGCTGGTGGATTGGCACGGCCTGCTGCCCAGGCGGCTGCTGGCCTGTGCCATGGCTGTGGCCTGCGTGGCCTCCGTGGCCGCCGGCGCCCAGGCGCTGCCCGACATCTGGCGCACCCACCAGGAGGTGGAGCACCAGCTGGAGCAGATTCAGCAGCAGAAGGCGGCGGGGATTCTGGACGTGGTGGTGGACCCCATCACCCCCACCCAGAACCGGTACAACGCCTTTGTGATTACCTCCTACCTCACCGATGACCCGGAGCGGTGGTTCAACCGGTGGATGGCGGAGTATTACGGCCTGGACTCCATCGTCCTGGCCTGTGACCCTCAACAGGAAGGAAGTGACGCCCCGTGAACAGGCTGGTCTCCCTCATCATCCCCTGCTACAATGAGGAGGAGTCCCTGGACTACCTCTACGCCGCTCTGGCGGAGGTGTCCGCCGGGCTGCCCCAGTACCGGTTCGAGTTTCTGTTCGTCAACGACGGCTCCCGGGACGGCACCCTGGACAAGCTCAAGGCCCTGGCTCAGGCCGACCCCCGGGTGGTCTACTACTCCTTCTCCCGGAACTTCGGGAAGGAGGCCGCCATGTACGCCGGGTTCTGCAACGCCGCCGGGGACTACATTGCCGTGATGGACGCCGACCTGCAGGACCCCCCCTCCCTCCTGCCCCAAATGCTGGCCGATTTGGAGTCCGGGGACTACGACAGCGTGGCCACCCGCCGGGTCAGCCGGGCGGGGGAGCCGCCGGTGCGCTCCTTCTTCGCCCGGATGTTTTACCGCCTGATCCACCGGATCTCCGACGCCGACATGATGGATGGGGCCCGGGACTTCCGGCTCATGCGCCGGGAGATGGTGGACGCCATCCTGGCCATGGGGGAGTACAACCGGTTTTCCAAGGGCATCTTCGGCTGGGTGGGCTTCCGCACCAAGTGGCTGCCCTATGAGAATGTGGAGCGGGTGGCCGGCACCACCAAGTGGAGCTTCTGGAAGCTGGTAAAGTACAGCATCGACGGCATTATCAACTTCTCCCAGGTGCCCCTGTCCCTGGCCGCCTGGGGCGGCGTGGGCCTGACCCTGGTGTCTTTCCTGATGATCCTGCTGGTCATCGTCCGCAAGCTGCTGTTCGGCGACCCGGTGGATGGCTGGGCCTCCCTGGTGTGTATTATCACCTTCATCGGCGGCGTGCAGCTGTTCTGCATGGGCATTATGGGCCAGTACCTGGCCAAGACCTACCTGGAGGTCAAGGGCCGGCCCCACTTCATCGTCAGCCAGACCAACGCCCCCAACCCCACCCGCATCCGCTGACCTACTTTCTTTTCAAGAAAGTAGGCAAAGAATTTTCGCGGAAAGCTGCGCTTTCCTTCTCGCCGCCTAAAATTTGGTTTCTTCTCCACACGCCAGCACGAAAGATAATCCACCGTATTTTCCTTTCCCTATGCGTAAGACCGGCGCTGCTTGCGCTTCCAGATTTTGATGGCAGAAATATTCATCAAGGAAGCAGCCCGGCGGATATTTGCTGTAGAAGGGCAAGGCAAAGGCTGCGAAAAAGGGAGCGCCTGGGAGGCGCGGGCGGGAGGAGGGCCGGACAACACAGCTGAGCCGCCCCGCCGGGGGGATTTGCTCAAGAGTTCTTGGATAAGCCCCGGTACAAGCTCGTTCAACCACCCGTGGGGGACCGGGGGGAGAGCGGGGATAAGTCATGGGCCTGCCCATGACTTCTGCTCCCCGCGGACCCCCGGCGGTCTTTTGGTTTCTTTTCTCCCGCCCTTTTCTCCCGCCGAGAAAAGAAACCCGCCCGCAGGCGGCACTTCCTTTCTTGAAGGAAGCAAAGAACTTTTGCGGAAAGCTGCGCTTTCCTTCTCGCCGCCTAAGGATAGATGAAATTCCCTGCATCAGCACGAAAGACAGCGTTCCATCCTTTCTCACTCCGAATTCCCCCACTTCCATGCGGAGGCCCACCCTTCCGCATGGTTTTCTTTTATCCCCTGCCCGGCGCAAAGCAGCTCGTTTTTATGCACTATGCAGTGGGCATATTGTTTCCAACCACTAAATGTTGTAGATTTAAGATAAACATTTCTGCCTGAAGGGAACGAGGTGACCACCATGGAGGACAAAACCACCGGCGATCTGACCCAGGAGCTGATGAGTCAGGACAACCTGGACGACTACATCCGGGACAACCGCCCCTACTTTACCAACCAGAGCGTGGCCCAGCTGCTGGGCGAGCTGTACCAGCGCAAGGCGATCAGCAAGGCCGCCCTGGCCCGGCAGGCCGGGATGAGCGAGGTCTATCTCCACCAGGTCTTTTCCGGCCGGCGCAATCCCTCCCGGGATCGGCTGCTCTGCCTGTGCATCGGCCTGGACGCCACTTTGGAGGAGGCCCAGACCCTGCTCAAGCGGGCCTGCCACGCCCAGCTGTACCCCAGGCTCAAGCGGGACGCCATCATCTGCCATGGTCTGCTCCACCACGTCCCCCTCAGCGAGGTCAATGACAAGCTCTTCGCCGAGAACGAAAAGACCCTTTATTGAGGCCCTCCCCTCCGGCGGCGCTTCCTGCGGAAATGGACTGTCTCCCCAACGGGAGAAAGGAGTGATATTCCCCAGCTACTGTCACAATCCATCCGTTATCGGAACATAAGGAGTGAGAAAAATCCATATGAAAAAGCGACTCTTTGCGGCGCTGATTACCATCTGTATGCTGGTGACCCTGCTGCCCGTCAGCGTGTTCGCGGCCTATGATCCCCAGTCCATTGTAGGTACCATCCAGTCCTATAACGACAGTCTGAGGCGTTTCGGCGGCAACGGGCAGCTTACCGCCACCGTCAGCGGCAACTCCGTCACCATCTCCGGCACCGTCACCAACGCCGGGGTGGCCGGCACCCTGCGCCTGGACGGCGACAAAGCCTCCCGGATCAACTGGAACGCCAGCCTCACCGGCAGCTGCAGCAGCAGCTACACCCTGGTGGAGCTGACCGGTAAGTCCGACTTTACCGTGGGTACCAGCGGCAAAATCCACAACACCAATACTGAAAAGAAAAGCTATGCCCTGTATGTTACCACCGACCACTCCGCCGGTTACGCCGATGTGACCGTCAACGGACAGGTCATCAGCGACTCCACGGCCGTGGGAGCCTCCGCCATTTACTTCTCCAACAATGGTTACATTGACCTGACCATCAATCGTGCAGGTGTGGTGCGCGGCGGCTACTACGGCGTGGGCGACTCCGGCTATCCCCACATGAATCGGGTCACGGTCAACGGCACTCTGGAGGGTGGCGTTGTCGCCCTGCCCGTCGGCAGCGCCTCCAACCCCACCATCACCGTCAGCGGCACCGTCCGCAGCGATAACCTGGCCATCAGCCTGGGCACCTGCGGCTCCGGCTCCGTCAGCGTTACCAGCTCCGGCACGGTGGACGGCGGCATCGCCACCAGCGCCTCCACCGGCTATGAGGGCGACGGCGTGGAAATCACCGTCAGCGGCGACGTCTACGCCCACAACCGTCCCGCCATTTCCGTGGGTCTGGCCGGCTCTGTCATTGAGGTGACGGATCTGGGCTCTGTGGTCTCCACCTCCGGCCCGGCGGTGCAGGCCAACAACTGGTATACGCCCGGCTACTGGGATCGCGACCCCGTTATCACCCTGAAAACCGATGCCGGCAGCTTCCTCGCCGGCGCCGGGGAGCAGATCACGGAGGATGTGGGAAAATACCCCTCCCTGAAAGCCTCCCTCAACGGCGTGGCCGTCCTGCTGGACAAGCCCCTGGCCGCCAGCTACGACGAGTACACCTCCGACGGCATCCAGGTGGTGTCCCCGGAGGAGGGCGTCCACGCTTACTGGATCAACAGCAGCGTGAACAGCAACGGGTACATCGAGTTCCGTGACGCGAAAAACAACGCCTTCGGCACCGCCCTGATTCCCGGCGCGGTGGTGAAGGACACCGGCGAGGAGAGACCCGTCTACTCCATCACCCTGGACCCCAACGGCGGCACCCTGACCGTGGAGTCCCCCATGACCACCGACCCCACTGACGGCACCCTGAACATCAATCTGGGTGTCACCGGCGCTACCCGCCCCGGCTATAAGTTCCTGGGCTTCTATGACGCTTACGGCCACAAGGTGGATTGGGACACCGTTTTTGCCGGCGACGCCACCGTCACCGCCCAGTGGGAGGAGCTGCACCAGACCGACATCTCCGACCAGATCACCTTCACCGCCAAGAAGGACACCTCCGTCTACACCGGCTCTGAGCAGTATCTGACCGAGTTTATCAACAAGGCCAGCTTCTCCAACGTCACCGGCATCACCTACACCCTGTCCAAGGACGGCGGTACCGCTCAGGCGGCCACCCTGACCACCCCGGTCACGGATGTGGGCACCTACACCGTCACCGCCCAGGTGAATACCGATGAGTACGTGGGCAGCAAGTCCCTCACCTTCACCATCACCAAGGCGGATGTGACCATCGACATGGATGAGCAGTCCATCACCGTGGTGGCCGGCACCGACGCCGTGGTGTACGTGACCGCCAAGCTGAACGGACAGGTTCTGCCCCTCAGCGCCAGCAGCGCCGATGAGAAGGTGGCCACCGCCGAGACCTACGGCAACGGCGCCATGACCGTCACCGGCGTGGCGGTGGGCAAGACCACCATCACCGTCTCCTTCGCCGGGAACGACAACATCAATCCCGCCCAGAAGGCCCTGTCCGTGGAAGTGATTGCCCTGCCCAAGCAGGATGTGGCCTTCGCCGATCCCGGTGACAAGGCCGTCACCTACGGCGACGCCCCCTTCACCAACGCCGCGGAGAACAAGACCCAGGGCGGCGGCGCAATCACCTATGACAGCAGCAACAAGGCTGTGGCCACTGTGGATGGGAACGGCCAGGTCACCGTGAAGGCCGTCGGCCAGACCACCATCACCGCCACCGCCGCCGGTGTGGCCGACCAGTACGCCCAGACCCAGGCCAGCTACACCCTCACCGTGGCCCCCAAGGCCATCGCCTTCACCGTGGAGGCCGCCGGCAAGACCTTTGACGGCAAGACCGACGCCCAGGTCACCGTGACCTTTGACAGCAGCGCCCTGGTGGGCGGCGACACCCTGGCCCTGGGCAAGGACTACACCGTCTCCGCCGCCTTCACCGACGCCAACGCCGGGGTGGACAAGGCCGTGACCGGCACCGTCACCATGAGCAACGGCAACTACGCCGTGGCTAACGGCGGCGCCTTCACCGCCAAGGCTGCCATTGCCAAGGCCGCCGCTCCGGTCCTTGAACCCATCACCGCCACCGTCCGCTACACCGACACCAAGGTGCAGACCGTCTCCCTGGCAGGTATGCTGCCTGAGAATGCCGGCACTGTGAGCTACCAGGTGGAGCAGGTGAACGACATCTACCAGGTCAATCACGACACCGCCCTGTTCTCCGTCCAGCCCGCCGTTTCTGATGACGGCAAGCTCACCTTCACCCTGGCCGGCGGCCTGACCACCGACGCCCTGGGCAAGCAGGCGGAGATCACCCTCAGCCTGGATTCCACCAACTATGATCCCGCCCAGCTGATGGTGGAGGTGGAGATCACCGACCGGTACACCCCCGTGGTGACCGCGGAGAACATCACCCTGACCTACACCGGCCAGCCTGTGGCTAACAGCGCCATCCAGGGCACCGCCACCTTCGACGGTGAGACCGTGGAGGGCACCTGGGCCTTCCAGGCCGGCTCTGCCGTGACCAACGTGGCCGACAGCGGCGCCAAGGTAGTGGTCTTTACCCCCACCGACCTGGTTACCTATGTCCCCGTGGAAGCCACCATCCAGGTGACCATCCAGAAGGCTGACCCCACCGGCGAGCCCGGCTACACCGCCATCCGTGAGTCCGACAAGACCCTGGCCGACGCCGCCCTCACCGTGGGTACCATTACCCCCGCCGGCACCATCGCCTGGGATCTGCCTGCCGACACCAAGGTGGAGGCCAACACCCAGTACGGCTGGACCTTCACCCCCGATGATACCGCCAACTACAACACCCTGACCGGTACCATCAAGCCCTATGTCCGCTACAGCAGCGGCAGCGGCACCTCCTACGCCATCAGTGACGAGACCGACGGCCACGGCAGCGTGACCCTGTCCGACAGCCAGGCTGTCCGGGGCACCACCATCACCGTCACCGTCACCCCTGACGACGGCTATGAGCTGGCTGAGCTCATCATCACCGACGGCAACGGCAACGCCCTCCGGCTCACCGACGAGGGCCGCGGCAAGTTCACCTTCACCATGCCCACCAGCAAGGTAACCGTCAAGGCCGTTTTCCAGGCGGTGGGCGAGGGTGAGGGGCAGGCCTTTGCCGACGTGTCCGCCGACGCCTACTACTACAACGCCGTGAATTGGGCTGTGGCCAACGGTGTCACCAGCGGCACCAGCGCCACCACCTTCTCCCCCGACGCCCCCTGCACCCGCGCCCAGGTGATGACCTTCCTGTGGCAGGCCATGGGGCACCCCCAGGTCAAGACCGCTGAAAACCCCTTCAGCGACGTGTCCTCTGACGACTACTACTACAACGCCGTGCTGTGGGCCGTGGCCAACGGCATCACCAGCGGCACCAGCGCCACCACCTTCTCCCCCAACGCCCCCTGCACCCGGGCCCAGGTGGTGACCTTCCTGTGGCAGTCCCAGAATGCGCCCTCCGCCGACGGCGGCAAGACCTTTGCCGATGTGGCGGCTGACGCCTACTACTACGACGCGGTGAATTGGGCCGTGGCCGAAGGCATCACCGGCGGTACCTCCGCCGATACCTTCTCCCCCGACGCCGCCTGCACCCGCGCCCAGGTGGTAACCTTCCTGTATCAGCTGATGGAAGGCTGACCCCACACGCTTCGCCGCCCCATCCGGCGGCATACACACAGCCCCCGGCCCGCGGATTCACCCGCGGGCCGGGGGCTGCCTTTGTAAAAACGCCTCCGCCGGCGCAAGGGGGCTCAATTCCCCTCTATGCGCCGGAATACCCTCACCGGGATGCCCCGGCTTTTGCAGTTTTTAATCACATGTACCGTCCCCCGGGAGCTTCCGTCCCAGAAGGCCAGCACCAGGTCGGCGCTTTCGATGATGGTGATATTCCGCTTCAGCGGGGCCACGCTCCCGTACTTGTCATATTCCGGCAGATACTCCGTCAGCTTGATGCCGTTGGCCAGGGCGTACTCCCTCGCGCAGGTGTCCACCCCCCTGGCCCCGCCCGATATGATTTCCGTTACATCCTCCGGCAGATACCGCCCCAGGTTGGGAACCCACAGCCCTCTGGACCCCACCACAGCAACCTTCATCTTGACATTCCCCCAGATATACAGAATTTTTCAGATATACAATATAGTTATTTAAAGCATCTTACCACACTTTAGCTATAAAATAAATATACAATATATCTACTGAGGTGTTTTTATGGCGATTAAGAGCGTATCCATCCGCATAGAGGAGGAGATGCTGGAGAAGTTGGGCTATGTGGCCGACTATGAGGGGCGTTCCGTCAACAGCCATGTGCTGGTGCTGATCCGGGAAAACATCCGGGCCTTTGAGCGGGAGCACGGCGAAATTGACGGCGTGATCTGCCCGGACGCCAACGTCAAACCCACCAGAAAACCCCAGGGAATGTAACGGCCGACGCCGCCCTATGGCGCCGGGGCCCTGCCGCGATTTTGACTGAGTGTCAGGACCGCGGCTTGTTTTATTCCCCGGGAAAAGTCCCGCTTCCGGCGATTGAAAGGCGGCCGGTCAGGGGGTATAATGGAGGCATACCCAGGAGAAAGGAGGCGGAACCGGGATGGCGAAGGGCAAAATCCAAGCGGTCTGTTCCAAATGGCCCATCTTTGGCGCGGCGGCGGTGCTGGTGCTGGCGGCGCTGCTGCTGCTGTCCAGGCTGCCCGGCCAGACCCCTGAGCTGGTTCCGGCCCAGGGTGTGCTGGACCTCACGGGGGCGGACCTGGCCCAGACGGTGTACCGGGTGCGCAACAACTGGGACTACTACCCCAACGCCCTGTACGGCCCCCAGGACTTCGCCGCCGGGACGGCGGTGGCCGGAGGGGACGGGGAAGCCCAGGAGGGACAGCCCAGGTACGGCACCTACCGCCTGGTCATTCAGGCCCAGCCTGAGCGGTATTACGCCCTGTGCTCCTACTCCATTGACTACAGCACCCGGGTATTTGTCAACGGGGTGGAGGCCGCCTCCTTCGGCGCCGTGGCGGACAACGCCGCTCAGAGCGTCCCCCGCATCGGCTACATGACCATCCCCCTCTACTCCGGCCCTTCCGGGGTCATTGAGGTGATTTACCAGTTTTCCAACTTCGTCCATCGGGACGGGGGCTTCATCCCCCCCACCTACCTGTCCACCCCCCAGAATATCCAGTCCTTCCAGGCGGGAATCAACCTGGTCTCCCTCAGCCTCAGCGGCGGGCTGCTGGCCCTGTTTGCCTATTTCCTGCTGTGCGCCGCCGTCCGGCGGCGGCTCCCCTTCCTGTTCCTCTCCCTGTGCTGCCTGATGGCCGCCCTGCGCAACCAGGACTTCCTGGTGGTCCACGCCCTGCCCCCCGGCACCTCCTGGTACGTCAGCTACCGGGTGTTTATGGGAGTCACCATCCTGCTGCCGGCCATGGTGCTGCTGCTGCTGCGCAGCATGTACCCAAGGGCTGTCCGCCGGCCGGTGACGGCGGCCTACGGGGCGGCCATGGCTGTGGCCGTGGTGCTGGACATCCTGCTGCCCACCCAGCTGCTGACCACGGTGTGCGCCGCCGCCTGGGGCTGCGGCGTGCCCTATCTGCTGTGCCTGCTGTACGGGGCCATCCGCAGCTGCCGGGCGGGCCGGCGGCCGGACCAGGTGGACGGCCTGACCGTGGGGGCCGGCGGGGTGCTGGTCCTCTCCGTGGTACTGGAAGCCGTCTATGTCAACGACAGCTCCCTGATCAGCCGCTGCGGGCTCATCCCCCTGGGCATGCTGGTTTTCGACCTGCTGATGGCCGTGTCCATCAGCCTGCGCTTCACCGCCCAGGAGGCCGCCCTGGCGGAAAGCCGCAGCCGGAGCCAGCTGCTGGAGCAGATCAACACCATGAACCTGGACTTCCTCCACAAGGTGGCCCACGAGCTGAAAACCCCTCTCACCGTCATCTCCGGCTACGCCCAACTCACCAGGCTGCAGCTGTCCGCCGGCCAGGCCAGCGGCGAGACCCAGAAAAACCTGAAAACCATCCAGGACGAGGCCCAGCGCCTGGCGGACATGGTCACCGAGCTGATGGCCTACTCCCACGGGGAAAAGAGCCCGGCCCGGCTGTCGGCCATGGAGGTGGGCGCCCTGCTGAACCGGGTGGAGGCCGTCTGCACCCCCATGTGCCTGAAAAACCACAACCGCATCCGCATCAGCGGCGGCAGCTGCGCCGACATCTACGGCAGCGAGGCCTTGCTGCTGCAGGTGTTCATCAACCTGATTATCAACGCCAACCGGCACACCCACGGCGGCCTGATTACCGTCAGCGCCTCTGACCGGGAACTACAGGGCTATGTGGTGTTCCGGGTGGCGGACACCGGCGACGGGATTGACGGGGAGCCCCTGAACCGCCTGTTTGACAGCGGCTACAGCGGGGATGGGAGCAGCGGCCTGGGCCTGGCCATCTGCCGGGAGGCGGTGGAGGCCCACGGCGGCACCCTGGCGGTGGAGCGCACCGGCCCGGAGGGGACGGTCTTTGCCTTTACCGTGCTGCGGAAGGAGGAAGCGCCATGAGTACAATCCTGCTGGTGGAGGACAACCCCCACATTATGAAAATCAACGCCGAGGCGCTGACCATGTACGGTTACGAGGTCCTGCAGGCATCCACTGCCCAGGAGTGCCGCCAGGCCATGGGCTGGCACCCGGTGGATCTGGTGGTGCTGGACATCATGCTGCCCGACGGCAACGGCGTGGCCCTGTGCCGGGAGCTGAAAACCCAGTACCACGTGCCCATCCTGTTTCTCTCCGCCCTGGGGGAGAGCCGTGACGTGGTGGAGGGCCTGCGGGCGGGAGGCGACGACTACCTGGCCAAGCCCTACGACCTGGAGGTGCTGGCGGCCCGGATTGAGGCCCGCCTGCGGCAGGAGCGCTCCGGCAGCCGCTACATCAGCTACGGCAAGCTGCGCCTGGACACCCTGTCCGGCGCCGCTTTCCTGGGGGAAGAAAACCTGCACCTGACCCAGAAGGAATTCGCCGTGCTCCTCCTGCTGGTCCACCGGGCGGGAAAGACCGTCTCCAAGCAGGAGGTGCTGCGGGAGGTGTGGAACACCGGCACAGAGGACGACACCCGCCCCCTCTGGACCCTGATTTCCCGGCTGCGCCGGAAGCTGAACAGCCCTGAGTCCCGCATCGAGATCTCCTCCAAACGGGGGGACGGCTACAAGCTGGAGCTGATCTGAGCCTTACAATTCTGTAAGGCTTCCCGGCGGAGACCGGTTCTCGTGCTATAATAATCAGCAGTAGATTGCCCTGCCCCCTTCCAGGGGACGGAGGCACCAACACCACAGCTTAAAAAGGAGGACGAACGACCATGAAAAGACGGTTCCTATCGGCGCTGGTTGTGCTGTGCCTGATTCTGGGCCTGCTGCCCGGGACGGCATTCGCCCGCCCCATGGACAACGGCTATGTGGCCCTGGGCGACAGCATCTCCACCGGCTACGGGCTGGAGAATGAAGACGACTCCTTCGTCAACACCCTCGCCTTTTGGGAATTACTTCCAGTTATGAACCTGGCCCAGGACGGCTCCACCGCCGCCGGTGTGCTCACCCAGCTGGAAAACCTCACCCCGGATCAGGCCCTTTCTCTCCAGGGCGCCCGGCTCATCACCCTGACGGTGGGCGGCAACGACCTGATGGGGGCGCTGTACCTGTACCTGGCAGACGCCTACAATGAGGCAAACCAGGCGGAGCTCACCGGGGAGGACGTGCAGCTGGCCCTGATGGGGGACGAGTCCGCCCCCATTTCCCAAACCGCCGCCCTGACCCTGCTGATGTTCAACCTGGGGGGCTTTGTGGAGTCCATGCAGCCTGCCCTGGCTGTATTCCAGCTTCAGCTGACCACCATCCTCACCACCCTCCGCTCCCTCAACCCCACAGCCCAGATCGTGCTGACCAACCAGTATAACCCCTACGACAGCCTGAAAACCATTCCGGGGCTGTCCGGCCTGGTGGCCCAGTTTGAGCAGGGCGTGGGCAAGCTCAACGACGCCATTCAAGCGGCTGTGGACGCCGCCGACAGCCAGATCACCCTGGTGGACATTCACTCGGTCTTCGCCCAGGCTGTGGCGGAGGGGGAGAACCCCTGCAACGCCAGCGCCACCAGCATGGCCGACATCAATCCCGACTTCCACCCCAATGCGGAGGGCCACGCGCTGATGGTGGAAGCCATCGATTCCCTTCTGTCCCTGCCTGTCCTGGACCGGGTCGTCGTCAACGGGGTAAATCTCCTGACGGCGGAGAATCACACCGTGGCCTGCGGCGACGGCACCGCCGTCTATGACGAGGCCACCAACACCCTGACCCTCACCGACGCCCAGATCACCCAGCCGTACTACCGCGACACCTACTTCTACAGCGATGTCCTGGGTATCTACGCCTCCACGGAGCTGAACATCGTCCTGGAGGGAACCAACACCATCTCCTGCCAGGAGGAGCTGACATGCAGCGTTTACGCCAAGGATGCCCTTTCCATCCAGGGCACCGGCACCCTGGATGCCCAGTCCATTCACGCGAACGGGGACGTCAGCATCTCCGACTGTACCATCCGGCTGGCTGTGCCCGATGAATACTACGGATTGTACAGCGACGGCGCCATTACCCTGGAAAATGCCGTTTTGGACATCGGCCCCGCCGATGAGGCCGGGCTCTACTCCGCCGGCACCTACTCCCGCGGCTTTACCCTCGACGGCGGCTCCGTCACCGTCCATGAGGGCGAGGACGGTATCTCCAGCCTCAACGGCACATTGAATATCATTGACGGACAGCTTACCGTCACCTCCGCAAGCGGCCGCGGCGTGCTGGCCTCCTCCGTGAACATCTCCGGCGGCCAGACCTCCGTCACCGGAGCGTACCAGGGCTTTTTCGTGGCCGATACTATCCGCATCACCGGCCAGCCCACCATCACCGCCTCCGCAACCGAAGAAGGCGGCTCCGGCCTGTATATCTTTGGCTCCCTCTACTTCCAGGACGAGCCCCATTTCTGCAGCGGTTCCACTGTGCGGATCACCGACGGCGTACTGGAAGAGGGCCTGGCTCCCTACGGCGTGTCCGTGGACAACATCCCCCTGTCCGACGGCGTAACCGCGGAGCTGTCCGGCGGCGGCACCGCCCTCTACGACCAGTCCTCCCAGACCCTGACCCTCACCGACGCGGTAATCACCCAGGGCGTGTTCTGCTACGGCTTCTACTGCGGCATTCTCTCCAATGTCCCGCTGACCATCGTCCTGGAGGGAGAAAACACCGTGGTGGACGGTCTGGATTACGGCGCTTTGATCCAGGGGGAGCTGACCATCCGCGGCCCCGGCCAGCTGACCCTCAGCGGCCTGTCCACCGGCATCAGCACCCAGCATTACGACATGACCATTGAAAGCGGCACCGTCATCGTCTCCAACATCAGCACCGGAGACGACAACTACATCTCCCATCCCGCCATTACCAGCTCCGGCACCCTTACCGTCTCCGGCGGTACCCTCCGTGCGTCCAGCATCATTGGGTACGGCATCTACGCCTGGGATCTGGTGGTCACCGGCGGCACGTTGGAGGCCAGCGGGGGCCAGATTGGCATTTTCGGCGAGCACAGTATCACTGTCTCCGGCGGCGATGTCACCGCCTCCTCCGAATCCACCGGCATCCTGTCCGGCAGCTTTACCATGGAGCGGAACGCCTCTGTGACCGCGGACGGCGGAGAGATCGCCATTCTTGCACGGGGCTACAGCGACTCTCCCCTGACCGTCCCCAGCAGCTGCCTGCCCAGCAGGCATTACGTGTGGACCAGCGGCGACACGGGCTATGTGGCCGCCACCATCGCACAGAAGGGCGCTGATGTGGCCTACGAGGATTACTCCATCACAGGGGCAGCCACCCATGTGTCCCTTTACAGGCGTTCCTCCTCGTCCTCCTCGTCCTCCTCGTCCTCCTCCGGCGGCAGTTCGGCAACCGTCACCAATCCTGACGGCTCCACCACCACCACGGTGACCGGGAACGACGGCACCGTCACCACCACCACCACCGACACCAGTGGCAACAAGACGGAAGTGGTGGAAAACACCGACGGCTCCTCCGTCACCACCACCACCGACACCAGCGGCAACAAGACGGAAGTGGTGGAGAACACCGACGGCACCAGCCAGACCACCATCAGCAAGACGGACGGCACCTCCTCCACCACCACCTCCAGCAGCAGCGGCAAAACGGAGAGCACCGTAACCCTGTCCGCCGCCGCCGCAGAGGAAGCCGCCGCTCAGGGCAGCGCCGTCTCCCTGTCCATCCCCAGCGTCTCCGCCGCCACCCAGCAGGCTGAGGCCTCCACCGTCACGGTGTACCTGGAGAGCAAAACCGACACCAAGGTGGAAATCCCCGTGGCCGATGTCACCCCCAGCACCGTGGCCGTGGTGGTCAAATCCGACGGCACCGAGGAGGTCATCAAAAACACCCTCGCCACCGAGAGCGGCGTGGTTGTCACCCTCTCCGACGGTGAGACCGTGAAAATCGTGGACAACGCCAAGACCTTTACCGACGTGCCCGACGACTACTGGGGCAGCGACTACATCACCTTCACCACCAGCCGCGAGATCTTCTCCGGCACCAGCGAGGACACCTTCTCCCCCGACCTGGCCATGACCCGTTCCATGATCGTCACCGTCCTGGCCAGCCTGGAGGGCGTGGACACCACCGCCGGCGATACCTGGTACGCCGCTGGCCAGCAGTGGGCGGTGGACAACGGCATCTCCGACGGCACCAATATGGAGCAGAATCTGACCCGGGAGCAGCTGGCCACCATGCTGTGGCGGTACGCGGGCAGCCCCGTCCCCTCCGCCGGCCTAGACGGCTATGCCGACGCCCAGTCGGTCAGCGACTACGCCCAGCAGGCCATGATCTGGGCGGTGGAGAACGGCATCATCAGCGGCACCTCCGCCGATACCATCGACCCCCAGGGCCAGGCCACCCGTGCCCAGGTAGCCACCATCCTGATGCGTATGCTGGAGACAGTGGCGTAACCCAGTCCCCGGCATAGAAGCCCATCCCAATCAACACCCAAGCCCCCGGCGGAATCTAGCTCCGCCGGGGGCTTTCCTACACCCCGCCAGGCCAGATCAGCCCGCCGGGGCCACAGGCCCTGCCCGTGGGGCGAAACCAATGATGGCCCAAAAACAGGCGGACTGCAATTGCGTCCCGTACTTCTTTGCTCTTGTGTGGCTGCATGTCAGCCAAGCAGTCCAAAACACCCGGTACATTTCATCGTACTTTGGAATTGCCATCTTCTCACCTGTCCTTCTATATACAAACATCCTTTCGCCCCATGATACACCAGACCGGGCACCTCTGCAAAAACATGTATATTGATAAAAAACAGACGGGCGATTGCCCGTCTGTTTTTGCCCGTCTGTTTTTTATGCTTCCAGCAGCTTCTCCACGGCCCCGCTGTCCGGCGACACCGCCAGCAGGACGGTGTTCCCGCTCTGCTTCAGCACCGCCGACTCCAGCTTGGGGATTTCCGCCGGGCGGTAATCCCGGTTGCTTTCAATCTGGCCGGCCAGGTACTGCTCCACAGCGCCCTCCGCCTTCTGGGCCGCATCCTCCCCGTCCAGGATCAACAGGGCCAGCTCCTCACAGGTGGCCCCGGCGGAACGGTAATATACCCCGTCGGTCAGCTGCTCCCGTTCCAATCCGGCCTCCTCCAGGCTGAACAGGGCCCAGGCTATATCACAGTCCAAGGGCTCCAGACTTTCGGAGAAGATCCCCCCGTCCAAAATGGCCTGGGCCTGCTCCTTGGTGTACGCCTCGGCCTCCTTCCCGCCGGACTGGCATCCGGTTACACAACCGGCCAAAAGGCCGCCGGCAAGCAAAGCAGCAAACAGTTTTTTCATTTTTTCTCTCTTCCTTCCTTATCCGTACAGTTCCTCGTAACTTACGGTGTGGGTCTTTAGGTACTCCAGCCACTGCTTGCAGTAGCTGGCCCGCAGGTGGACGCCATCGCCGCTGGCCTCCTCCGGCAGCTGGCCATCTGGGCCGGCAAACTGGGGGTTCAGGTCCAAAAAGGCCACCCGCTTTTCTTCCGCAACCTGCTTCATCAAATCGTTATACACCAGCAGGTGCTCATTGGTCAAGTATTTTGCTCCCCCAGTGGCGGCAATCACGTCCTCATTGATGGGGATCAGGCCCTGAATATAGATCACCGCGTTGGGCTGGCTGGCCCGGATAATGTCGATGGCCTGGCAATAAGCCTCATAAAACCCCTTATCATTGGCGTAGCCCAGTTCGTTGACGCCCAGAGAGATGTACACCTTCCCGTATTGCTTCTTTGCCAGGGCGTCCAGCAGGGTGTACTCCTCCCCGTCAATGGTAATGGCTTTCTTCTTTTGCAGGGTAAAAATAGACAGCCCGTTGGAGGTCAAATTCTCCCCGCACCCGATGCCGCTGTAGATCATAAAGCCATCTGTCCGGGAATCGCCGATAAAGGCCGCATCCTCAAAGTAGTCGTTTTCCACCGCTGGACCTTCAGGGACAGGCTGGGAGAAATCATAGGCCCGCTTTACCGGCTCGCTCTCCTTCTCCGGGACCTCCTCCTGGACCGTCTCCTGGTCCTCCCCCTCCTCTATGGCCCCGTCGGAGGGGTCCGTCTCCTGGTGGGGCTGGCCGCTCTGCCAGGAGGAGGTGTCGGAATGGGGCGCCTGGGCCTGTCCCGCCGCCGCCACTGTGCAGCCGGACAGGGCAAGCATACCGGCCATGCCGGCCAGCAGGATCATGCCGCGAATGGTATCTCTCATGGGTTACCTCCATTATCTGTCTTTCTTATGGATGGTACAACAGGTTGTCGTACAGCTCCTGGCTTTCCAGGGTAAATTCCGGGCTTCCGGTGCTGCCGGGCCCCACTTCATACTTGTCGAAGGGGATTACAATGCGCCCCTCCCCATTGAAGTAAAAGTCCTGCTCCGGCTGGATCTGGTCGAAGTAGTAGTCGCCCAGGGTGTCGCCGTTTTCCAGCCAGTATACCTCCCTGGAGTCGTTGGCCATGCGCTGGGCCATCTGCTCCTTCAGCTCCTTGCTGATGGACGCCACGTAATCAAAGCCCTCCGCGAACAGGTTGGACAGGGTCATCTGCTGGCCGGTGGGGGGATAGATGTGGTAATGCTGCTCCTCGTGGCTGCCGGATGCCATCACCCGGTCGGACTGGATCTCCAGGGTAAACCAGTTTTCCGTGTTGGTTACTACCCTCCAGGTCACGTCCAGATTGAAATAGCCGTCGGCCTGGGCATTGCTTTCATACTCCTCCACCAGCTGGCGGGTGTAGGTCTCAATCTGCTGATTGATCTCCTCCGCGCCCTGGCCATCCCCCTGGCTCTGCGGGGTGGAAATGGAGACATGGTTTTTCCCACCCTCCTGCTCATAGGTACGGAAGGTCACCACCTGGAACAGGGGGCCCAGCAGGGGCAGATCTCCCAGGGTGGCGGCCATAGCGGCTCCTGTGTTGGGCAGATAGATCCCGAGAGCCAGCACGGCAGCCGCCGCCGTGGCCAGTATTCTCCACCCCTGCCGCCTGTGGCCGCCCCTTCTCCCGCTGGAAATGGGGAGCTGGGCCAGGGTGTCCTCCACCCGGTTGGAAAAGCTGCGGGGGACGGAAATAGGTTCTTCTTTGGCTGCTCGCCGCAATTCGTCATCCAGGTTCATAGTCATCCTCCAATGCACGCTTTAAATGCTTTCTGGCACGGGAAAGCCGCGTCTTTACATTTGCCTCGGTAATTCCCAGCACAGCCGCGGTCTCCCTGACACTGAAGTCCTCGTAATAAAACAGCACAACCACAGAACGCAGGCTCTCGTTTAGCTCGCTGACCGCCTGCCACAGGCTTTGGTTGTCCTCCCATTGCGCCGCCTGACACGCCTCCGCCGCCTGCTCCACCTCCTGGCTGCATGTCCTGCGGCGCAGGATGGCGTAGCACTGGCGCACCAGAATCCGCATCAGCCATGGCCGAAACCGATCCCGGCTGCGGAGGCTGGGAAGTTTTTCGTAGGCGATGAGGATAGCCTCCTGGGCGGCGTCCGCCGCATCCTCCGGGTGGCTGAGCAGGCTCATTGCCAGGCGGTACATCCCTGTCTGGCAGGCCAGCACCTGGTCGGTAAACCACTGCCTTTCGTCCATCCCATCTCCTCCTTTCTCTCGGCCTGAGGCTTCTTTCTGTCGGTCCTGCCTGTCATTATATAAGAGTCTTTTCCCGGGGAAAAGGTAACAAGCAAAAGAAAAAATTTTTTAAAAAAGGGCGCCGGCACTCCCCTTGGGAATGCCGGCAGCCCTATGGCACGTTTTAGAACCTTGCGCCGCCGAACTCAGCCAGCACCAAGCCCTTGTTCCGCTCCTGCACCCACTGGATGGACCACTGGGAGGAGAACAGCAGCAGCTGGTTCCCCTTGTAATCCTCCACCAGCTTGGCGTCGTTGGGCAGGAGCAGCTCGTCCTCTTTGATAGGGGGCGCGTCCTCGTCCTCCTTCACAATCCAGCGGAGGTACTCGTAGGGCAACCCCTCTTTGTAAAGCTCCACATTGTACTCACTGCGGAGCCGGTATTCCAGCACGTCGAATTGCAGCGTGCCCACCACGCCCACAATAACCTCTTCCATACCGGTGTAGGGCGTCTTGAAAATCTGGATGGCGCCCTCCTGGGCAATCTGCTCCACGCCCTTCAAAAACTGCTTCCGCTTCATGGTGTCCACGGAGCGGATTCGCTGGAAGTGCTCAGGCGCGAAGGTGGGGATGGGATCAAAGCGGAACTTCTTTCCCGGGGCGCAGAGGGTATCGCCGATGGAGAAGATGCCGGGGTCAAACACGCCGATAATGTCCCCGGCGTAGGCCTCCTCAATGATCTCACGCTCGGCGGCCATCAGCTGCTGGGGCCGGGACAGGCGGATCTTCTTGCCCTCCTGGACGTGGTAGACCTCCTTGTCCGCCTCAAACTTGCCGGATACCACCCGCATAAAGGCAATGCGGTCCCGGTGGGCCTTGTTCATGTTGGCCTGAATCTTAAAGACAAAGGCGGAAAAGCTGTCCTCAAAGGAGTCGATCACCTCGTCCCCCGCCTTCCGGGGCAGGGGAGCGGTGGTCATACGGAGGAACGCCTCCAAGAAAGGCTCCACCCCAAAGTTGGTCAGGGCGGAACCGAAGAACACCGGCGACAGCTTGCCGTGGCGCACCCGGTCCAGGTCAAACTCGCAGCTGGCGCCGTCCAGCAGCTCAATCTCGTCCACCAGCTGATCCCGCTTGCCCTGCCCAATCAGGTCCGCCAGGGCGGGGTCGTCCGGCTCAATCTCCGTGGCGGTGGCCGCCTTGGCATTGGTGTTGGAGGTGAAGTGGATCACCTTCCGGTTCTGCCGGTCATACACGCCCTGGAACTCCTTGCCGCAGCCAATGGGCCAGTTGATGGCGTAGGTGTCAATCCCCAGCTCCTTCTCCAGCTCCTCGCACAGCTCAAAGGGGTCTCTGGCCTCCCGGTCCATCTTGTTGATAAAGGTGAAGATGGGGATGTCCCGCATGGCACACACCTTGAACAGCTTCCGGGTCTGGGCCTCCACGCCCTTGGCCGCGTCAATGACCATCACGGCGGAGTCGGCGGCCATCAGGGTGCGGTAGGTGTCCTCGGAAAAGTCCTGGTGACCGGGGGTGTCCAGAATGTTGATGCAGAAGCCCTCGTACTGGAACTGCATCACAGAGGAGGTAACGGAAATTCCGCGCTGCTTCTCAATCTCCATCCAGTCAGAGGTGGCCGCCCGGGTGTTCTTCTTCCCCTTGACCTGCCCGGCCTGGGCGATGGCCCCTCCGTACAGGAGGAATTTCTCCGTCAGTGTGGTCTTGCCGGCGTCAGGGTGGCTGATGATGGCAAAGGTCCGGCGGCGCTTAATCTCCGATTCATAGCTTGACATAGCTGAATACCTCCACTACATGCACCCCGGCACTTTTATGTCGGGCCCGTGGGCGCAGGAACTCGGTCTAACCGGTTTATGATACCACAAATCCTACGGTGCTACAAGATAATTGGGAAAAAATCATAGGGCAGGCTGGCCCAGCAGCGCCATCAGCCGGGGAAGGATCTGGAACTTCTCATTGTAGCCCAGCAGGAAAATAATCAGCACAATCAGGGGCAGGACCCAGGTGAAGTAGAAGCGCATGTTTCCGGGGAACTTCATGCCGTTTCCGGTGTCAGCCTCCCGAAGGAAGTTGTCCCAGCCCCAGCCTCTGCGGGAAACGCAGAATGCCAGGTACACCAGGGAGCCCAGAGGCAGCAGGTTATTGCTGACAATGAAATCCTCCAGATCCATGATGGTGCTTCCTGCCCCGATGGGCTGGATGCCGGACAGGACGTTGAAGCCCAGCAGGCAGGGCAGGGACAGGATCACGATGGCGGTCAGGTTGACGCCCACCGCCTTGCCGCGGCTCCAGTTCCACTTGTCCATGCAGAAGGACAGGATATTCTCAAACACCGCGATCACGGTGGACAGGGCTGCAAAGGACATGAACACGAAGAACAGCGCGCCCCACAGCCGGCCCATGGACATCTCGTTGAAAATGTTGGGCAGGGTGACAAACAACAGATTGGGGCCGGAGTCAGGCGCCACGTCAAAGGCGAAGCAAGCCGGGAAAATAATCAGGCCCGCGGTAAAGGCCACAAAGGTGTCCAGCACCCCCACGCGGACCGCCTCGCCGGTGAGGCGGTACTCCTTGCCGATGTAGCTGCCAAAAATGGCCAGCGCGCCGATGCCCAGAGACAGGGTAAAGAAGGCCTGACCCATGGCCGCAAACACCGCTTCCCCCAGGATCATTTCTCCCTTGGCGTTATACATCAGGTTGTGGAAGTTGGGCATGAGGTAGAACTTCAGCCCTTCTGCCGCCCCCTCCAGGGTGACGGAACGCACCACCAGCACCACCATGATGACCAGCAGGCAGAGCATCATCACCTTGGTGATCCGCTCCACGCCGTTTTTCAGGCCCTGGGAGCACACCAGCATGCTCAGCACCACCACCAGTACCATAAACGCCGCCATCAGCGCGGGCTGGCCCATCAGGCCGCTGAACTCATCCGCCACCTGGGTGGTACTCAGCCCCACGAAGTCCCCCTTCGCCATCTTGACAAAGTACAGCAGAAGCCACCCGGCAATGGTGGTGTAATACATCATCAGCAGATAATTGCCGGCAATGCCGAACCAGCTGTAAATGTGCCACTTGCTGCCCTTGGGCTCCAGCACATGGAAGGACAGGGCAATGCTCTTCTGGCTGGCCCGGCCCACGGAAAACTCCATGACCATAACCGGCAGCCCCATAATAATCAGGAACGCCAGGTACACCAGCACAAAGGCCGCCCCGCCGTATTGACCAACGATATAGGAGAAGCGCCATACGTTCCCCAATCCGATGGCACAGCCAGCCGAAATCAGCAGGAAGCCCAGCCGGGTGGAAAAACTCTCTCTTTCTTGCACGATACTCTCCTCCATTTCAACCGTGCCATATGCACGATCTGTTTATTTTACCAGTCTCATCTCATTCGGTCAATTCCCTTCACCGTTGAAAAAGACATTTTTCTCTTTTTTTGCAAAAAGCACTTGCAATGCCCAGCCCCTTGTGTTATACTAGCTAAGCCGTTGAGGCAAGGGACAAGAAAATATGCGGCTGTAGCTCAGTTGGATAGAGTGTTTGGCTACGAACCAAAAGGTCGGGGGTTCGAATCCCTTCAGCCGTACCAGCGAAGAGATGGGTCTCTCTTTCATCTCTTTGCTTTTTCTTTTCCCTTTGCGGCTGTAGCTCAGTTGGATAGAGTGTTTGGCTACGAACCAAAAGGTCGGGGGTTCGAATCCCTTCAGCCGTACCAAAAAGAAAGACACGACGTATGTCGTGTCTCAGACTGTCGAAGAACCCCTGTTTTCATTGAGCGAAAACAGGGGTTCTGGTCGTATTTGGGGAAATAACGGCAAATATCATGCACAAAATGGAGTTC
>CASFCW010000037.1 GCA_949293165.1 uncultured bacterium
AACTCCATTTTGTGCATGATATTTGCCGTTATTTCCCCAAATACGACCAGAACCCCTGTTTTCGCTCAATGAAAACAGGGGTTCTTCGACAGTCTGAGGCGTCCCGAGTATTCGGGACGCCTTTTTTGGCAAGGGGCGGTCAATCCCCCTGGGCAGCAGCCAGGGAGAGAATGTCCCGGGCGATGGCGTCGGCGGTTTCCTCCACCAGGTGGAAGTCCACGTAGGGGTTATACAGGGCCTCCAGATCGTCGTGGAGGGCCTTGGCCTGGGCCAGGGAGGACACCGCCTCCTCCACCAGTGCGGCGGAGACCTTCTTGGAAAAGCGCAGGCGGGGGCGGCTGCGGCGCATCAGGTCGCTGTCAGCCATGGCGTCCAGCCGCAGGCGGCGGTAGGGGGCGCTGGGGCAGGGCTGGGCGGGGGCGGTGGAGACAAAGCCCAGGCCCAGCTGGGGGAGGAGCAGGTGGCGCAGCCGCTCCGGGAACATGGGGTCGGGGCAGGCCACCGCGTCCAGCCCCGCCTGCACCCCGGCGGACAGGAGGACGGACAGCATGGTGTGGGCCAGGCCGAAGCTGTCCTCCAGCTGGTAGATTCGGGGGCACTGGGCAAAGGCGGTATCATACAGGGTGAGCACGCCCTTGTGGGTGACCCCGTCCAGAAAACGCTGGCGCACCGTCCCCTCCGGCTTGCCCTTTCCGGCCTTAATCTCCCGGGAGACGATGCCTCTGGCCCGTTTGGCCAGCCGCTGCTCCAGCTCCTGGGTCAAGACCGTGGCGCGGACGTCGTCCATAATCTCCCCCGCCGCGTCCAGGCAGCGGTAGGCCCGCTGATAATGCTCCTTATAGCCGTCCATGGCGGACATGATGTCCCCCCGGATGGCGGCCAGGCCCGCCCGGTTGTAGGCCTTGCCCAGGTTGACGTATTCCTCCACCACCCCCGGGTACTTGGGCTCCACCACATGGGGGGCGGTGCCGTCCACCAGGGCTACCTTCAGCCGGGGCAGGACGACGGCGTCCAGGGAGTCCGGGTCCCCGGAGCAGAGGATATATTCCACCGTTTCCCCGGCCTGGGCGGCCTGCCGGGCCACCCGCCGCATCAGGGTGGATTTGCCGCAGCCGGCGCCCCCCTTGATGATATACAGGGTGTTGGCGCTGTCCAAGGGGATTAACTGGGCGTACAGGGAATAAAATCCGCTGGGAGAGTTGGCCCCCAGGAAATATTGGATATCGGGCGATGACAGCATGGAAAAGAACCTCCATTCCCTCAAAAATCTGTCCCAGCCTATGCCGGGGAAAAGAAGATGGTGAGGGCGGGGAAAAGACGGGATATGACAATTGAAAAAGAGACGGGGATGGGATATAATGGAGAAACACGCCCCGCCGGGGCGGATGATATCCCTTTTTGGAGGCGTTGACGATATGAACGTGACCATTTCTCAGCTGCTGGATCTGTCCCACACCATGGCGGCGGATTACCTGCGGCAATTTCAATATCCCTGGGAGGCCCTGGACGGCATCCACGACCTGATCCTGAGCCTGGGGGAAACCCTCTCCCCGGAGGAGTATGACCAGCCCGCGGAGCATGTCTGGGTCCACAAGACAGCCAAAGTGTTTCCCTCCGCCTACCTGGGGGCGCCCTGCATCATCGGGCCGGAGACCGAGGTGCGCCACTGCGCCTTCATCCGGGGCTCCGCCCTGGTGGGGGCCGGGTGTGTGGTGGGCAACTCGGTGGAGCTGAAAAACGTCATCCTGTTTGACGGTGTGCAGACCCCCCACTATAACTATGTGGGCGACTCCATCCTGGGCTACAAAAGCCACATGGGGGCCGGCTCCATCACCTCCAACGTGAAGTCGGACAAGACCCTGGTGGTGGTCAAGGGGGACGAGGAAATGGAGACGGGCCGCAAGAAGATGGGCGCCATCCTGGGCGACCATGTGGAGGTGGGCTGCAACTCCGTGCTGAACCCCGGCACCATCCTGGGGCGTCGCAGCAGCGTCTACCCCACCTCCTGCGTCCGGGGGGTCATCCCCGAGGACGGGATTTACAAGGACAAGGATCACATTGTCATCCGCAAGTGAGAAAAACGGGCTCCCCAGGCGGCTCAGCCGCCTGGGGAGCCCGTTTTTACAGACGGGTGAAAAAGTCCAGGGCATTTTCCCACATCAGCTTCTCCAGCCAGCCCTCCTGCAACCCACGGGAGAGCAGGTAGTCCGCCAGCGGCTCCATGCACCGGCAGGAGGCCAGGGCAGGCGGGGGGGCGGAGCCGTCCCAGTCGGAGCCCAGGGCCAGGACATCCCCGGCCCCCAGCTCCAGAAAGTGGACAATGTGCCGGTACAGGTCCTCCAGCCCGGCCTGGGCGCCCCCCTCCCGGAGGAAGGGGGCGTGGAAATTCAGGCCGATCAGGCCGCCCCGGGCAACCAGCTCCCGGATCTGGCCGTCGGAGAGGTTGCGGGGATGGGGGCAGCAGGCCCGGGCGTTGGAGTGGGAGGCCAGGGGGGGACGGCTGGCCAGCTCCATCACGTCCCAAAACCCCCGGTCGTTCAGGTGGGACACATCCACCGCGATGCCCCGGCGCTCCAGCTCCGGGACCAGAGCCTTGCCAAAGGGGGTCAGCCCCCTGTCTGTGGCGTGGCCGGAGCCGATGGGGTTTTCCCCGTTCCAGGTGAGGGTGAGCAGGACTACCCCGGCCTGGGACAGCAGCTCCGCGTTTTCCAGCTCCCGCCCCAGCAGGCTGCCGTTTTCCACGGTGAGCAGCAGGGCGGTCTTGCCCTGGGCCCAGGCCCGGCGGATGTCGCCGCCGGACGTACAGGGGACGGCGCGGTCACCCGGCAGCCGGGCGGACCGTTCAAACCGGCGGCGGAGCAGCTGAAACCGCTCCCTGGCCTGGGCGGGGGAGAGCTCATCTGGGAGAAAGGCGGCGCAGCACTGGGCCCAGCGGGTTTGGGGCGGCAGCTTTCCCAGAGAAAAGCCGGACTGGGGATGGTCCAGCGGGATGCACCCGGCATCCCCGGCCCATGGGGTGGACAGGGTATCACAATGCAGATCGAAAACACAGCGGCCCATGGCGGCCTCCTTCCAGACAGAGACTTGCCCCTCCCGCCGGGAAGGGCAAGACAGTATATGTGCCGGGGGATGGGATCATCCCTCCCCCGGCTTTTTCATGGTCAGGCCGATGCGGCGGCGCTTTTCGTCCACCTCCTCCACCCAGACGGTGACCACATCCCCCACGGTCAGCAGCTGGGAGGGATGCTTTACCCGCCGGGGCAGGCGGCTGATGTGCACCAGGCCGTCCTGGTGGACGCCGATGTCCACGAACACGCCGAAGTCGATGACGTTGCGCACGGTGCCCTGGAGCTCCATGCCCGGCCTGAGGTCCTTCATCTCCATTACGTCGGTGCGGAGAATGGGGGGCGGCAGCTCGTCCCGGGGGTCCCGGCCCGGCTTTTGCAGCTCCCGGATTACATCGGTGAGAGTGGGTACGCCCACCCCGCACCGCTGGGCCAGGGGTTCCAGGCCTAGGGCGGACGCCCGCTCCTCCAGCTGGGGGACGCCCCCGGCCTTTACGTCGTCCAGGGTGTAGCCGCACAGGGTGAGCAGGGTTTCGGCGGCGGCGTAGCTCTCCGGGTGGACGCCGGTGTTGTCCAGCACCGCCTTGCTCTCCGGCACCCGCAGGAAGCCGGCGCACTGCTGGAAGGCCTTGGGCCCCAGCTTGGGCACCTTTAAAATCTCCTTCCGGGAGAGAAAGGCCCCGTGCTCCTCCCGGTAGGTCACCAGATTCTGCGCCGTGGCGGCGGTGAGGCCGGACACCCGGCGGAGCAGGGAGGGGGAGGCGGTGTTCACATCCACCCCTACCGCGTTGACGCAGTCTTCCACCACCCCGTCCAGGGCCTGTTCCAGGCGGGCCTGGGGCATATCGTGCTGGTACTGGCCCACGCCGATGGCTTTGGGCTCAATTTTCACCAGTTCGGCCAGAGGGTCCTGGAGCCGGCGGGCGATGGACACGGCGCTTCTCAGGTTTACGTCGAATTCCGGGAACTCCTGGGCGGCCAGCTTGCTGGCGGAGTAGACGGAGGCCCCGGCCTCGCTGACCACCATGTAGCTCAGGCCGCCCCCCACCCGGCGGATCAGCTCCACCGTCATCTGCTCCGTCTCCCGGCTGGCGGTGCCGTTCCCGATGGCGATGTGGGCCACCCCGTGGCGGCGGATCAGCTGGGCCAGCCGGGAAATGGCCTCCTCCCGCTGCCGAGGGCCGTGGGTGGGGTAGACCACCGCGGTATCCAGCACCTTGCCGGTGCCGTCCACCACCGCTACCTTGCAGCCCATGCGGTAGCCAGGGTCAAGGCCCATGGTGACCCGGCCCTTTACCGGCGGCTGCATCAGCAGGGGGCGCAGGTTCAGGGCGAACATGCGGATGGCGCCCTCGTCAGCCTGCTCCGTGAGGCAGGTCCGGATCTCCCGCTCCAGGGAGGGCTGGATCAGCCGGGCATAGGCGTCCTCCGCGGCGGCGCGGACAAAGGCCATGGAGGGGGAGCCGGGGCGGACGGCGGACTGGCGCACGGCGATGAGGGCGGCGCCCTCCTCCGCCTGTACGCTGACCCGGAGGATGCCCTCCTGCTCCCCACGGTTGATGGCCAGCACCTGATACCCCTGCACCCGGCTGACGGGGCAGGAAAAGTCATAGTACAGCCGGTAGACGCTGTCCGCCGGCTCCTTTTCCGCGGCCCTGGAGACAAGGGTGCCCCTTCTGAAGCACAGCTCCCGCAGGGTTTTCCGCAGGGCGGCGTCGTCAGAAATCCATTCGGCGATGATGTCGCTCGCCCCCTGCAGGGCCTCCTCCGCCGTCTCCACCCCCAGCTGGGGGTTGACATAGTCCGCCGCGGCCTGCTGAGGGGGCGGGCAGTCCCGCTGCTGGGCAAACAGCAGCTGGGCCAGGGGCTCCAGCCCCTTCTCCCTGGCCACGGTGGCCCGGGTGCGCCGCTTCTGCTTGAAGGGGCGGTACAGGTCCTCCACCTCCGCCAGGGTGGCGGCGGACTGGATGGCCTGGGCCAGCTCATCGGTCAGCTTGCCCTGGCTGTCGATGGCGGCGCATACCTCCGCCCGGCGCTGGGCCAGGCCCTTGAGGTACTGGGCCCGGTCAGCCAGCTGCCGCAGCAGCTGGTCGTCCATGGAGCCGTGGAGCTCCTTGCGGTACCGGGCGATGAAGGGGATGGTGGCCCCCTCCTCCAAAAGGCGGAGCACATTGACGATGTGCTCCGCCGGGCGGTTGAATTCTTGGGAAAGCTGTTGGATGTGCTGGTCCATGGGTCAATGTCTCCTTAAAGTGTCTGGTCGTCCAGCTGGCGGAAATCCTTGTTGTGGCCGAATACGTGGGTCAGGGGGAAAACCTTGATAAAGCAGTCCTGCCCGCTGTCCCGGATGAACTCCCGCAGCTGGACATACTCCCGGGAGTTGCACACACAGTCCAGCTGGATCTTGGCCTCCTTGGAGTAGCCGCCAATGACGTGATAGATGGTGGTGCTTTTGTGGATTTGGTTGATGATGAAGTCCTCAATCTCCTCCGGCTTGCTGCAAACGATCTGGATTTCAAACAGCTTGGGCCCCATGTTGAAGATCACGTAGTTGATGCAGTTGACGTACAGGATCTGCCCCACCAGGGCGTAGGCCACCGCGTCCAGGGAGAAGGCGGTGAGCATGGTGAGCATCACCAGGCAGTCCAGCCCCAGCATCACGCTCTTCATGGAAATGAAGGGGAGGAATTTTTTCCGCAGGATCTTGGACATGGTGTCCAGCCCGCCGTAGGAGTAGGCCAGGCGGTAGGCCAGCCCGCCGCCTATGCCGGAGATGGCGCCGTACAGCAGCACGGCCACCAGCTTATCCTCCAGAATGATTTCCACCTGAACCAGGTTCAGCACCCACAGCACAGCGGGGTAGAGCACGGAGAGGAACAGTATGCTGGATACCTCCCCTTTCCCCAGCACCAGGGCGGTGAGCAGCAGGATCAGCAGGGTAAAGGCGTAATAAATCAGGGCGTAGTTGATATGCAGGAAGGCGGCCAGCGTCATGGACAGGCCGGTCACGCCGGTTACCACGAAGCCGTTGGGCAGGGCGACCCAGTTGACCGCGATGCTGCACAACAGGCAGCTGAGCACCAGGGAAATCAGGGATGTAAGACGGTTTCCTTTCATCCGAATGGCCCCCTTTGATCGGCGTCCGCCCCTGGGAGGGCGGACCGGCGGCGGGAAATGTGTGGGTGAGTTTTCGTTGGCTGTTCCGCGGTCAGGCGGGCGCGGGGTTAGCTTCGGGCGCAGGCCATGGCCGCGTCCAGAATCCGTCCGGCGGCCTCCTCCTTGGACAGGAGGGGCAGCTCCTGGGCGCCGTCCCGGGTGATGAGGGTGATGATGTTGGTGTCCACGCCGAAGCCGGCCCCGGCCACCTTCAGATTATTGGCGCAGATCATATCCACCCGCTTTTTCTCCAGCTTGGCCCGGCTGTTTTCCACCATGTCCCGGGTCTCCATGGAAAAACCACAGATCACCTGGCCAGGCGTCCGGTGCTCCCCCAGGTATTGCAGGATGTCCTGGGTGCGCCGCAGGGGGATGGACAGGTCGCCGTCCTTTTTCTTGATTTTGTCGTCGCAGTAATCGGCGGGGGTGTAATCGGCCACGGCGGCCGCCTTGAAGATGAAATCCGCCTGGGCAGCCCGGGCAGCCACCGCCTCAAACATGTCCTGGGCGGACACCACGTCCACCACCTCCACAAAGGGAGGCGGGGTGAGGGCGGTGGGGCCGGAGATCAGAGTGACCTGGGCCCCCCGGAGCATGGCCATCCGGGCGATGGCATAGCCCATCTTGCCGGTGGAGTGGTTGGTGAGGTAGCGCACAGGGTCCAGGGACTCCTGGGTGGGGCCGGCGGTGACCAGAACCCGCTTGCCCTCCAGGTCATGGGGCAGAGCCAGCACCCGCAGCACGTGCTGCAGCAGCGTCTCCGGCTCCGGCAGCTTGCCCGCCCCCACATCGCCGCAGGCCAGGCGGCCGGAGGCGGGGGCGATGACCTCCCAGCCGTAGCGGCGGAGGGTGTCCAGGTTGTCCTGGGTCACCGGGTTTTCAAACATGTTGGTATTCATGGCCGGGGCGATGAGCTTGGGACAGCGGCAGGCCAAAATGGTGGTGGTGAGCATGTCGTCCGCCAGGCCGTGGGCCAGCTTGGCGCACACGTTGGCGGTGGCGGGGGCCACCAGCACCAGGTCGGTGCGGTGGGCCAGGGAGATATGCTCCACCTGGTGGACAAAACCCCGGTCAAAGGTGTCCACCATGGCCCTCCGTCCGGTGAGCTGTTCAAAGGTCAGGGGGGTGATGAACTGGGTGGCGTTTTGGGTCATGACCACCTCAACCTGGCAGTGGAGCTTGACCAGGGCGGAGGCCAGCGCCGCCGCCTTGTATGCAGCGATGCCGCCGGTCACACCCAGCAGGACGGTTTTTCCCTGTAGCATGGCGTATCCCTCATTTTCAAAGAAGTCGGAACGTTCAGCACGCCCGACAAAGGCCGGGCGCACCCTATATCCGCATTATGACACAGAAATTTCCCGGTGTAAAGAGAGGAGAAAAATCCTGGGGAAGTCCTTGCAAATAAGGATGGGATTGGTTATAATGACACGGTTAAGAGCCGGGAAGCGGGAATTCCCGGGGCGGGTAAATTTGGCCTCCGGGCTGCCGGGGGATACATAGCTGAGGTGAAAGGGATGCTCTTGGCCATTGACATTGGCAACAGCAATATTGTCATCGGCGGGATTGAGGACGACCGGATTCGGTTCGAGGCCCGGATTGCCACGGACCGGATCAAGACCTCCGATCAATACGGCGTGGAAATCAAAAATATGCTGGATCTGTTCGGCGTAACGGTAAAAGAGGTGGAGGGCTGCATCATTTCCTCCGTGGTGCCCCCCGTGTTCAACGCGGTGCGCACCGGGCTTGTAAAGCTCACCGGGCTCAGCCCCATGGTGGTGGGCCCCGGGATTAAAACCGGGCTGAACATCCAAATGGATGATCCCGGCTCCGTGGGCAGCGACCGGATTGTGATTGCCGTGGCCGCCCTTCAGGAGTACCGGCCCCCGCTGGCCCTGGTGGACATGGGCACCGCCACCACCATCGAGATTGTGGACAGCGGCAACACGTATCTGGGCGGCTGCATCATCCCCGGCGTGCGGGTGTCCGCCGAGGCCCTGTCCAGCCGGGCCTCCCAGCTGCCCGGCATCCAGCTGGACAAGCCCCGCCGGGTGATTGGCAAAAATACCGTGGAATGTATGCGCAGCGGCATTATGTACGGGGCCGCCGCCATGCTGGACGGGATGCTGGACCGCATCGAGGAGGAGCTGGGCAAGCCTGTGACCGTGGTGGCCACCGGCGGCATGGCCCAGTTCATCGCCCCCCTGTGCAAGAGAGAGATGAAGCTGGAGCGGGACCTGCTGCTGAAAGGGCTGAATATCCTGTACCAGAAAAACCATAAAAACTGACGACGCAGGCCCCCGCCGCCGGGTACCCATCCGGAAGGCGGGGGCCTGATGCATGGCGTCGGCCGGAGGTGGGTTGTGCACTTACATAGAAAACCCATAGGAAATGGATGAAAAATTACCATCCCCTATAAGAATGGAAAATTGCGTATATTACCCTTGAAAAAGGTAGGAATATCGGGTACAATCGGGGGCGTGCGTGTGAGATATCGGTGGCGCTGGGCCCCCGGCGCCACCGGATGATTCCGCCTGCGGCGCCGGCCTGTGTGCCGGCCTTCCCCATGCTTTGCGCCTGTGGGGCGCATGGGCGGTACTGTCTGGAACGAATGGAAAACAAAGGAAAAGAGAGGATGGTTGACCATGAAAAAGCAAGCCAGCCGTGTGATATCCGGCCTGCTTAGCGTGACGATGACGGCCTCCCTGTGCTCCTTCGCTCTGCCGGTGACCGGCAGGGCGGAGACGTACACAGAGGGGTTGCCCACGGTAACTCAGGCCACCGGCTCCATTGCCCTGACCCTGGCCTTTGATCTGCCCCAGCGGGTGGAGGAGGTGGACAGCCGGGCTGTCCAGCTGACCCTGCGGGGGGTGGGCAGAACCATGACCGTCTCCCTGGCTGACGGGCAGACCGAAGGCTGCGAGGGGCTTCAGGTATCTGTTGAGAAGCAGAACGTCCAGGGCGTCGCCCTGACAACGGAGGATCAGCTGGGATACTGCCGGGTGAAGCTCTCCGGGCTGCCCCTGGGGGCCTACGCCATGACCGTGTCGGGGGAGGGCTATGTGCCCTGCACCGTACCGGTTGAGCTGAAGGACTACTCCCAGCACGTGGTGATGAGCACGGGGGACGGCACCTTTTCCCTGGGCGATGTCACCGGGGACGGGGCGGTTACCACCGACGATCTGATCGCTATGGACGGGCAGTTGGGCCTGGCGGAGGAGCTGGAGGTTTATGACCTCAACGGCGACGGCCTGGTGGACATTGTGGACCTGTCCTACGTGAACAAGACGATGGACGTGCAGGGTACCCCCCGCGTCTTTTCCACCGCGGCCATTGTGGCCGCCGCTGTGGACGCCGGCCAGCTGCAGGTGACCGGCGATCTGAACAACCTGTTTACCGGGGAGGAGGCCGTGACCGTCGCCCCCGCTGAGAGCGGCGGTGACCTGGCCATCCCCATTGTCCTGGCGGAGGCCGTGGAGATGAGCGAGATCTCCATCACCACCCCCAGCGCCAACGGCGCCATCCAGGAGGGTGTGGCTCTGGTGGAGACGGAGGAGGGGGAGACCCTGTCCATCCCCTTCCAGGCTTCGGCGCCCCAGGGGGTGTACGCCCTGGGCCGGACAGCGGGACAGACCGTGGTGACCATCAACCTGGGTGCCAAGGTGCCGGTGAAGAAGGTGACCATCCAGGTGACCCGGGTGGAGGGACAGGCCGGCGAGAAGCCGGAGTTTGCCACCGTCACCCAGATTGAGTTTTTGAAGGATATCGTCTCCGACGCCATCCGGGAGGATACCCAGGTAAAGGGCCTGGCTGCCACTCCTGGAGACGGCGAGGTGACGCTGGTGTGGGAATCCCTGCCCAACGTGACCGGCTACCAGGTGGCCTATGGCCGGAATCAGGGCAGCCTGGACGGAAGCCTGACGGTAAGCGGCAACCGGGCGGTGATCTCCGGGCTGGAAAACAACCAGACCTTCTACTTCCAGGTCACCGCCGTCAACGGCGACTGGCGGGGGACCCCTTCCGCCGTGCTGTCCGCCGTCCCGGTGCCGGCCGCCGTCCCGGGCGCGCCCTCCAATATCCGGGTTGAGGCCGCCGACGGGGCCCTCCGCGTCAGCTGGGGCAAGACCAAGGACGCCTCCTTCTACCAGGTGTTTTACCGGGCTCAGGGGGAGGGGGACTACCTGGCCTGGGGCGGAAACCTGACCGCCACCTCCGCCGTGATTACCGGCCTGACCAACGGCACCACCTATGATGTGGTCATCAAGGCGGGCAACCTCCGCGGCGTGGGGCCCGCCTCTGACAAGGCCCAGGGCACGCCGGAGAAGGAGGGCTTTGACATGCCCGCCCTGCCGGAGGACAACCGGATTGACCGGGAGGAGATTATCTCCGTTGTCATGAAGAACCCCGAAAATGTAAATGGGAGCCTCTGCCCCCAGTTTACCGTTGACCATCTGGTGGACGGAGACCCCAACACCTATTGGATTGCCGCTAACTGGTGGGATGACAGCAGAATCACCTATACCTTCCGCGACACCCATGATATGAACTACCTGCTGGTGGTGCCCTATCTGGACGCGGTCTATAAAAACCGCATCGCCAACTATACCGTCACCCTGTATGGGGAGGACGGGAGCGTGCTTGCCACCTACTACCGGGACGGCGTGAACATCACCGGCAGCGACTATTATATTCTCACCTTCCCCGAGACCAAGGACGTAAAGAGCGTTACCCTGGCCCTGGGAGAAAAAACCGGCGGCCCCCGGGTGAGCATCTCCGAGATTGCCTTCTACAACAGCGATACCCTGGCCGACGACATCGCCGCCCTGTTTGCCGATGATGCCTACACCACCCTGAACAGCGGCGTGGATGCGAGCCAGATTGACGCCCTGTCCCAGCGGCTGTCCGCTCTGGGCAGCTTCTATCTGGATCTGGCCCGGCTGAAGGACGAGCTGGCCCTGGCCCAGTCCCTGCTGGCGGGGGATGCCTCCGCCCTGGGTCTGGTGAAGGACGGCTTCCAGAGCCGCAGCGCCTCCGCACAGGCTGACCAGGCCGCCGGCCAGAGCGCCAGCGCCCTCCAGCCCCTGGGGATTACCGCCAATGCCGGTTCCGTTGTGGCGGTCTATGCCCAGCTGCCCGGCGACCAGCCGGTCTATGTGGTGCCCACCCAGTTCTACGGCGAGTCCGGCGTGTGGCAGGGTAAGGCTGTGGAGCTGAAAAACGGCCGCAACTACATCACCGTGGAGAAAATCGGCAGCCTCAGCGCCGCCCGGGGCGGGATGCTCTACCTGACCTATGCCGGCGACAGCCCGGAGGAGATCCGCATTCAGATCCGGGGCGGCAGCGGCGTGTACCAGATGCCGGTGCTGGAGCTGTCCGGCTGGTACGGCATGGACGAGGGCTGCTGTCCCTCCCCGCCGACCAGGTGCTGGCCGGGCTGAAGGGGGTCAACCGGGATGAGCAGGCCATGCTCCAGACGCTGTACGGCAGCGTCCTGGCCTGGGAGGAGGAGCTCTTCATCGCCAACAAGGTGCAGGGCATCCTGGATGCGGACGCGGACCTGGCCGGCTGCCAATATCCCATGACCACCCGCCAGAATATCCGTTACATGCGGATGTTTGCCGGCGCGTTCATGTACGCCGCCGGAAACCATATCGGTGTGGGCTACGGCTCCACCTCCGCCCTGGTGCAGGGGCAGCCCACCTCCGTTACCGGACAGGGCAATCAAAACGGCCTGTTCGGCTGGGGCATCGCCCATGAGATTGGCCACAATATGGACAAGCTGGGCCGGGCTGAGGTGACCAACAACATCTATTCCCTGGCCCTCCAGGCCTGGGACGGCGGCGCCATGACCCTGGACACCCGCCTGACGGAGGACGGACGCTGGGCGGATATCTTCAGCAAGGTGGCCCAGGGACGCCCCGGCGCGGCAAACAATGTATTTGTCCAGCTGGGCATGTACTGGCAGCTGCATCTGGCCTATGACGGCGCCGACCAGCCCCTGGCCTTCTATAACCAGTTCTTCCGCCTGTGGAAGTCGGGGGCCTACGCCGGCTACACCTATGACGAGCGGGTGGCGCTGGTTGCCGCCCAGGTGGCCCAGCGGGACCTGACGGAGTTCTTTACCCGTTGGGGCATGACCCTGGGCGAGGGAGCTAAGGACATCCTGTCCGATTACCCCGCTGAGGAGCGGGCCATCTGGTACCTGGACGACGCCTCCCGCACCTACCGCCTGGAGGGCGGCGCTGCCGCCGCCGGCACAGCCTCTGTGAGTGCCAGGGTGGAGGAGCAGAAGGTGACGCTGACCATGAGCCATACGGATGAGGAAAACATCCTGGGCTATGAGATCCGCCGCAACGGCACAGTGATCGCCTTCACCACCGAGGACGCCTATGTGGACGACCTGGGTGCGGCCAACAACCTGACCTATACCTATTCCGTGGTCCCCGTGGACAAGCTGGGCAACCTGGGCCGGGAGGCGGAGAGCCGGGAGGTCCGGGTGGCCTATGACAAGACCATCTCCCAGGATGTTTACACCATGGACCGGGACGCCGAGGTGGTTACCTTCACCATGAAGGGGGACCAGCCGGTTGCCGTCACCGGCATCAAGGTGACCGGCAGCCAGCTCACCGGGGAGTACACCGTCCGGGGCAAGGCCCAGGCGGACGGGGAGTGGATGACGGTGAAAACCGGGTCCCTTTCCGGCGATGAGCTGGTGGCCTACTTTACCAAGCCCGGGGCGGACAGCTCCGACACCCGGATCTGGACCTACGACCTGGCGGTTATTGAGGTGACCGGAATTCCCGCGGACGCCGGCGTCCAGCTGCTGGACTACCCCGGCGACCGGGTGGACTTCTATGACGGCGCGGCCGTGGGCGTGCTCAAGGACGCCTATGGGGACATCCCTGCCGGAACCCTGGTGATTTTGGGCACCTACCGGGGCAACCCTGTGTACAACTACGTGGAGATTGAGGCCCGGTACAACACCACCCCGGAGGCGGGCGACGCCTCCCAGAGCGGCGCCACCTTTATCCAGCGGACAATGGCCGGTGAGCAGTATCTGCTGGCTGAAATCCCCGCTGACGGCGCGGTGAGCGACACCAGCGACGGGTTCTTCCTCTTTGTCCCCAACCTGGAGGAGGAGAAGGCCCTCAACAGCCTTGACGGCGTCACCGACGCCTACCCCATGGAGATCCGGGCGGTGTTTTACCGCACGGACGACCCGGATAATGCCGACAGCAAGCGCGTGACCAGCCAGACCCTGTGGATCAGCTTCCCCGACGGCGGGGACGATGAGACGCCGGTGGATCTGCCCCTCATTGAGCTTGTGGGCGGCGCCCAGTAAGAGAACGGAGGATGAACGTGCGTAAGAGAGCATTTCTATCGCTGCTGACCACTTTGGCCATGACGGCGTCTATGGTGCTGACCTCTGCGGCGGCCGGCCTCCCCAAGCTGGTGGTCTCCACACAGGAGGCCGCCAGCCAGGAGGTGGCCATGGCCAACCTGCCCGCCGACTGCCAGAGCCTGCAGATCACCCTGACCCTTTCGGAGGAGGGGGCAACCTACACCTACCTGCCCCACCAGGAGCTGACCCCCGGCGTGGTCTATGCCACCGCCAGGCAGGATGGCGGCCAGGTTACCATTTACATCACGGCCAAGTCCGGTGTGCTGACGCAGACGGGCACCCTGGTGCTGGGTACCCTGTCTGCGGATGAGGGGAGCCTGTTCACCGTGGAGGGGGGCTTTAACCTGAAGGTGCTGGACCCCAGCGCGGCGGAGCAGCTGTTCCCAACCCTGGGAGAGGACGAGGACACCTCCAATCCAGACCCTGATCCGGAGCCCGACCCTGAGCCCGACCCTGAGCCCGAGCCTGACCCCGAGCCTGAGCCTGACCCGGACCCCACACCCGATCCCGGTGAGGACGAGAAGCCCGGCACCGGCGGCAGCGGCGGCGGCTCCGGAAGCGGCTCCGGCAGCGGCGGCTCCGGTACCGGCACGCCCTCCGGAGGGGAGGAGGAGACCCAGCCGCCCCAGGAGCGGCCGCCCTTTGACGATGTGCCGGCGGACAGCTGGTACGCCCAGGCGGTCAGCTACGTGTACCAGCAGGGGCTGATGGGCGGCACTGGGGACAGAACCTTCTCCCCCAACGTGACCACCAGCCGGGCCATGATTGTCACCATCCTGTATGCCATGGACGGATCGCCCGCCGTGTCCGGCGGCCAGTCCTTCACCGATGTGCGCCCCGGCCAGTGGTTTGCCGACCCGGTGGCCTGGGCCAGCGCCAACGGGATTGTTTCCGGCTATGGGGATGGGGTGTTTGGGCCTGACGACCCCATTACCCGGGAGCAGCTGGCGGTGATTCTCCGGGGCTACGCGGCCTACCGCGGCTGGGATGTAACCGCCCGGGCAGCGCTGGACGGATATTCCGACGCCGGGCAGGTGTCCGCCTACGCCGTGGACGCCGTCAGCTGGGCGCTGGCGGAGGGCCTGATCTCCGGCACCGACGCCCATACCCTCAGCCCCCGGGGCTCTGCCACCCGGGCCCAGGCTGCGGTGATTCTGACCCAGTTTTCCAAGCTGGCGGGTCAGAGCTGACAGACTGTCCCTTGATCCTGCCGAACCCCTATGCGGGGTTCGGCAGGATTTTTTTGTCTGGGTGCCCCACCTTTTCTTTTTCACGGTTATATGCTACAATGAGACAGATTGCTTCCCGGCCTGCCATGGTCCCAAGCCCCCGGAAGGACGGAATCAGCACCGAAGAAGGAGCGGACTATGCCGAAAATCCTGTTTACCGCATCCACCTATTCCCACATTTACCACTTCCACCGGCCCTACCTGGCCCAATTCCGCCGGATGGGGTGGACGGTTCATGTGGCCTGCGGCGGCGCGCCCATGGAGCTGCCGGAGGCACACCGGGTTGTGGACGTGCCCTTTGAAAAGCAGATGCTCTCCTGGAGGAACGGGGCGGCACTGAGACAGCTGAGCGGGCTGATTGCCCGGGAGGGCTATGACCTGATTAGCTGCCACACGGCGCTGGCCTCCTGCTTTACCCGCCTGGCGGTATGGGGGCGGAAGGGAAAGACCAAGGTGGCCTGCACCTGCCACGGGTACCTGTTCGGGGCGGGGGAGTCCAGGGGGAAGGACAAGGTCCTGGCGCTGGCGGAGCGGCTGACCGCCCCGGTGACCGACCTGCTGATGACCATGAACGCCTGGGACACCCACTATGCCGCGGTACATAAGCTGGGCAGGCGTGTGACGGAGATCCCGGGTATGGGCCTGGACCCCCGGCTGCTGCCCCCTGTCCCTGACGCGCAGCGGCGGGAGATGCGCCGGGCGTGGGGCGTGGGGGAGGAGGACCTCCTGCTGCTGTATGGCGCGGAGTTTTCCCACCGGAAGAGCCAGCATGTGTTGCTTCGTGCCCTGAAAGAGCTGCCGCCCCAGGTCAAGCTGGCCCTGCCGGGCCAGGGGGAGCTGCTGGAGGGGTGCAGGGAGCTGGCTGAGGAGCTGGGCCTGGGGCAGCGGGTGCTGTTTCCCGGCCAGGTGTCTGGAATGGCGGGCTGGTACGGGGCGGCGGATGTGGCTGTCTCCGCCAGCCGCAGCGAGGGGCTGCCCTTCAATGTGATGGAGGCTATGTATTATGGCCTGCCGGTGGTGGCCAGCCGGGTGAAGGGGCATACGGATCTGCTGGAGCATTCCCAGGCCGGGCTGCTCTACCCCTACGGGGACTGGCGGGCCTGCGCCGGCTGTGTGGCCGCCTTGGCGGAAGATGCTGCCCGCCGGGCGGAGCTGGGCAGCCGGGGCAGGCAGGCGGTGGAGGCCTACTGCCTGGAGCGGGTGCTGCCCCAGGTGATGGGGGAGTACGAAAGGCTGCTGCCCCTGGAGACAAAGGAGCCGGCGGCCCGGCTTTGAGGGAGGAGGTCCACAGGCATGATTAAAGAAAACCAGCGGGCGCTCAACGGGATCAACGTGCTGCTGGACGGCGTGATTTTGCTGTTTGCCATGCCAGCAGCCTTCGCCATCCGCTTTTACCTGCTGTCCGGGGGTATTATTTCGGTCCCCCTGGAAAATTATTTTCTCCTCCTGCTGTTTTTGATTCCCTGCCATCTGATGGCATTCGCCGCCATGGGGCTGTACCAGTCCCTGCGCAAGCGCACCATTGAGTGGGAGATCGGCCGGGTTTTCCTGGGCTGCGCGCTGAATTTCGCCCTGATTCAGACCATATTGTTCCTATATAAGGGCATCAACTACTCCCGTGCCACGCTGGTGATTTTTTGCCTGCTGTCCTTTGCGGGGATGAGCGCCAAGCGGGTCTGCCTGCGGCTGATCCTGCGGTACTTCCGCCAGAAGGGGTTCAATCAAAAGCATGTGATCCTGGTTGGGGACAGCCATATGGCGGCCCGGTATGTGAAGGTGGTGCGCCAGCAGAAGGAGTATGGATACCTGGTGGACGGATATGTGGCCGACCATGATTCCATCCCGGGCGTACCCTACCTGGGCCGGGTGGGCAGCCTGGAAAAGGTGCTGGAGCGGCGGCGTCCGGATGAGGTGGTGGTGGCCCTGCCGGCGGAGGAGTTCCGCTATACCCGGGAGGTCATCGAGCTGTGCGAAAAGGACGGGGTGAAGCTGACCATGATCCCCTTTTACGCCGAGTATATCCCCTCCAATCCCCAGTTTGACAACATGGACGGCATCCCCCTGATGAACATTCGGTATATCCCCCTGGACAACTGGATCAACGGGGCGGTTAAGCGGGTGTTTGACGTGGTGGCCTCCGCGGTGCTGATTGTGTGTACCTCCCTCATCATGCTGGCGGCGGCTGTGGGGGTGCGCCTGTCCTCGCCGGGCCCCATCATCTTCAAGCAGGAACGGGTGGGACGGAACAAAAAGACGTTCCTGATGTATAAGTTCCGGTCTATGCGGGTCAACGACCGGGAGGATACCGGATGGAGCCGGAATTCTGACCCCAGAAAGACCCGGTTTGGCGCCTTTTTGCGCAAGTGCTCCATGGACGAGCTGCCCCAGCTGTTCAACGTCCTGAAGGGGGACATGAGCCTGGTGGGCCCCAGGCCGGAGGTGCCCCACTATGTCCAGCAGTTCAAGGAGGAAATCCCCCTGTACATGGTCAAGCACCAGGTGCGCCCCGGCATCACGGGGTGGGCCCAGGTCAACGGCCTGCGGGGGGACACCTCCATTGAGGAGCGGGTCCGGTACGACATCTACTATATCGAAAACTGGAGCTTTTTCTTCGACCTGAAAATCTTGCTCATGACCCTGACAAAAGGGATAATCAACCAGGAGAAGCTGCACGCCGGACAGGGCCAGATAGACGAATGAGGAAAACTGTGGTACAATACCCCAGGTAATGCATCCGGCGCAAGAGGCCGGTGAATGGGAGGAACGCTATGGCAAGCCGTAGAAGCCCGAGGCCCAAGGCGGCGTCGGTGGATAATCAGTGGAAGTGGGTCTGCCTGACAGGCGGGTCCATGGCGGTATGTTTTTTGGTGATGTGCCTGAGCAGCGTGTCCACCGCCAAGGGGCTTGCCCTGGCGGCGGCGGCCTGTGCCCTGGCCGCCCTGCTGGCGGGACGGAGGGGGCTGGAGGGCCGGCTGCTGAACGTCCCCTTCCTGGCAGTGACCTTGTGGGTGGTGATGAACGGCGCCTCTACCCTGTATGCCGTGTCGGGCAAGTTCGCCCTGCGGCTGTTTGCGGCGCTGTTGGTTGCCTACTGCGGCATGCTGGTGGTGCTGGCCCTCTCCAGGGGGGAGGGCCAGAGCCTGGGCCGGAGGGCGGCCGCGGCGCTGGAAGGGGCGGCTGCCATTGCCGGCCTGGTCAGCATTGACCTGCTGTCCACCCACTGGATCAGCACGCCGGTGCTGGGGCTGCTGTCCCTGTTCAGCCAGGACTATGCCTCCATCATCCCGGTGGAGGTGGGTATCCGTATGAATTCCATGTTCAACACCCCCAACGTGTTTGCCGGGTGCATGGGTATCGGGGTGTTCCTTGCCCTGGGGCTGGCCACCACCGCCCGGACGGGGAAGGAGCGCAGCGTCCACCTGGTCTGCCTGTTTATCAACGCCATGGCCTTCCTGCTGGCCTTCAGCATGGGCGGCAGCGCCACCATCGCGGTGGGCTTTCTGGCCTACCTGCTGCTGGAGCGGAAGCAGCGCCGGGGCGCCCTGCTGGTGCTGATGGTGGAGACCCTGGTCATCAGCGGAGTGGGCGTGGCGGCGGTGTCCGCCACCTCCCTGGTGGAGTGGTCTGGCTTCCAGCCCATCCCCATGGCCTGCGTGATCCTGGGGTCCGGGGCCCTGTGGGCGGCAGACCGGTTTGTCGGCCGCCGCCTGGGGGAGGTGCTGGCCAGTCATACCCGGGTAGTCCCCATCCTGGTGGCGGCTGTGCTGGTGGCGCTGGCGGGATTTGCCGCCGCTGCCATGGGGCTGACCGGGCCCGCCGTGGTGGAGCAGGGGGAGACCCTGCGCCGGGCGGCCTATCCCCAGCCCGGGACCTACACCATCGCTGTGGAGGGGGACGGCGCGGTTAACGTCACCCTGGAAAGCCAGAACCGGGAGGACACCATGATGCACACCTCCACGGTGCTGTATTCCGGCCCCGCCGACGGGGCGGAGGTCACCGTCCCGGAGGACAGCATTGTGGTCTACGCCAATTTGACGGCGGGCGATTCCGTGACAGTGGAGCGGTTCGCCCTGACGGGGGGCGGGGAGACGGTGGAGTTCCCCCTGAATTACACCCTGCTGCCCGACTTTGTGGCCAACCGCCTTCAGGGCCTGTGGGCCAACCAGAACGCCATCCAGCGGCTGGTGTTCTTTGAGGACGGCATGAAGCTGTTCCAGCGCAGCCCTGTGGTTGGACTGGGTATGGGAGCCTTTGAAAACGGGATTGTCAGTGTGCAGTCCTTCTACTATGAGACCAAGTACGCCCATAACCACTATGTCCAGACCCTGGTGGAAACCGGCGTGGTGGGGCTGATCCTGTTTGTAGGAATGCTGGCGGTTGCCTTGGCTGCGATCATCAAGTCCCGGCGTCTGCCGGAGGAGACCTCCCATCCCCTTACCGCGGCCCTGGGCGGCGCGCTGGTGTTTATGGCCGGACATGGGGCGGTGGAGGTGGTGTTCTCCTACTACGCCTACCTCCCCCTGGCTCTGGGGGTTTTGGGGCTGATTGTCCTGTGCTGCGGCCAGACCCTGCCTCTGCCGGTGAAGGGGCTGGCGGCAAAGCGGGGGGTGATCTGGGCCCCCGCTGTCCTGGTGCTGATTTACAGCGTTTTGATCGGAGGCAACCTTTACGCCAAGTCCCTGGTGGAGCGGGAGAACAGCTTTGACGCCCTGGAAAGCGCCATCCGGCTGGATCGCTTCGAATGGGCGGACTATATGACCTCCTATGTGGCCAGCAGCACCGGGGTGGAGGCGGAATATACGGAGATCCATGAAAAGGCGGCCCAGTATGCCCAGCGCCTGGAGCAGGTGGACTCCAATACCATCCCCCTCTACCTGGCCCAGTATTATTTCCAACTGGGCAACACGGAGCGGGGCTTTGCCATGGTGGAGAAGTACGTCCGCTATGTGTCCGCCAACGCCGGGGCGTGGCAGCAGGCCTTCGATTTGGTGCGGGGCTACTTCCAGGCGGAGGATCAGGCCTGGCTGTCCGGCCTGGAGGGGCTGTACCAGCTGCTGCTCCAGTGGAACCAGGAGAATATGGGCTCCATTTCCCTGTCCCGGGAAACCATGGACTGGCTGGCCCAGCTGGGCGTGGCCCAATGAGCGAAAAACCCACGCTCCCCCCGGAAAAGCGCCTGGGACGGCGCTTTTCCGGGGGGTTCTTTTGCCGGATCAGGGAAAACCTGGGGGAGGGCCTTGTGACCTGGGGGAAAATTCGGTATAATGGCACCGTTGGATTCAGATAAACTGACCTCCGCCCCCACCGGGGAGGGAGTCGGCGTCAATGGTTTGGGAGATGGAGTCAATGGAAATCAGACTGGAAGGGATTACAAAGCGATTCCCCGGCCGCGGCAGGAAGAACCAGGGGGAGACCACTGCGGTGCAGGACCTGACGGTCCGGGTGCCGGACGGGACGCTGGTGGGGCTGCTGGGCCCCTCCGGGTGCGGAAAATCCACCACGCTGAATATGATCTGTGGGCTGGAGGCCCCAACGGAGGGTCGGATTTTCTTCGGGGAGGAGGACGTGACCGACCTGCCCCCAGAGCTGCGGGGGGTGGGGATGGTGTTTCAGAACTACGCCCTGTACCCGCACCTGACGGTGCTGCAAAACATCCTGTTCCCCCTGGAAAATCTGAAGGGGGAGCAGCGGCTGTCCAGGGAGGAGATGCGCCGCCGGGCGGTGGAAGCCGCCGCCCTGGTGCAGATTGAGGAGCTGCTGGACCGCAGGCCCAGGGAGCTGTCCGGCGGCCAGCAGCAGCGGGTGGCCATCGCCCGCGCCCTGGTAAAGACCCCCCGGGTGCTGCTGCTGGACGAGCCGCTGTCCAATCTGGACGCCCGGCTGCGCCTGCAGACCCGGGAGGAGATCTGCCGCATCCAGAAAAAAACGGGGATCACCACCATTTTCGTCACTCACGACCAGGAGGAGGCCATGAGCATTTCCGACCGGATTGTGGTAATGAAGGAGGGCGTCCTTATGCAGCAGGGGCTGCCCCAGCAGGTGTATGACGACCCTGCCAACCTGTTTGTGGCCAAGTTCCTGGGCCTGCCCCCCATCAATGTGTTCCAGGGGCGGGTTGAGGGCGGCAGCCTGTGCCTGGGGGGCGTGCCGGTGCTGCCTGCCCCCGGCGTGGCCGACCAGCCGGTTTGGGCGGGCGTGCGGCCGGAGGGCTTCCTCCTGCGGGAGGATGGGCCGCTGGCCTGCGCCCTGGACCGGGTGGAGGTGCTGGGCCGGGATATGAGCGCGGTGTGCGCCCACCCCGCCTGCCAGTCCGGCCAGGTGCGGGCCATCCTGGACCCGGACCGCCAGGTGGACAGCAGCCGGGAAACGGTGGGCTTTGCCCTGCGTCCGGACAAGGTGTTCCTCTTCCGGCGGGAGGACGGCGTGCGCATCCCCCTGCCTGAGGCGGGCGTCTGACCGCCGGGAAGGAGGAGTGCGCTCCATGAACCGAAACGAAAGGAAAGCCTGGCTCTATCTTCTGCCCGCCACCCTGCTGCTGGCCGCTTTTCTGGTCTACCCGCTGGTTGACGTGCTGATCTATTCTGTGGAGGAGGGGTATAATTTCGCCTCCCAGACCTACTGGGGTGTGGGCGGATATAACTACCTGTATGTCCTCCACGACCCCTACTTCCTTCAGGCGCTGAAAAATACCCTGATCCTGGTGGCCATCACCGTGCCGGTGTCCACCTGCCTGGCCCTGGCCATCTCCACCGCCCTCAGCTCCATCCGGCCCCTGCGCCAGCTGTTCCAGACGGTGTATTTCCTGCCCTATGTGACCAATACCCTGGCGGTGGGCCTGGTGTTTATGGCCCTGTTCCAGAAAACGGAGTATACCGACGGGCTGGTGAATCTGCTGATTACCTGGTTTGGGGGGCAGAGCGTGGACTTTATCGACGGCCCCTATTGGGCCAAGATGTTTGTGCTGTGCTTTTACACCGTGTGGACGGTGATGCCCTTTAAAATCCTGGTGCTGACCAGCGCCCTTGCCTCGGTCAACCAGGATTATTACCGGGCCGCCCGGGTGGACGGCACCTCCCGGACGCGGATCTTTTTCCGCATCACCCTGCCCCTGATCGCCCCCATGATCGTCTATCTGGTGATTACCGGCTTTATCGGCGCCTTCAAGGCCTACAGCGACGCCGTGGCCCTGTTCGGCACCGACCTGAACGCCGCCGGCATGAACACCATCGTGGGCTATGTGTACGATATGCTTTACGGAGACAGCGGCGGATACCCCTCCTATGCCTCTGCCGCCGCCATGATCCTGTTTGTCATCGTGCTGACCATCACCTGCATCAACCTGCTGGTCAGCCGGCGGCAGCTTGAGAATTGAGAGGTGCGCCGTGAAACGTAATACGGATTCCCATGTTTTAAGCCGGGAGGCGGGGCGGAGGCGGCGGGTGCGCCTGGCCGTGACCTACTGCGCCCTGGGCGTGTGGGCGGTGATGGTGCTGTTCCCCTTCTACTGGATGGTGCTCACCTCCCTGAAAAGCTACTCCGCCTACAACGCCGAGCACATCCCCGTCCTGTTCACCCTGGCCCCCACCCTGGAAAATTACTGGCAGGTCTTTACCGCCGTCCCCCTGGGCCGGTACCTGGTCAATACCCTCATCTTCGCCGTCATCACCACAGGGATTATGGTGGCGGTGAGCACCCTGGCGGCCTACGGCTTTGCCCGGCTGGAGTTCCGGGGGAAAAACCTGGTGTTCGCCCTGTTCTTGTCCATGATGATGATTCCCAGCGAGCTGGTGGTCATTACCAACTTTGTCACCATCACCAACCTGGACCTGCGCAACAGCTTCACCGGCCTGATTTTGCCCTCCATCACCTCGGTGTTTTACATCTACCTGCTGAAGGAGAGCTTTGAACAGGTGCCCGACGAGCTGTACCGGGCCGCCCGGGTGGACGGCACCTCCGACCTGAAATACCTGTGGAAGGTGATGATCCCCATTTGCCGGCCCACCATCGTTACCGTCACCATCCTGAAGCTCATCGAGTGCTGGAACTCCTACGTCTGGCCCCGGCTGATTACCGACGACCAGGCCTACTTCCTGGTGTCCAACGGCATCCAGGAGATCCGGGAAAACGGCTTCGGGCGGGAGAACATCCCCGCCATGATGGCCGCGGTGGTGGTGATCTCTGTGCCCCTGATCCTGCTGTTTCTGGCCTTCCGGAACAAGATCATGGAGGGCGTGTCCAGAGGAGGGATCAAGGGATGAGAGGATGGAAACAAATGCTGGCCGCCGGTATGGCGGCGGCGGCCCTGGCGGGGCTGCTGTCCGGCTGCCACGGCAGCCGGGAACAGGCCGCCTTCTCCGTGCCGGAGGAGTTTGACGACTCCAGAGACTACGAGATTACCTTCTGGGCCAAGAACGACACCAACAAGCGGCAGACGGACATCTATAAGCAGGCCATTGAGGATTTCCAGGCGCTGTACCCCAATATCACCGTCACCCTCCGCCTGTATACCGACTATGGGGATATCTACAACGACGTTATCACCAACATCTCCACCCAGACTACCCCCAACGTCTGCATCACCTACCCGGACCATATCGCTACATACCTGACCGGCAGCAATGTGGTGGTGCCTCTGGACGAGCTGTTCAGCGACGCCAGCTACGGCCTGGGGGGCAGTGAGCTGCGCTTTGACGGCCCGACCCAGGAGGAGATTGTGCCCCAGTTTTTGGAGGAGTGCCGCCTGGAAGGGCACTATTACGCTGTACCTTACATGCGTTCCACAGAGGTGTGCTACATCAACCAGACCTTCGTGGAGGCCCTGGGCTACACCCTGCCCGACGTGCTGACCTGGGACTTTGTGTGGGAGGTGTCGGAGGCGGCGGCCCAAAAGGACGAAACCGGCACCTATCTGCTCAACGGGCAGAAGGTGATGATCCCCTTCCTGTATAAGTCCACCGACAATATGATGATCCAGATGCTGCGGCAGAGGGGGGCGGGGTATTCCACCGCCACAGGGGTCATCCAGCTGTTCAACGATACCACGGAGGAGCTGCTCTATCAGATTGCCGACGCCACCGCCCAGGGCGCCTTCTCCACCTTCAAAATCTCCGGCTATCCCGCCAACTTCCTCAACGCGGGCCAGTGCGTCTTTGCGGTGGATTCCACCGCCGGCTCCACCTGGATGGGCAGCGACGCCCCGCTGATGGATATTCCGGAGGAGGAGGTCGTGGAGTTTGAGACGGCGGTGCGGATGATCCCCCAGTTTGACCCGGACAACCCCCAGATGATCTCCCAGGGCCCGTCCATCTGTATCTTCAACAAGGAGGATTCCCAGGAGGTGCTGGCCTCGTGGCTGTTTGCCCAGTATCTGCTCACCGACCAGGTGCAGATGGATTACTCCCAGACGGAGGGGTATGTGCCGGTGACCACCAAGGCCCAGAGCAATCCGGACTACCAGGACTATCTGTCCCGGGCGGGGGAGGACAACGACACCTACTACGATGTGAAGCTCCAGACGGTGGAGCTGCTGCTGGAGCATTTGGACGACACCTTCATCACCCCGGTGTTTAACGGCTCCACCTCCCTGCGCAACGCCGCCGGCCAGCTGATTGAGGATGTGACCAAGGGCGTCCGACGGGGCCAGACGGTGGATGAGGCTTTCCTGGACGCCCTGTACGCGGACACCGCCGCCCTGTACCATCTGGACGAGGCCTCCTCCGGAGGGGGGCAGGCGGACTTGGGCCCCCTGCCCGCCATGTCCACCGCCCTGCTGGTCACCCTTGGGGCGGTGTGGGCGCTGATCCTGGCCTATCTGGCGGTAGGTTGGAGGAGAAAGCGGAGGAAGCAGCGGGAAATGTAGGGAAAAAGAAAATTAGAATTCCTACTTTACAATTTCGGAAAGTGTGATATAATAAACGAGCTGACCACCTGGAAGCTGTGAACAGCATATCCGGGCCTATAGCTCAGCTGGGAGAGCGTACGGTTCGCATCCGTAAGGTCGTCGGTTCGATCCCGATTAGGTCCACCAAAAAGAAAGGCACGACGTATGTCGTGCCTTTCTTTTTGGGTTCCGCCGCCTGAAAGGCGGCTCCACCCTTCGGTGATTGAAATGCTCGGCGGAAGTGAATTCCGCCTGCGCCGAGGTTTTGCCTGCGGCAAAACGCTCCTACGGCGCAAAAGCGCCGCCCCACCGTGTGGGGCCCCTTGTTCTGCCGGCATCTATACTGTTGCGATGCTTCAAAAAGAGAGACACGACGTACGATGAGCCCCGCTTTTCGATAAAACAGTTCGAAAAGCGGGGCTCATTCATTATGGTGCCGGTGACCGGACTCGAACCGGTACGCTGTCGCCAGCGGTGGATTTTGAGTCCACTACGTCCAGCGGTGGATTTTGAGTCCACTACGTCTACCAATTTCATCACACCGGCGGACTCTGATACATTATAAACCAACCGGTGGAGAAAAGCAAGGAAAACTTGTCTTTAGGCGCCAGCGCATTCCATGGTGGGAGGGAAAGCCATGGCCTGGCGGGGGAAACTTCCAGGTGGGGACAGGTTGGGCTTGTGAAATGGCCGGGGCTGTGCTACAATACCATAAATAACGCGGTTTTGTATAAAACCCCCTTGTTATGACAAAGGAGATGCTGGAATTTATGAAGCTGGGTATCGTCGGGCTTCCAAATGTAGGAAAGTCCACCCTGTTTAACGCCATTACCAACGCCGGTGCGGAGAGCGCCAACTACCCCTTCTGCACCATCGACCCCAATGTGGGTATGGTGGCTGTCCCCGATGAGCGGCTGGACAAGCTCAGCGAGATGTACCACCCCAAAAAGACCACCCCCGCGGTGATCGAGTTTGTGGACATCGCCGGGCTGGTGAAGGGCGCCTCCAAGGGCGAGGGCCTGGGCAACAAGTTTTTGGCCAACATCCGCCAGACCGACGCCATCGTCCATGTGGTGCGGTGCTTTGACGACGAGAATGTGATCCACGTGGAGGGTTCCACCGACCCCATCCGGGACATCGACACCATTGACCTGGAGCTGATCCTGGCCGACGCGGAGATGGTGGACCGCCGCATCGACAAGGCCCAGAAGGCGGCCAAGGGGGACAAGAAGTTCCTCCATGAGGTGGAGGTGTTCACCGGGCTGAAGGAGTGGCTCAACGACGGAAAGTCCGCCCGCAGCTACCTGTCCCAGGTGGACGAGGACGACGCCGCGCTCATTGCCACCAGCGAGCTGCTGTCCCTCAAGCCGGTGATTTACGCGGCCAACCTGGACGAGGAGGGCTTCTCCGACTGCGGCAGCGTGCCCTATTATAAGCTGGTGGAGGAGCGGGCCGCCGCCGAGGGGGCCCAGGTGATCCCCGTGTGCGCCAAGCTGGAGGCGGAGATCGCTGAGCTGGACCCGGAGGAGAAGGCCATGTTCCTGGAGGAGCTGGGGGTGAAGGAGTCCGGCCTGGACCGGCTGGTGAAGGCCAGCTACACCCTGCTGGGCCTGATCTCCTACCTGACCAGCGGCGAGGACGAGTGCCGCGCCTGGACCATCACCAGGGGCACCAAGGCCCCTCAGGCCGCCGGCAAGATCCACTCCGACTTCGAGCGGGGCTTCATCCGGGCTGAGGTGGTGGCCTATGACGACCTGATGGCCTGCGGCTCTACCGCCGCCGCCAGAGAAAAGGGCTTGGTGCGCTCTGAGGGCAAGGAGTACGTGGTGCAGGATGGGGACATTATCCTCTTCCGCTTCAACGTGTGAGAAAAAGATTGCCGGAAAAGCCATGGGATTGCCCCGTTGGTTCTTGTAATTCTTCACAAAATCGTGTACACTAGGTACAACCGAAACCGGATAGGAGGAAGCCATATGAAAATCGCCCGTTTAGTTCTGAAAATCGTGGCCCTGTCCCTGACCGCCGCCGCCGCGGTGTGCGCCATTGTCGCCTATTGGGATAAGCTGGCTGAGCTGGGAGACTGCGCCAAGAGCCGTATTCAGCGGAAGGCCTGCTCGGCGGAGTACGAGGACTACGAGGAGTAAGACAGAGAGGAGCGCCGCCGGCGCTCCTCTTTTCCTGTTGTCTTGCAATTGAAATACCGTTGGGGTATCATAGGGGCAAAGACAGATTGCCAAACGAGGAGGAATTCGCTTTATGCGGGACGGATTTGTAAAAGTTGCGGTGGGGACGCCGGACATCGGCGTGGCCGACTGCCGCCGCAACGCGGAGGAGATTTTTACCCTCATGCGGAAGGCGGAGCAGCAGGGCGTGAAGGTGCTGGCCCTGCCGGAGCTGTGCCTGACCGGCTACACCTGCGGGGATCTGTTCGGACAGACCACCCTGCTCCGGGGGGCGGAGGAGGGCCTTGCCACCGTGCTGGAGGCCACCCGTGGCCTGGAGGTGCTCACCGCGGTGGGGCTGCCGGTGCGGTGCGGGCTGGATAATAAGCTGTATAACTGCGCCGCCGTGATCCAGCGGGGCACTATCCTGGGCCTGGTGCCCAAGATCTCCCTGCCCAGCTACGGGGAATTTTATGAGAGCCGTTGGTTCGCCTCCGGCCAGGGGGTGGACTGCACCGTGACCCTGTGCGGCCAGCAGGTGCGGATGTCCTCCAACAGCCTGTTCCACTGCCGGGAGCTGCCGGAGCTGGTGATTGGGGTGGAGCTGTGCGAGGATCTGTGGACGGCCGATCCCCCGTCCGCCCACCTGGCCCGGCTGGGCGCCACCGTGGTGATGAATTTGTCCGCCTCCAACGAGGTGGTGGGCAAGGCCGCCTACCGCCGCCAGCTGGTGGCCGGCCAGTCCGCCCGGCTGCTGTGCGGCTACCTGTACGCCAACGCCGGGGAGGGGGAGTCCACCACCGACGTGGTGTTCTCCGGCCACAACCTGATTGCGGAAAACGGCGTCCTCCTGGCGGAAAACCGTTTTGCCGCCGGCCTCACCGTCAGCGAGATGGATGTGGGACGGCTGGCCTTCGAGCGGCAGCGGCTGACCACCTTCCAGCGGGAGGAGGCCCAGCACCCCGTGGTTCGGCGGGAGTTTTCCCTGACCATGGGCAAGACCAAGCTGACCCGGTATGTCTCCCCCAACCCCTTTGTCCCTGAGGACGCCGACGACCGGAAAAGCCGCTGCAACGAGATTTTGTGCATTGCCGCCCTGGGGCTGAAAAAGCGCCTGGCCCACACCCACGCCAGAACGGCGGTGGTGGGCCTGTCCGGCGGGCTGGACTCCACCCTGGCCATCCTGATTACCGCCCTGGCCATGAAGATGCTGGACCGCCCCGCCTCTGACATCATCGCCGTCACCATGCCATGCTTCGGCACCACCGACCGCACCCGGGACAACGCCATGGAGCTGGCCCAGCGGCTGGGCGCCACCCTGAAGCGCATTGACATCGGCGAGGCGGTGAAGGTCCACTTCAAAGACATCGGCCAGTCCATGGAGGACCATTCCGTCACCTTCGAAAACGGACAGGCCCGGGAGCGCACCCAGGTGCTGATGGACATTGCCAACCAGACCGGCGGCATGGTCATCGGCACCGGCGACCTCAGCGAGCTGGCTCTGGGCTGGGCTACCTACAACGGCGACCACATGTCCATGTACGCGGTCAACGCCGGCATCCCCAAGACCCTGGTGCGCCACCTGGTCTCCTTCATCTCCGACGACAAGGGGCAGGAGGACCCCCGCCTGTCCCACGTGCTGGAGGATATTTTGGACACGCCGGTGTCCCCGGAGCTGCTGCCCGCCATCGAGGGCAAGATCAGCCAGAAAACGGAGGATCTGGTGGGGCCCTATGAGCTGCACGACTTCTTCCTGTATTACGCCATCCGGTGGGGATTCCCCCCGGCCAAGGTGTTCCGCCTGGCGGAGTATGCCCTGGGCGACCGGTACAGCCGGGAGGTCATTCTCAAGTGGCTGAACAACTTCTACCGCCGTTTCTTTACCCAGCAGTTTAAGCGCTCCTGCCTGCCGGACGGGCCCAAGGTTGGCTCGGTCACCCTGTCTCCCAGAGGGGATTGGAGAATGCCCTCCGACGCTGTGGCGGCTCTTTGGATGGCGGAACTGGAGGATTTGAAGTAACCGATGAATTTATACTGCGACCTGTTTTTCACCTTCGCCCGGGTGGGGGTGTGCACCTTCGGGGGCGGGTACGCCATGCTGCCCATTCTTCAGCGGGAGATTGTGGAGAAAAAGAAGTGGGCCACCGAGGAGGAGCTGAGCGATTATTTCGCCATCGGACAGTGCACCCCCGGCATTATCGCCGTCAACACCGCCACCTTTGTGGGCAGCAGCCAGGCCGGGATTCCGGGAGGCGTTGTGGCCACCCTGGGTCTGGTGTTCCCCTGCCTGGTGATTATCACCCTGATCGCCGCCTTCCTGGGGAACTTTGAACATATCCCCGCGGTGCGGCACGCCATGGGCGGCGTCAACGCCTGTGTGGTGGCCCTGATCGCCGTCAGTGTGATAAAGCTGGGCAAGAGCACCGTCAAGAACTGGCTGGGCTGGGGAATTTTCCTGGCTGTGCTTGCCCTGGCGGCCCTGGCGGGGGTGTCCCCCGTGATCCTCATTGTGGCCGCGGGGATGCTGGGCTTTTTCCTGGGTGACCTGCCCGGCAGGGGCGGGAAAGGAGGGGGACAGAAATGATCTACCTCCAGCTGTTTTATCAGTTTTTCAAGGTGGGCTTGTTCGCCGTGGGCGGCGGGCTGGCCACCATCCCCTTCCTCCAGCACATGGGGGAGGTGACGGGCTGGTTTACCAATGAGCAGCTGACCACCATGATTGCCGTGTCCGAATCCACGCCCGGCCCCATGGGGGTGAACATGGCCACCTATGTGGGCTACCATATCCAGGGGGTGCCGGGGGCCGTGGTGGCCACCCTGGGCCTGGTGGCCCCGTCCATCATTACCATCCTCATCATAGCCAGGGTGCTGCTAAAATTCCGGTCCAGCCGGGGGGTGGAGCGGATCTTTTCCGGCCTGCGCCCCGCTTCTACCGCGCTGATTGCCTCCGCGGGGCTGTCTGTGGCCTGGTCGGTGTTCTTCGCAGCCGACCAGCTCAGCCCGGAGAGCCTGCCTGCCGTCAACTGGACGGCGGTGGCACTGGCCGCGGTGGTGTTTGCGGTTATGAAATGGACGCCGCTGAAAAAATTACACCCGATTGTGTTCATCCTGGCCGCCGCCGTGGTGGGCATCCTGCTGAAAATGTAGGGATGCCCCAGGCAGCGGTTGCGGGACTGCGGGAATTGTGGTAGAATACGTTGGATTTTGAAACCGGGAGGAAAGGAAGAAGGGCATGCGGCATCTGATTGACTTTAGTGATATGACCCGGGAGCAGTGGGAGCAGCTCTACCAAAGGGCCAGCCAGATTATGGACGCGCCGGAGGAATACATCCATGTGTGTGAGGGCAGGATTTCCTGCAACCTGTTTTATGAGCCCTCCACCCGGACAAATTTCTCCTTCCAGACGGCCATGATGCGGCTGGGCGGCTCGGTATTTGGTTTTGCCGATCCCAATTCCTCCTCCGTGGCCAAGGGCGAGACGCTGAAGGACACGGTGAAGATGGTGTCCAACTACGCCGATGTGGTGGTCATGCGGACGCCCTGGGAGGGGTCGGCCAAGGCGGCCTCCCTCTACTCCGCGGTGCCCGTGGTCAACGCCGGCGACGGCGGCCACATGCATCCCACCCAGACCATGGCCGACCTGACCACCATCACCCGCCTGCGGGGCGGGGTGGACGGGCTGTGCCTGGGCCTGTGCGGCGACTTGAAAAACGGCCGGACGGTGCACTCCCTGATTAAGGCCATGGCCAAGTTCCGGGACATCAAGTTCTTCCTGATCTCCCCCCGGGAGCTGGCGGTCCCGGAGTATATCCGGGCCTTCATGCGGGAGCGCCAGATGTGGTTTACCGAGGTCACCGGCCTGGAGGCGGTGATTCCCCAGCTGGATGTGCTGTACATGACCCGCATCCAGAAGGAGCGGTTTGTGGACCCCCTGGAGTATGAGCGGAACAAGGGCGTTTACATCCTCACCCGGCGGAAGCTGGAGCGGGCCAAGAAGGACATGCTGGTGATGCACCCGCTGCCCCGGGTGGATGAAATTGCCGTGGATGTGGACGACGATCCCCGGGCGGTGTATTTTGCCCAGGCCCGGTACGGCATGTTTGCCCGGATGGCGCTGCTGGAGCACCTGGCCTTGCAAGACCGGGACGACCACCTGCCTCCGGTGGAAATCGGCACCAAGCCGGTGTGCACCAACCCCCGGTGCATCACCCAGACGGAGCACTACCTGCCCCCCCTGGTGCGGAAAATCGGCGGGGTGGACTGCTGCGGCTTCTGCGACGCGGTGCTGCGGTGAGATATAAAGATCTGTCCAAACGGCGTGAATAAGGCGTTAAAATCCGGCCCTTTCCCTTGACGGGAGGGCCGGATTTCGTTATCCTCTTGACGCGGAGGGGACCTCCGGAGAAAAACAAGGGGAGTGAGAACGTACATGGATTCCGACGGTGACCAGGCCACCGAAGCCCACAATTGCATGAAAATGGAGACGGCATAGTCTGTGCCCCTGTGGAGATGGGGATGCAGGCCATGCTTTTTTGCGCCCATTTTGCCCATCCGGGGATGAGACGGCCGCCCAAACACCATACTGAAACCATTAGGAGGAACGAACTGTGCAAACCATACTGTTTCAGCTCTTGATTCAGGTTGTGCTGATCCTGATTAACGCCTTTTTTGCCGCCACAGAAATTGCGGTGCTGGGGCTGAACGCCAACAAGCTGAGAAAACTGGAGGAGGAGGGGGACCGGCTGGCCGCCAGGCTGCTGAAAATGGTGGAGGAGCCGGCGGGCTTTCTGTCCACCATCCAGATCGGCATTACCCTGGCGGGCTTTCTGGGCTCCGCCTTTGCCGCGGAGAGCTTTTCCCAGTACCTGGTCCACTGGATCTGTGTGGACCTGGGGGTGACGCTGCTGCCCGTATCCGTGGTGGAGACCCTGTCGGTGATTTTGATTACCGTGATTCTGTCCTACTTCACCCTGATCTTCGGCGAGCTGGTGCCCAAGCGCATTGCCATGCAGAAGCCCCTGGAGATGGCCCGCTTTTCCTGCCGGGTGGTGTCCGCCCTGTCGGTGCTGGTCCGGCCGGTGGTGGCGCTGCTGTCCCTGTCCACCAACGGCGTGCTCCGCCTGCTGGGGATGAAGGTGGATGTGGAGGAGGAACAGGTCACGGAGGACGAGATCCGGATGATGATTGACCTGGGCAACGAAAACGGGGCCATTGACGCCGACGAGAAGGAGCTGCTGCACAATGTGTTTGACTTCTCCCAGCGCAGGGCGGGGGATGTGATGACCCGGGCGGCGGATGTGGTGTGCCTGCCGGCGGACGCGGGGGACGAGGAGGTGCTCCGGGCTATCCGGGACAGCGGCCTGTCCCGCTTCCCCGTCTACGGCGAGGATGAAAACGACATTCTGGGCGTACTCAACGCCCGCGATTTCCTGCTGGACCGCGCCGCCGGGGAGAGCCGGCCCATCCGCCAGCGGATGCGCCCGGCCTACCTGGTGCCGGAGAGCCTGCCCGCCGACGACCTGTGGAAGGATATGCAGCGGGGCAAGATCCATATGGCCGTGGTCATTGACGAGTACGGGGAGCTGGCCGGCGTGGTGACGGTGGAGGACCTGCTGGAGGAGATTGTGGGCAGCATCTATGACGAGTTTGACCCGGCGGAGCCCCAGGAGCTGGAGCGGCTGGAGGAGAACCTGTGGCGGGTGGCGGGCAGCCTGACGGTGGAGGAGCTGGCCGAGGCGTTGGAGCTGCCCCTGCCGGAGGAGACGGAGTACGACACCGTGGGCGGGATGGTGCTCAGCCGACTGAGGACCATCCCCCAGGATGGCAGCCATCCGGTTGTGGCGGAGCACGGGCTGGAGCTGCGGGTGGAGCAGGTGGAGGACCGGCGCATCCGCTGGGTGCTGGTCCGCAAGCTGGACCCCACCGGGGCGGAGCCGGAAGCATGAAAATTCGGGCCTGTGGACGTTGGTCCACAGGCCCGAATATTGCTTTAAATATGCCTGGGCACGGAGGAGATGGACATGGTCAGCTTGCTTTTCTCCGCCTGGCACATCTGCTCGGCGTACTGGTGAATCCGGTTGCAGATCCACATGTAGGCGGTGGTACCCTCGGAATAGTCCGCCTCGGCATACATCTGGATTCGGTTGTCCCGGCGCATCTGCTCCACCTGCTGGAAGGCCCGCAGGTCGCCCTGGGGATAGATGGCGAAGGTGGCGCCCCCCTTTTTGTTAATCAGGGAAAAGGCGGGGATATCGCTGGGGCCATCGGCAATGTAAATCATGTTTTCAAACTGTACCCGGCGCATCTCCTTGGGCATCTTGGAGTTGACGTCAATTTCCGGGTTTTTGGGCACGCCCTTGTTGATTTCGAAGATGGCCCGGGTCTTTGTGGTGTTGTCGATGGTATAGCCGATCTCGCCAATCACCGGCTTCCCGTCCACCTCGTGCTCAATCAGCTCACAGCCCCATACCCCGTCTACATGGGCCATGACCGCGCTGCCCCGGATGATCTCGGTAAAGCCGGTGCTGACGATGTAGTGCTCCACCTTGATGCCATAGTCCTGATACCGGGGGTTGTCGGCAATCATCTCCTTGGTTTTCACAAAGATGTCGGGCACACCGGGGTAGAAGGTCAGCTCTGAGCCGAAATCCCGCAGCATCTGGTTGTTCAGCCCCTCGAAGATGCCGCCGGGGCGGGCGCAATTGATGAAATGGTTTAAGTAAATGGTGTCCCGGTTGGTGCGGACATTCTGCTCCCGCAGGTACTTCCTGGGCAGCTCGTCCACCTCCCGCCAGAAGGCGTCGGGGTCCACGTGGTACTTTTTGAAAATGGGGTCCTGCATGTACCCGTTGACCAGCGTCTTGTCAAAGTCCCAGATCACCGCAATGATGTTTGCCATATCCGCGCCCTCCTCCGCTGTGTCCGGACGCCGCCGGACAGAATCAATCCTGCCTCTATTGTACCGGCTACAGGGGGAAAATGCAACCAAATCCCATAAAAAAGGAATCTGCCGGGATGGCTCCGCGGCAGATTCCCTTTATTGTTTAAGTTTTGGGATGGTCGTCAGACTTGGGGGCCTCGTCCTGGCCCTGGGTGTCCTCCCGCTGCTCAGGCGCGGGCTCAGCGGAGGGGACCTCCGAACCGCCGTCTGTCTGGGGCTGCGCCCCTTCGCCATCCTCCGGCAGGGAGGGGGCCTTGATCTCCTCGCTGATCATGTGGATGTTCCGGGCGGGGGGCTCAATGTCCCCTGGGAGGGGCTTGTTCTTCCGGTTGGTGGAGGCGTAGGCGTCCTCCACCAGGGCGGGGTCCCGGCCCTCCAGAATGGCTACCATCTCGCCGCCGGTGATGGTCTCCTTCTCCAGCAGGTAGGCCACCACCTTGTGGATGTCCTCCAGGTTGTCCCGGATCAGGGCCACAGCCTCCTGATAGCACTGGCTGAGGATGGCCTTGACCTCCTTGTCCATCACGGCGGCGGTTTCCTGGGCGCAGTCCAGGCCGTAGCCGCCGTCCAGGTACTGGTTGCGGATGGAGCCCAGGGCCATCATGCCGAACTCGTCGCTCATGCCGAACATGGCGACCATGTTCCGGGCGATGTTGGTGGCCTCCTGGATGTCCTGGGAGGCGCCGTTGGTCATGGTGTGCATCACAACCTCCTCGGCGGCGCGGCCGCCCATGGAGACGGTGATCTTTGCCATCAGCTCCTCCTTGGTGCGCAGGTTGGTCTTGTCCTCCTCGGGCATGAGCAGGGTGTAGCCCAAGGAGCCCTCTGTGTGGGGGACAATGGTGATCTTCTGCACCGGCTCGGCGTTTTTCTGCTTGTAGGCCACCATGGCGTGGCCCACCTCGTGGTAGGCCACCAGCTTCTTTTCAAACTCGGTGAGCACGGAGTTTTTCTTCTCGCTGCCGGCGATGACAAACTCGAAGGAGGCCAGCAGGTCCTCCTGGGTAACCAGCCTGCGGCCGTGGCGCACGGCCCGGAGGGCGGCCTCGTTGACCAGGTTGGCCAGGTCGGCGCCCACGCACCCGGCGGTGGCCAGGGCGATTTTTTTCAGGTCGACATCCTCGGACAGCTTGATCTTCCGGGTGTGCACCTGGAGGGTGGCCAGACGGCCGGCCAGATTGGGCCGGTCAATGGTGATCCGGCGGTCAAAGCGGCCGGGCCGCAGCAGGGCCTTGTCCAGCACCTCGGGGCGGTTGGTGGCGCCCAGAACGATGATGCCCTTGCCGGGGTCAAAGCCGTCCAGCTCGGCCAGCAGCTGGTTCAGCGTCTGCTCCCGTTCGTCGTTGCCGCCCATGCGGTTGTCGCGGGACTTGCCGATGGTGTCAATCTCGTCGATGAAAATGATGCAGGGGGCCATCTTGGACGCTTCCTTGAACAGGTCGCGGACGCGGCTGGCGCCCACGCCCACAAACATCTCCACGAAGTCGGAGCCGCTGATGGAGAAGAAGGGTACCCCCGCCTCGCCGGCGATGGCCTTTGCCAGCAGGGTCTTGCCGGTGCCCGGAGGGCCCACCAGCAGGGCGCCCCTGGGCAGTTTGGCGCCGATTTCCGTGTACTTCTGGGGGTTGTGGAGGATGTCGATGATCTCCTGGAGGGACTCCTTGGCCTCGTCCTGGCCGGCCACGTCCCGGAAGGTGACCCCCGTCTTTTTCTCCACGTAGACCTTGGCGTTGGCCTTGCCCACGCCGCCCAGGCCGCCCATGCCGCCCTTGCCGCCTACGCCCCGGAACAGGAACAGGAACAGACCCACCATAACCAGGATGGGCATGATATAGGCCAGGAACAGGTTCAGCAGGTAGGTGGAGCTGTCCACCGGCTGGGTGCTGGCCTCCACCCCATGCTCCTTCAGCAGCGGCAGCAGGCTGTCGTCAGACACCCCCGCCAGAGGTACGGTGATGTATTTCACCTCCGTGGGCTGCTGGGGCTGGGGCACCAGGGCGTTGAGCAGATCCTGGGTGCTGCTCTGCTGTTGGCCGTCGTCCGGCAGCTCCACCGTCACCCCTTCTTTCAGGGTAAAGACGTACTGGCTGCTCTGCATGTCCACCGTGGCGATCTTGTCCTCCTCCACCCACTGGCAGAAGGTGGTGTAGGGGACGACCACCGTCCCGGCGTTTTCGTAAGAGGACCAGCAGGAGCGGAACAGAACCGTCAAAAACAGGGCCCACAGGATGACGCTGATGAGGCCGAACGCGTTTTTCTTGTTTCGATTGCCCTTGTCGGGCAGTTTATCTTGCTTCAATGAGGAATCCCTCCGTCCATGGAGCTGCGTGTATTTTGGGCGTCCGAATCCGCCGGAAACCCAAGTGTTGATTACTATAACACAATTTGCCAGGAAAGACAAGAAATCGGGGTGTAAACTTTCTGTGAAAGCCAGGGATCAGGCAGGAATTTGCCCCTTCCGTCCCGGTGGGAACTGTGCTATAATAATGTCTGCTGAATAAACCGAACATCGGCTTATTCGCGCGGCGGCAGCCGCGTAATTCCATAAAAACGGCTCAAAGGAGCCGCTTTTATGGAATTCAGCCATTGTTACAATGCGTATTTCCGCTGGCGCGCGGAAACGCACCAGCGGAAGGTGCAAGGCCTTTGGAGAAAATGATCCAAAAGCCTTGCACATGAACAAAACCATTTGGCCTTGAAAGCCTTGGCTTTCAAGGCTTACGGCTTTGTTCAGTACACATTATAATAGTCGGAGAACGGCGGTTGTACCCGAAATCAACGCCGTTTTTCACGCTTTGGGCGGAAGGAGCGGGCTGTCCCGGCCCCCTCTGCCCGTTCCAGCGTCCGGGCCGCCCACGGCCTGGAATATGATGCATAATTTTAGGAGGAATTTCCATGAATAAACGTCCCCCTGTCCGCCGTTCCGCCCCTGTGGAGACGGAAAACGACGGGGTTATCGAGGGCCGCAACGCGGTGATTGAGGCGCTGCGGGCCGGCGTGACCATTGATAAGATTTTCGTGGCCAAGGGAGAGACGGACGCCACGCTGGGCCACATCGCCTCCACCGCCCGGGAAAAGGGCATTGTGGTGGTGGACGCCGACCGGCGGAAGCTGGACGGCATGAGCCGCACCCACTCCCACCAGGGCGTCATCGCCCTGGCCGCCGCCCGGGCCTATGTGTCGGTGGACGACATTCTCAACGTCGCCCGGGAGAAGGGGGAAAATCCCCTCATCGTGGTCTGCGACGAGCTCAGTGACCCCCACAACCTGGGGGCGGTGATCCGTACCGCCGACGCCGCCGGAGCCCACGGGGTAATCATCCCCAAGCGGCGCTCCGCCGGGCTGACCGCCGTGGTGGCCAAAACCTCCGCCGGCGCCGTGGCCCATGTGCCGGTGGCCCGGGTACCCAACATCCCCGCCCTGCTCAAGGAGCTGAAGGCGGAGGGGGTGTGGGTGTTCGGCACCGCCGCCGAGGGCACCACCACCCTGTACCAGGCTGACCTGAAGGGGCCCGCCGCCATCGTTATCGGCAGCGAGGGGGAGGGCATGGGCCGTCTGGTGACGGAAAACTGCGATTTTACCGTCTCCATCCCCATGTTCGGGAAAATCAACTCCCTGAACGCCTCCGCCGCCGCCGCGGTGCTGCTGTATGAGGCGGTGCGCCAGCGCATGGGGGAATAACCCCCGGCAATTCAGTTTAACCCAAACCACCACAGAGGAATCATCATTATGGGCCACCAAGATAAGGAAAAGAAAAATAAAAGCCGCGTTGGACAGCCTCCGGAGGGGGAGGACTATACCCTGGACGAGATTTTGGCGGAATATGGCTCCGGCCGATCCAGACGCCGGGAGGGGAAAGCCCCGGCCCAGGAGGACAACGTGGTTGTCTTTCCAACCCAGGAGGAGCCGGACCGGGAGGAGCAGACTGCCCCGGAGCCGGAGCCGGAGGGGGAGGAAAAGGAGCCCAACCCGGATAAGGTTGTGGAGTTCCCCGAGGAGGAGAGCGTCCTGTCCGCCTTCCTGAAGGACATCACCCGCAAGGCCGACCGGTACGCCGACCAGATGTTCCAGGAGTCGGAGAAGATGGACCCGGAGGAGGTCCGCCGCCTGGAAAAGTGGATTCCGGGCACCGACCAGGAGGAGGAGCCGGAGGACTATGAGCAGCAGCAGGAGCGGGAGGAGCGGAAGCTGGAATTCCACCCCATCCGCTTCCTCCGCCGCCCCGACCCCATCCCCGCCGACCTGCCCCCCAAGGAGCTGGCCCGCACCTACGGCAAGGGTCTGGCCGCCATGCGCCTGCGGGTGTTGGGCTTGTTCCTGCTGGCGGTGCTGGCGGGGGCCCAGATTGTGATTCCGGCGGCGGGCTTTGTGTGGCTGCCCCCCTTTGACCAGGCGCAGGTGCAGCTTTGGGCCGCGGCCGGAATGCTGGGGCTTGGCATGCTGCTGTCCCTGGACGCCCTGCTGGCCGGAATTGTCCGGGCGTGCAGGGGGCGGTTTGGAATGGACACCCTGGCCGCCCTGGCGGCGGTCTTTACCCTGGCCGACGCCGTGGTGCAGGCCCTGTCCGGCACCATTCAGCGGGAGGGGCAGCTGCCCTATGCCGCCGTGGTGCTGGCCGCCCTGTTTTTCCTGCTCCACGGCACCTACCACAAGCGCTGCGGCCTGCGCCTTTCCTGCCGCACCGCCGCCTCCACCGCCGAGCCGTACCTGATTACCCAGGACAAGGGGGTCTGGAACTTCCGGGACACCTTCCGGAAATGGTCGGGCACGGCGGAGGGCTTCGGAAGCCAGATCCAGATGGACGACGGGGCGCAGCGGATCTACCGCCGTTGCTGCCCGCTGCTGGTGCTGGGCTGCGTGCTGCTGTCCCTGCTGTCCTCCTACGGTGTGGGACGGCCGGAGCACCTGCTGTGGTGCCTGTCGGCCACCTTCACCGCCTCCGCCGCCTTTGGCGGGGCGCTGGTATACGGGCGGCCCTTCCATAAAATCGCCCGCCGCCTGGCCCGCAGCGGCGCCGCCCTGGCTGGCTGGCCGGGGGCTGCCCAGACCCGCCGGGGCGACCGGGTGCTGATTACCGACGGCGACCTGTTCCCGCCGGGGTACGTGGAGCTGAGCGACATCAAGATTTACGGGGATTACTCCACCGAGCGGGTCATCAGCTATACCGCCACCCTGATCCGGGATTCAGGCAGCGGCCTGACCCGCCTGTTCCACGACCTGATGCGGGCCCAGGGCGGCCTGTTCCGCACGGCGGAGGGGCTGCGCTGCCACGAGGGCGGCGGCCTGTCCGCCCAGATCCGGGGGGACCAGGTGCTGGTGGGATCGGCGGCCTTCATGAACCTGATGGAGGTGAACCTGCCCCAGGGCCTTCGGGTGAAAAACGCGGTGTTTTGTGCCGTGGATGGGGAGCTGGTGGGCATCTTTGCCCTGAACTACATCCTGCCTGACGCCGTATTCCCGGCGCTGGACGCCCTGATGCGGGAGCACGTGGGGCCGGTGCTGGCCACCCGGGATTTCAACCTGATCCCCGCCATGCTCCACCAGCGGTTCCATCTGGCGGCGGATAAAATGGAGTTTCCGTCCATTGAACGGCGGCGGGAGCTGTCCGACGAGGACCAGCCCCACAACCAGGTGCTCACCGCCGTCCTCTGCCGGGAGGGGATGACCCCCTACGCCGAGTCTATCGTGGGCGCCCGACGCCTGCGCCGGGCCACCCGCTTCGGCGGGGCATTGGTGTGTGTGGGCGGGCTGCTGGGGCTGCTGCTGGCCTACTATCTCACCGGTGCGGCGGCCTACGGCTCCCTGTCCCCCCTGAACCTGCTGCTGTTTCAGCTGTTTTGGGTGGCCCCCGTTTGGTTTACCACCAGCTGGGCGCCCCGTTTTTAACCATGTGCGATGTGTTCCCTTCCGGCGGCGGGGCCTGCGGGCCCCGCCGCCGGAAGGAGCTTTTCCCGCCAGACAGGCGGCGCATCAGGAAGGAAGGAGAGGGACAGGCTATGGCAGACGCTGCGGTGTTGGCCGGAGTGACGGCCGGGGTATGCGCCGCGCTGATCTGCCTGCTTCGGGAGAGAAAGCGGGGGAACCGGTGCGGCGGCTGCTCCGCCTGCGGCAGACGGAACGGGCCGGGCGGCTGCGGCGGGGGCTGCGCCCGCTGAGGGAGGACGGGAGGCGGGGGTTTGTCCTTTTTGAGGAGCGGAAGGGGGATGGGACCCCGGCCTCCGGGAAAGAATCCGCGGTTTTCTCTTTCTTTTTCCCGGCGATTGTGGTAAACTGAAAAAAGTTAGGAATTGACAGGGAGTGTAATTTGACTGTGGATAACGTGACGCTGATTGGAATGCCTGGGTCCGGGAAAAGCACGGTGGGCGTGCTGCTGGCAAAGGCGCTGGGCTACGGGTTTCTGGACACCGACCTGGTGCTTCAGCAGCAGGAGGACGCCTTGCTTCAGGAGATCATCGACCGTCACGGCGTGCCCTATTTCCTGGAAGCGGAGGAGAAGGCCATCTGCTCCGTCTCCTGCCGCCGCCACGTGATTGCGCCTGGGGGCAGCGTGGTCTGCCGGGAGAGGGCTATCCTGCACTTGAAGGCCATGGGCCCGGTGATCTACCTCCGGGTGCCGTTGGAGGAGCTGAAGGCCCGCATCCACAACATGGACTCCCGGGGCATCGCTTTGGAGCCCGGTCAGACCCTGGAGGATATCCTGACCATCCGCGCCCCGCTGTATGAGCAGTACGCCGACTATGTGGTGGACGCTGTGCCCGGCCAGCCCCTGGCCCGCAGCGTGGCCCAGGTTTTGGAGCTGCTGGACCGGCGGATGTGACGCACCCCAGCCCGCAGGGAACCGCGGGCCGGCGCCGGCGGCAGCGCCCCCGGCGGACGAATGAGCAAAAGGAAGTAGCACATGACATTTCAGGAGCTGGGGCTTTGCGCCCCCATTTTGACCGCCCTGGACGAACAGGGCTATGAAAAGCCGTCTCCCATCCAGGAGAAGGCCATCCCACCCGCCCTGGAGGGGCGGGATGTGCTGGGCTGTGCCCAGACCGGCACGGGCAAGACCTGTGCCTTTGCCGCCCCCATCCTGCAGCGGCTCAGCGCCGCCGGGCGGACCGATCACCCCATCCGGGCCCTGATCCTGACCCCCACCCGGGAGCTGGCCATCCAGATTGACGAGAGCTTTCAGGCCTATGGCAAATACCTGTCCCTGCGCCACGCCGTGATCTTCGGCGGCGTGTCCCAGGTACCCCAGGTGGCCCGCCTCCAGGAGGGGGTGGACATCCTGGTAGCCACCCCCGGCCGGCTGGCCGACCTGCACCAGCAGGGCTATATCCACCTGGAGCAGCTGGAGATTTTTGTCCTGGACGAGGCCGACCGGATGCTGGACATGGGCTTCATCCACGATGTGAAGAAGATCCTCAAATGGCTGCCCGCCAAAAAGCAGACGCTGTTTTTCTCCGCCACCATGCCCCCGGAAATTACGGAGCTGGTCAACTCCCTGCTCCACCACCCGGTTCGGGTGGCGGTCAACCCGGTGTCCTCCACGGTGGAGGTCATTGACCAGTGGGTGTACTTTGTGGACAAGGGGAACAAGACCAGCCTGCTGGCCTACCTCATCGGCCATTTGCAGGTAACCAGCGCCCTGGTGTTCACCCGGACCAAGCACGGGGCCAACAAGGTGGCCCGGGACCTGACCAAGGCGGGCATCCCCGCCGCGGCCATCCACGGCAACAAAAGCCAGACCGCCCGGCAGCAGGCCCTGGCGGACTTCAAGGCGGGCAGAATCCGCTGCCTGGTGGCCACCGACATTGCCGCCCGGGGGCTGGATATCGACGGGCTGTCCCACGTGTTCAACTACAACCTGCCGGAGGTGCCGGAGACCTACGTCCACCGGATCGGCCGGACCGGCCGTGCGGGACGGGGAGGGACGGCCATCTCCCTGTGCGATTTTGGGGAGAAGCCCCTGCTGCGGGACATTGAGAAGCTGATTAAGCGCACCGTCACGGTGGTGGAGGATCACCCCTATCCCATGGTGGTGCTGGAGGCCCCCAAACGGGACAAAAACGGCCGGGTCATCAACCAGGAGGACGCCGAGGCCCGGGCGGCTGCCAAGGAGCTGCGCCGTGTCCGGGAGGAGGCCGCCCGCCAGCGCCGGGAGGAAGCGGCCCGGAAGGCGGAGGAGGCGGCGCTGCGGCAAACCGAGGAGGAGCCCGCCCCCCCGGCGGAGCAGGAGAAGAAGCGCTCCCGCCGGAGAAGAAGGAAGAACAAGGGCGCCCAGGACGCCCGGCAGGAGGCGCCGGTTATGGAGGCGACGGAGACCTGGGTGGAGGTGCCCCAGGAGCAGATTCCCGCCCCGCGGCGCAAGCTGACCCGGCCCGGAACCCGGCTGGACACCGGGGACGCCATGCCCCGCACAGAGTTTGACCGGCCAGATCCCCTGGCTGGAGAGCATATCATGGACGCCACAGCCCGGCTGCTGGCGCCCCGGAAGGGCCTGGTGGCCCGGCTGTTCGGGGAGGAGCGGAGCGCCGGACGGAAGGGGAAGAAGGAAAACAAAAGCCGCCAGCAGGCGGCGGGGACCCCTGCGCCGGAGGAGAAGGAGCGCCAGCCCCGGCAGGAGGAGCAGGCCAAGCCCTCCGCCCCCCGGCACAGCCGGAAGGGGCACGCCAAGAAGGAGGAGCGGGGCCGGAGCGGGCAGGCGCAGGAGAACAGGCCCGCCCAGCAGCGGCAGGCCAAGGGCGGGACAGGCTTTGCCCGGCCAGACCGCCGGAAAAACCGGGGCGGACCCAGGCCCCCCATGGAGCCCATGAAATCAGGGCGGACCAAGGACTCCACCGAGCAGAAGAGCTTGATGAAGCCCTATTATTTGGATGATTAAGGGTAGCCTCGCGGCATACCTGGAGAGAAAAAAACGGAGGGTATAAAATGGATTATCAGGCAATGTACCAGCAGAAGCTGACCACCGCCGAGCAGGCGGTAAAGGCGGTCAAGTCCGGGGACTGGGTGGACTACACCTGGTGCACCAACCACCCCATCGACCTGGATAAGGCGCTGGCCGCCCGGAAGGACGAGCTGACCGACGTGAAGGTCCGGGGCGGCGTGACCATGTGGATGCCCGAAATTGCCAAGGCGGAGGACGCCGGGGAGCACTTCACCTGGCACTCCTGGCACTGCAGCGGCGTGGACCGGAAGATCATCGCCAAGGGGATGGGCTATTTCAGCCCCATGCGTTACTCCGAGCTGCCCCGGTTCTACCGGGATGAGCTGCCCCCTGTGGACGTGGTGATGCTGCAGACCACCCCCATGGATCAGCACGGCAACTTCAACTTCGGCCTGGCCGCCTCCCATCTGGCCGACCTGATGGCCCGGGCCAAGTGCATCATCGTGGAAGTCAACCAGAACATGCCCTGGGTGTATGGCCTGACCGGCAGTGAGATCAACATCAAGGACGTGACCTACGTGGTGGAGGGCAGCAATCCTCCCGTGGCCCAGCTGGGCGCCGGCGGCGAGCCCACCGACGTGGACCGGACCGTGGCCAACCTGGTGGTGCCCCAGATCCCCAACGGCGCCTGCCTCCAGCTGGGCATCGGCGGTATGCCCAACACCATCGGCGCCATGATTGCCCAGTCCGACCTGAAGGATTTGTCCGTCCATACGGAGATGTACGTGGACGGCTTTGTGGATATGGCCGCCGCCGGCAAGATTACCGGACGGCACAAGGCGCTGGACAAGGGCCGCCAGGTCTTTGCCTTCGCCGCCGGCACCCAGAAGCTGTATGACTACGTCAACCGCAACCCCGACGTGATGGCCGCCCCCGTGGATTACACCAACGACGTGGGCGTCATCGGCCAGATTGACAACTTCATCTCCATCAACAACGCCATTGACATGGATCTGTTCGGCCAGGTCAACGCCGAGTCCGCCGGCCTGAAGCACATCTCTGGCACCGGCGGCCAGCTGGACTTCGCCATGGGCGCCTACCTGTCCAAGGGGGGCAAGAGCTTCATCTGCATGTCCTCCACCGTCACCGGCAAGGACGGCACGGTGAAAAGCCGCATCGTCCCCACCCTGACCAACGGCTCCATCTGCACCGATCCCCGCTCCTGCGTCCACTATGTGGTCACCGAGTACGGCATGGTGAATATGAAGGGCCTGTCCACCTGGCAGCGGGCGGAGGCTGCCATCAGCATCGCCCACCCCGATTTCCGGGAGCAGCTGATTGCCGACGCGGAGAAGATGGGCATCTGGCGCCGCAGCAACAAGAAGTAAATGAAAAAACGGTGAGGAATAAACATTCCTCACCGTTTTCAGACTGTCGAAGAACCCCTGTTTTCATTGAGCGAAAACAGGGGTTCTGGTCGTATTTGGGGAAATAACGGCAAATATCATGCACAAAATGGAGTT
>CASFCW010000038.1 GCA_949293165.1 uncultured bacterium
CTCGCGCAGGATGGGCCGACTTTTCCGTAAGGAATCGAGGCCCATCCTGCGTGCAGCCCTTCTCGAAAAAGTGGCTGCGCCACTTTTTCGACAGTCTCCCGCCCCCCGGAATGCGCGTTCCGCATTCCGGGGGCGGTTCTGCCTCACCGGTCAGGTGTCGATGTCAACCAGAATATTGTCGGTGCCATGCTGTTCAAACTCGCTGATATAGGCGTCAATCCGAGAGGCAAGCTCGTCGTAATTGCTCTCATCAATGGGCACGTCGTCCATATCCCGGCGGGCAAGCTCCTCCGCCAGGATGTCGAAGAATACATTGTTCTCGTATTCCGCGATGGCCTCGTGGATGCCACCCTCCACAAAGGCGCGGGAGGGGACAATCTCCCCCTGGTACCATTCGGCCAGGGAGGGCATCCCGGCCTTGACGGCGGCGGCGAAGAGGAGACTCTCCACCTCATCGTAGTCGGCAAAGCGCTGGTCCCCCCGGGTGGAGTTGAGAATCCAGTTGCCGATATAGACCAGATCCAACAGGCGGCGAAGCTGCTTTTGGCTCAGTTCCAGATTCATCTCATGGGCCTCCTTTCCGGAACAGTGGGGAGGGAAACTCCCCCACTTACCATTATAGTGTATGTTGTCCCGTTGTCAAAGGGATATGGCAAAAAATATCTTGTTATTTTTTCTGGAATGTCATACAATGATCCGGTGGATTTTCCTCTTTACAGAAAAGGGCATCCAGTGTATAATACCTCCGCCTGTCCCCCTGCCGGGGACAGAGCATTGCCAAGGTAACGGAGGTTCCCATGGAAAAAGAAGTGATTATCTCCATCAAGGGGACGCAGAAATATGACAACGGGGAGCCAGACTCCGTGGAGCTTGTGACCCAGGGACGGCTGGAGCGGGACGGCAGCGGGTACACCCTGTCCTACCAGGAAAGCGAGATCACCGGCATGGACGGTACCCTGACCACCTTTCAGATTGAGCCGGAGCGGGTGACCCTGATGCGGGTGGGTGAGTTCAACTCCCAGATGGTGTTCCAGGAGGGGCGGCGGCACATGGCCATGTACAACACCCCCTACGGCGCCATGATGGTGGGGGTGAACACCCGGCACCTGCTGGCGGAGGTGGACGACCGGGGCGGCGACATTGAAATTGATTACGCCATTGAGATCGACCATGCCATTGCCGGAAGGAATGTGTTCCAGATCAACGTGAAGGAGGCGGAGGAGTCGCTCTGCCCCAGGCAATAACAGAGAAAAGGTGTGACGCAGTATGTCCAATAAAATTCAACAGGCCCGGGAGCAGGTGGCGCAGCTGACCCAGCAGGCCTATGAGCGGGCTGCCCAGGCGGGGCTCCTTCCCGCCGGCGCCCAGGTCAACGCCACCATTGAGATCCCCAAGGACGCATCCCACGGGGATTACGCCTCCTCCTTTGCCATGGCGGGGGCCAAAGCCATGAAAATGGCGCCCCGGGCCATTGCCCAGGTGATCGTGGATAATCTTCAGCTGGAGGGCAGCTATTTTCAGAAGGTGGAAATCGCCGGCCCGGGCTTTTTGAATTTTACCCTGGGCGCCAAGTGGTACGGTGAGCTGCTGGCCGACGTGGAGGGGGAGGGGGCCGACTACGGCTCCAACACCGAGGGCAACGGGGAGAAGGTCATGGTGGAATTTGTCTCCGCCAACCCCACCGGGCCCATGCACATGGGCAACGCCCGGGGGGGCGTGCTGGGGGATACCCTGGCCAATGTGCTGAAGCGGGACGGCTGCTCCGCCTGGAAAGAGTTTTATGTGAATGATGCCGGCAACCAGATCAACAAGTTCGCCGTGTCCATCAACGCCCGGTACATGCAGCTGATCCTGGGGGAGGAGAATTTCCCCTTCCCGGAGGAGGGCTACCACGGGGACGACATCCGCCAGCTGGCCCAGGACATCTATGACCGCCACGGGGACAGCTGGAAGGAGCTGCCCGACCAGGAGCGGCTGGACCGGATGGCCAAGTACGGCCTGTCGGTGAACATCCCCCGGATGGAGGCCGATTTGAAGCGGTACGGCATCGTGTACGACCAGTGGTTTTTCGAGTCGGAGCTGCACAACTCCGGCTACGTGGCCCAGACGGTGGAGCTGCTGACCCAGAAGGGCTGGACCTATGAGAAGGACGGCGCTTTGTGGCTGAACACCACCCAGCTGCTGAAGAAAAAGTTCATGGCTGAGGGCAAGAGCCAGGAACAGGTGGACAAGCTGGACCTGAAGGACGACGTGCTCCGCCGGGCCAACGGGTTTTACACCTATTTTGCCGCCGATATCGCCTACCACCGCAACAAGCTGGAGGTGCGGGGCTTCGATAAGGTTATCAACATCTGGGGCGCTGACCACCACGGCCATGTGGCCCGCCTCCAGGCGGCGCTGGACGGCCTGGGCCTGGACGGCTCCAACCGCCTGGTGGTGGTGCTGATGCAGCTGGTCAACCTGATGCAGGACGGCAAGCCTGTGCGGATGTCCAAGCGCTCCGGCAAGACCATCGCCCTGCATGACCTGCTGGATGAGATCAGCGTGGACGCCGCCCGGTACTTCTTCAACTCCCGGGCCGCCACCACGCCCCTGGATTTCGACCTGGATCTGGCCGTCCGCCAGGACGGGGAGAACCCGGTGTACTATGTCCAGTACGCCCACGCCCGGATCTGCTCCCTGCTGGCCCGGCTGGCGGAGGAGGGCGCCGTTGTGCCCGCCGCTGAGCGGGTGGACGCCGGCGTGATGACCACCCCGGAGGAGCTGGCCCTGATGAAGGCGCTGGCCCAGTACCCCCAGGAGATCCATCTGGCGGCCCGGGACTATGATCCCAGCCGGATCAACCGGTATCTGGTGTCCCTGGCGGGGGATTTCCACCGGTTCTACAACGCCTGCCGCATCAAGGGGGAGGAGCCCGTGGTGCTGGGCGCCCGGCTGAAGCTGGCCGACAGCGTGCGCCAGGTGCTGGCCAACGGCCTGAACCTGCTGGGCGTGTCTGCTCCGGAGAAGATGTAAGGAAACGAGGAGGGGAACCATGGACGCAGACGGATGGAAGCGGCTGTTGGATGGGCGGACGCCCGGCCTGATGGACGCCTCCGGCCGGTATGCCGTCCTGGTCCCCCTGGTCTGGCGTGGGGGGGAGCCCCACCTGTTGTATGAGGTGCGGGCGAGGAAGCTGCGCCGCCAGCCGGGGGAGGTATGCTTCCCGGGCGGGCGGATGGAAGGGGAGGAGACCCCTGAGTCCTGCGCCCTCCGGGAGACCTGGGAGGAGCTGGGCATCCCCCGGGGGGACATCCGTCTGCTGGGGCAGCTGGATTTTATCGCCCACAGGGCCAATTTTATCCTGTACCCGGTGCTGGCCCAGGTGGAGGAAGGAGCGCTGGACCGGCTGCGCCGGAACCCTGCCGAGGTGGAGGACACCTTCCTGGTGCCCCTGCGCCATCTGCGGGAGCACCCTCCTTTGGAGTACAGCTATCAGCTGATTCCCACCCCGGCGGAGCAGTTCCCCTACGAGTTGATCGGGATTCCACGGGATTACCGCTGGCAGCCGGGGGGAGAGAACGTCCCCGTATACCCTTGGGAGGGGCGGGCCATCTGGGGCCTGACCGGAAGGATTACCCGACATGTGGCGGCCCTAAGCGGGCTGGAGGAATGAGAAAAAGAGGCGCAGAGCTGCTGCGCCTCTTTTTTCCAAGGAGGTATGGATGTGGGCCGGGAACTGCTGGGGCCTTACACCCTGGAGCAGGAGGAGGGGGTCTTTCCCCTGGGTATGGACGCCCTGGCGCTGGGGGGATTTGCCACCCTGCGCCCCAACTGGAAGGTATGCGACCTGGGGACGGGGAGCGGCGCCCTGCTGCTGATGATGGCCCGGCGGGCGGAGGGGCTGAGCCTGTACGGGGTGGAGCGGGAGGAAGCCGCCGCCCGGCTGGCCCGGAGGAACCTGGAGCAAAACGGGCTGGGTGGTGTGATCTGGCAGGGGGACTGGCAGGCCGCCCCCTTCCCGCCCGGCAGCTTCCAGCTGGTGCTGGCCAATCCGCCCTACTATCCCCGCGGCAGCGGGGGCTGGGGGGGAGGCAGCCGGATGGAGAGCGGGGACGGCCTGGAAGGGCTGTGCCGCAGCGCTGCCCGGCTGGTAAAAAACGGGGGACGGTTTGCCCTCTGCCACCGGCCGGAACGCCTGGCCGACCTGATGGTCGCCCTGCGGAGCTGCGGATTGGAGCCGAAGCGGATGCAGTTTGCGGCCCATACCCCCGCCCATGCCCCGGCGGTGGTGCTGGTAGAGGCGGTGCGGCAGGGGAGGCCCGGCCTGACCGTGCTGCCCACCCGATTTGTCCAAGAGAGGAGTCCCTTATGAGCGGAACATTGTATCTGGTACCCACCCCCATCGGGAATCTGGGGGATATTTCCCGCCGCATGGCGGATACCCTGGCCCAGGCGGATTTCATTGCCGCCGAGGATACCCGGGTGACCGTGAAGCTGCTCAACCATCTGGAATTGAAAAAGCCCATGGTGTCCTATTACCGCCACAACACGGAGCACAGCGGCAAAGCCATCCTGGAGCGGCTGCTGGCTGGGGAGAGCTGTGCCCTGGTCACCGACGCGGGCACGCCGGCGGTTTCCGACCCTGGGGAGGAGCTGGTGGCCCTGTGCGCCGAACGGGGGGTGCCGGTGGTGTCCGTGCCGGGGCCCTGCGCCCTGGTTACCGCCCTGGCCGCCTCGGGGCAGCCCACCGGGCGGTTTACCTTTGAGGGCTTTCTGGCCATGAACAAGAAAAACCGCCGCCGCCACTTGGAGTCCCTGGCGGGGGAGGAGCGCACCATGATTTTTTACGAGGCGCCCCACAAGCTGACAGCGACACTGACGGACATGGCGGAGGTGTTTGGACCGGACCGGCCCATCTCCCTTTGCCGGGAGCTGACCAAGCTCCATGAGGAAATTGTACGCACCACCCTGGGAGAAGCTGTGGAGCGGTACAGCCAGACGCCGCCCAAGGGGGAATTTGTGCTGGTGATCCGGGGGGCGGAGCCTAAGGAGACCCCTGCCGCCACCCTGGACGACGGACTGGAGCGGGTGAGCCTGCTGCGGGAAGAGGAGGGCCTGTCCCTCCGGGACGCGGTAAAGCAGGCGGCCAAGGAACTGGGGCTGTCCCGGAACGAGCTGTACCAGCTGGCTGTGGAGCAATAAAAAAACAGTGGAGACCGGAAGCAATCCCGATCTCCACTGTTTTTTTCAGCGTCAGCCCTTGTTCAGGGTCTCACCCAGAGCCTTGATGCACTTGGGGCAGATATTCTTGCCGTGGAACAGCACCACGTCCTTGGCGTCATCGCAGAAAATGCAGGCGGGCTGGTATTTCTTCAAAACAATGGAAGAACCGTCCATGTAAATTTCCAAAGAGTCCTTCTCCGCGATGTCCAATGTGCGGCGCAGCTCAATGGGCAGCACAATGCGGCCCAGCTCGTCTACCTTGCGTACAATGCCTGTCGACTTCATAGGATGAATCCGTCCTTTCCTGTAGATCCGTATCGCGTTGAGAACAAACGAGATGGCACGGAAGCTGTAAAATAATACCGAAAACTGCAATATCCATTATATAGAAAAGTAGGATTCTGTCAACTAGCAGATGTGAAGTTATTGCGAAAAAAGTATGAAATAATTATTAAGAAATATATATTAGCAAAAATTACAGTGAAAATGTCGAAGCAAGTCGAGGAATGATCCGCCATCCGCACCCGTATAGATAGGGGGAGAGGAGGCGGATTGGGATGACAATGGCGTACTTATGGACAGGAATGGTGGTATTGTCCGTGCTGTGTGGAATTGCCACCGGGCGGGAGGGTGAGGTGGCCCTGGCGGTGGTAGAGGGCGCCGGAGGGGCGGTGGAGCTGTGCCTTTCCATGGCGGGTATGCTGTGCCTGTGGACAGGGGTGATGGAGGTTATGAGCCGCAGCGGCTTGGCGGGAGGGCTGTCCCGGCTGCTCCGTCCGGTGCTGAAGCGGCTTTATCCGGAGGAAGCGGGAGATAGGGAGACCATGGACTGCGTGGCGGCCAACGTGTCGGCCAACCTTCTGGGATTGGGCAATGCGGCCACCCCCCTGGGCATCAAGGCGGCGGGGCGGATGGCCCGGCGGACGCCGGGGATAGCGGGGGATTCCATGTGTATGCTGGTGGTATGCAACACCGCGTCCATCCAGCTGATCCCCACCACGGTGGCCACCGTGCGGGCGGCGGCTGGATGCACCGCGCCCTTTGACATCCTGCCTGCGGTATGGCTGGCCTCCGCCTTGTCGGTGGGGGTGGGAATAACGGCCTGCCGGCTGCTGAGAAAGGTGTGGCCGGCATGAGGGCGGAGGCGTTGTGGTCCATGGTGGTGCCCCTGACGCTGATGCTGGCGGCGCTGTACGGGCTGGGGCGGCGGGTAGATGTGTACCAGGCGCTGATCCAGGGCGCGGGGGAGGGCCTGGGCACGCTGGTGGGGATTTTTCCGGCGCTGGTGGGTCTGATGACCGCGGTGGCCATGCTCCGGGCCTCCGGGGCGCTGGAGCTGGCGGCCCAGGCCCTTGCGCCCCTGCTGGAGGGGGTGGGGCTGCCCGCCCAGCTGCTGCCCCTGATGCTGGTGCGGCCGGTGAGCGGGTCGGCAGCCCTGGGGGTGGGGGCGGAGCTGATCCAGACCTACGGCCCCGATTCCTACCTGGGGCGGGTGGCGGCGGTGATGCTGGGGTCCACCGAGACCACCTTTTACACCATTGCGGTTTACTTTGGGGCGGTGGGGGTGACGAAAACCCGGTATGCCCTGCCCGCCGCCCTGTGCGCCGATGTAACGGGGTTCCTGGCCGCCGCCTGGGCGGTGCGGCTGGTCTTTGGAGCTTAATTCTGGCTGGCGAAGAAGGCCTGAATCTGTTCCCGGGTGGCCTGGACAGAGCCCTGGACAAAGTCCGGCTTTCCGCCGCCCCGTCCAGACAGGGCCTGGTTCAGCTGGGCGCACAGGGGGCGCAGATTACCGCCGGGCTGGCCCATGGCGTAGCGGTAGCCCTGGGCGTCATCCCCGGAGAAGCAGGCGGTCAGACCGGTTCGCCCCGCCATCAGGGCGTCGGTGAGCCGGCGGAGGCTGTCCGGGGAGAGCCCCGGCTCAAAGAGGAGCACATTCGCCTCCCCCCGGTGGTGCGCCGCCAGGTCGGAGAACCGGGCCTCCTCCAGGGTGATGATGCGGGACTTCAGGGCCTGGGTCTCCTCCAGCAGGCGGGCCACCCCCTGGGCGGTTTCCGGCTCCTTGACGGAGAGCAGGTTGGACACCTTGTGGTTTTGCTCCGCCACCTGGGAGAGGTAGTCCCAGGCCCGGCCGCCGCACACCAGCTCGATACGCACACCGGAGCGGAATTTCTGGCAGGTCAGCAGCTTAATCAGGCCGATTTCCCCGGCGGCGGCCACGTGGGTGCCGCAGCAGGCGCACACATCCGCCCCGGGAAAGGTAACGATGCGGACCTGCCCGGTGAGCTCCTTCTTGCTCCGATAGGCCAGGCGGGACAGCTCCTCCTGGGAGGGGTAGGAGATTTCCACCGGCTGGTTTTCCCACAGGTAGCGGTTGGCCGCGTCCTCCAGATGCCGCAGCTGCTGCTGGTCCAGGGGGCGGTCGAAGTCGATGGTGATGACCTGGGCCCCCATGTGGAAGCCTACGTTTTCACAGCCATAAAACCGGTGGGCCAGGCCGGACACGATATGTTCCCCGGAGTGCTGCTGCATCAGGTCAAACCGGCGGGCCCAGTCAATCTGGCCCTCCACCTGGGCGCCCGGCTCCAGCGGCCGGTCGCAGGTGTGGACCACGTGGCCGTCCCGGCGGCGCACCGCCGTCACCTGGGCCTCCCCCAAGGACCCGGTGTCCCAGGGCTGGCCGCCGCCCTCCGGATAGAACGCGGTCTGATCCAGGACAACGGCCCAGCTGCCGCCCTCCGGCACACAGGAAAGCACCCGGGCGGTAAACCGGCTGAGCCGGGCGTCCAGCAGATAAAGTTCTTCCATAATATCCTCCCATTTTGCCGGACAGGCCGGCATAGTCCCGCCAAAACACCCCGGATACCGGGGTGTTTGAGGCTGTTGTGTCCCATTATAGCCGTGGGAGGAGGGAAATGCAACCGGAGGACAGTTTATGAATGTAAGGGGGAAATTGAACCGAAATTTCTGCGGGATTTCCAAAATTAACCTACTGGGATTGAAAATATGTTGACTTGATCCGGGGTTGCGGGTATGCTATAGTTGTGTCTATACCTATTTATAGAGAGAAACAGGGCGGGGTATGGAGCCTGAATCGGGCCCATATGCCGCCTGAGAGAACGGGGAGGCCGGACATGGAGCAGATCACCAGCCGGAAAAATCCGCTGCTGATGAAAATACGGAAGCTGGCCTCCGGCGCCGCCCACAGCCGGGAGGAGACGGGGGAATACCTGGGCGACGGGGTGAAGCTGCTGGAGGAGGCTGTCCGCTGGCAGGCGCCCCTCACCACCGTGGTGGTGGCCCAGGGGATTACGCCCCCGCCGGTGCCGCCTCAGGTGCGGCTGGTGGAGGTGCCCCGGGATGTGATGGAGACCATCTCCCCCATGCGGACGCCCCAAGGGGCCCTCTTTCTGGCCCGCCTGCCTGGGACCCAGCCGCCGCAGCGGCTGGATGGAGGGCGGTATCTGGTGCTGGACGGTGTGCAGGACCCGGGAAATGTGGGCACCATCTGGCGTACTGCCGACGCCCTGGGCGCCGACGGACTGCTGCTGGTCAACGGCTGTGCCGATCCCTACCACCCCAAAACGGTGCGGGCGTCCATGGGGGCCTGCTTCCGCCTGCCGGTGTGGGAGACCACGGGGGAGGAGCTGCTGGCCCTGATGGACCGCTCTCAGATGCCCCTGTATGCCACCGCCCTTTCGGAGCGCACGGTGGACGTCCGTCAGGCTGAGCTGGGACGGGCGGCTGTGGTGATTGGAAGCGAGGGCAGGGGTGTGTCCCGGCAGCTGCTGGAGGGCAGCCGGGCGGCGCTGAGCATCCCCATGCGGGAGCGGTGCGAGTCCCTCAATGCCGCGGTGGCTGCCGCGGTGGTGCTGTGGGAGATGGCCCGATAAGAGAGAGAGGAGACGGTGGGGCGTGCTGCGAGACTGGATCTGGCTGTCCACCCGGAAGGGGTTGGGGCCGATAGGCGTGCTTCGGGTACTGGAGCAGTTCGGCGATCCGGAGCGGGCCTACTATGCCCCGCCGGAGCTGCTGCGGGAGGTGCCTGGCATCACCCGCCAGGGCGTGGAAAGCCTGATGGACAAAAGCCTGGATCAGACGGAGCGCATTTTGGAGGATTGCCAGCGGCTGAATCTGAGGGTGCTGACCATCCAGGATGGAGCTTACCCCAACCGCCTGCGGCAAATTGCCGATCCGCCGCCCCTGCTGTATGTCCTGGGGCGCCAGATCCATTTCGACCAGGAGGCGGCCATCGGTGTGGTGGGCAGCCGCAATCCCTCCGTCTACGGTGTGTCCGTAGCCGCCCGCCTGGGGCTGGAGCTGGCCCGGGGCGGCGCGCTGCTGGTGTCCGGCTTGGCCCAGGGGATTGATACGGCGGCGCTGCGGGGCGCCTTGCAGAGCGGGCGCCCGGTGGTGTCCGTGCTGGCCGGAGGGGTGGATCTGCCCTATCCAAGGAGCAATATCGGCCTGTACCGGGATGTGGCGTCGGTGGGCGCGGTCATCAGCGAGCGTCCCCCTGGGACGCCCCACTTGGGCGAGTTCTTTCCCATCCGCAACCGCATTATCAGCGGGCTGTCCCTGGGTGTGGTGGCGGTGGAGTGCGCCCGGCACAGCGGCACCATGAAAACCATGGATCATGCCCTGGAACAGGGCAGGGACGTGTTTGCCGTCCCCGGCAATATCGACGCCCCCGGCAGCGTGGGGCCCAACTGGCTGATCCAGCAGGGCGCCAAGCCGGTGACCTGCGTCAGGGATATTTTGGAGGAATACTGGGATCAGTTTCCGCAAAAACTGGCCTCCGCCGCCCCGCTGACGCCGGAGGCTGTCCGGCAGCGCCTGGAGCGGGTACTCCGCGAGCTGCAGCCGGAGGAGGAATCCGCGCAGCCCCGGCGGACGGGGCAGGAGTCCCCGCGGACGCAGCCTGGGGCGGAGACGGAAAAGGCCCAGGCCCGGCCGCGCCTCTCCCTTTCCGGCCAGGAGGGCCGGTTCAGCCGGGAGCAGCTGGCGGTTTTATGGGCGATGAAGGAGCACGGCCGCCCCTGCCTGAGCGATGAGCTGGTGGAATGGACGCAGCTGCCCAGCCGGACGGTGCTGGCCGCTTTGACCATGCTGCAGGTGGAGGGGACGGTGGAGCAGCTGCCCGGCGGGCGCTTTTCTCCCCCGGCCGTCCTGGAGCCATGAAGCCTGTGGCAGGCTTCCGCGGGCCGACGGCCTGGGCGGGAGCCGCTGGCGCAATATTTTCAAGAAACACGGGAGGTTGTCACAATGGCAACAAAGACCGATTTGGTAATTGTAGAGTCCCCGTCCAAGGCCAAGACCATCGGGAAATACCTTGGGCCGGGGTATGAGGTGAAGGCCTCCATGGGCCATGTCCGGGATCTGCCCAAAAGCAAGATGGGCGTGGATGTGGCGGGCGGCTTCCAGCCCGACTACCAGCCCATCAAGGGGAAGGAGGATACCATCCGGGACCTGAAAAAAGCGGCCAAAAACAGCGGCCGGGTTTATCTGGCTACCGACCCTGACCGGGAAGGGGAGGCCATTTCCTGGCATTTGAAGGAGCTGCTGGGCATTCCGGATGATAAAACCTACCGGGTTACCTTTAATGAGATCACCAAGAAGGTGGTCAACGACTCCATCGCCGCCCCTCGGGCCATTGACCAGAATCTGGTCAACGCCCAGCAGGCCCGGCGGATTCTGGACCGGATTGTGGGCTACGAGCTGTCCCCCCTGCTGTGGAAGAAAATCCGCCGGGGCCTGTCCGCGGGACGGGTGCAGTCGGTGGCTACCCGGCTGGTGGTGGAGCGGGAGGAGGAGATCCGCGCCTTCCAGCCCCAGGAATACTGGTCCATCGAGGTGGATTTGAGCCGTGTGGCCCCCAACATAGGCGGGTTCAAGGCGGCATTCCATGGCCGGGAGAAGAAAATGGAGCTTCACAGCCAGGAGGAGGCCGACCAGGTCCTTCAGGCGGTGTCTGCCGCCCCCTTCCAGGTGTCTGGAGTCAAGCGGCAGGACAAGCAGCGCAACCCCGCCCCTCCCTTCACCACCTCCACCCTCCAGCAGGAGGCCTCCCGCAAGCTGAATATGAGCCCCGCCCGCACCATGGCGGTGGCCCAGCAGCTGTACGAGGGCGTGGACATTACCGGCGAGGGGACTGTGGGCCTGATTACCTATATGCGTACCGACTCCCTGCGCCTGTCTCAGGAGGCGGTAGACGCGGCCAAGGTCTTTATTGAAAGCCGGTACGGCCGGGAATATTATCCACCCAAGGCCCGACAGTATAAGACCAAGGGCAACGCCCAGGACGCCCACGAGGCCATCCGCCCCTCCGACGTGAATTTGGTACCGGAGGAGATCAAAAAGGACCTGACGGTGGAGCAGTTCAAGCTGTATAAGCTGATCTGGAGCCGGTTTTTGGCCTGCCAGATGGCCAGCGCGGTATACGACAGCCTGTCCATCGAGGTGCGCTCAGCGGGCTATGCCTTCCGGGCCAGCCATACCCAGCTGAAATTTTCCGGCTTTACCGCCGTGTATGAGGAGAGCCGGGATGACGAGGAGGAGGCGCCTCAGTCCCCCCTGCCCGACCTGCGGGAGGGGGAGCCGCTGGAGCTGAAAAAGGCGGACAAGGCCCAGCACTTTACCCAGCCCCCCGCCCGGTATTCCGAGGCCACCTTGATCCGGGCCCTGGAGGAAAAGGGGATTGGCCGCCCCTCCACCTACGCCCCCACCATTTCCACCATTATGAACCGGGAGTACGTGGTCAAGGAGGGCAAGGCCCTCCGCCCCACCCCCCTGGGGGAGGTGGTCACCGGCCTGATGAAGGACAAGTTCCAGGACATTGTGGACCCCACCTTTACCGCCCAGATGGAGGAGGAGCTGGACAAGGTGGAGGAGGGCAGCGCCGACTGGAAAAAGGTGCTGGCCGACTTTTACCAGGATTTCCACAGCGAGCTGGAGAAAGCGGAGCAGGAATTGGATGGGGAGCGGATTAAGGTGCCCGACGAGGTGTCGGAGGAAATCTGCCCCCAGTGCGGCCGGAACCTGGTGATTAAATCGGGCCGGTTCGGCCGGTTCCTGGCCTGCCCCGGCTGGCCGGAGTGCGACTTTACCATGCCCCTGGTGGTGGAGATGCCGGGGAAATGCCCCAAGTGCGGCGGGCGGCTGTTCAAGCGCACGGGTAAAAGCAAATCCACAGGCAAGCAGTATACCTACTACTGCTGCGAGTGGATGACCAACCGGGACGAGAGCCGGAAATGCGACTTTATGACCTGGGACGTGCCGGTGAAGGACAACTGCCCGGTCTGCGGCCAGACCATGTTCAAGAAATCGGGGAAGGGGTTCCGAAAGCCCTTCTGCATCAACCCGGAGTGCTCCAACTTCACCCCCGAGGAAAACCGGGGGGGCTGGAAGAAAAAGACGGATGACGGGGAGAAGGCGGAGAAAAAGACAGCGGCCGGGAAAACGGCGGCCGCCAAGGCCGGGGGAACCAAAAAGACCGCCAAACCGGCGGCAAAGAAGGCCACGGCGAAGAAAACCGCTGCGAAAAAGACCACGGCGAAGAAAGCCGCACCCTCTGCCGGCTCTAAAAAAGGGGAAGCATAACCACGCCCGCGCCGGTGCTTAGGAGGAAGATATGGAACCAGTGATTGTGATTGGGGCCGGACTGGCGGGCTGTGAGGCGGCCTGGCAGCTGGCCCGGCGGGGGATTCCCGTGGTCCTGCACGAGATGAAGCCTCAGAAGATGACCCCGGCCCACCACAGCCCGGAATTCGGGGAGCTGGTCTGCTCCAACTCCCTGCGCTCCGACCAGCTGGAAAACGCGGTGGGCCTGCTGAAGGAAGAATTGCGCCGGTGCGGCTCCCTTATCATGGCCTGTGCCGACCAGCACCGGGTGGAGGCTGGGGGCGCCCTGGCGGTGGACCGCCACGCCTTTTCCCAGGCCATCACGGAGAAGATCAGGTCCCACCCCAACATCACCGTGGTGGAAGGGGAGGTGACCTCCATTCCCCAGGAGGGGCACGTGATTGTGGCCACCGGCCCGCTGACCTCCGATGCCCTGGCCCAGGCCATTGAGGAGGCGTTCCCTCAAAATGGGTATCTCCATTTCTACGACGCGGCGGCGCCCCTGGTGACCTTTGAGAGCATTGACATGGACAGCGCCTGGTTTGCCTCCCGGTATGACCGGGGCACGCCGGATTATATTAACTGCCCTATGACGGAGGAGGAGTACCTGGCCTTCTGGCAGGAGCTGACCACCGCCCAGGAGGCGGAGGTCCATGGCTTTGAGGACAGCGGCGTGTTTGAGGGGTGTATGCCGGTGGAGGTGATGGCCCGGCGGGGGAAGGACACCCTGTGCTATGGGCCTTTGAAGCCGGTGGGGCTGCGGGACCCCAAGACGGGGCGGGAGCCCTTTGCCGTGGTGCAGCTTCGCAAGGACAACGCCCAGGGCACGATTTACAACATCGTGGGCTTCCAAACCCACCTGAAATGGCCGGAGCAGAAGCGGGTGTTTTCCATGATTCCTGCCCTGAAGAACGCGGAATACGTCCGGTATGGGGTGATGCACCGCAACACCTTCCTGGACTCCCCCAGGCTGCTGGATCGGTTCTACCGGGTCCGCAGCTGCCCCAGGGTGCGCTTTGCCGGCCAGATCACAGGGGTGGAGGGCTATGTGGAGTCCACCGCCTCCGGCTGTCTGGCCGCCATGGAGCTGGCCCGGGAGCTGGAGGGGCGGGAGCCGATTTCCTTCCCCAGGGAGACCGCTATGGGCGCCCTTGCTTTGTACATCAGTGATGAATCGGTTGTCCATTTCCAGCCGATGAATATTAACTTCGGACTGATCCCTCCCCTGGGCTACCGGGTGAAGGGAAAGCGGAATAAAAACGCCCAGCTGTCCCAGCGGGCCCTGGAGGCCCTGGACCAGCTGGATCTGACCTGAGAAAGGGGAGGTAAGGATGAAGATTATTGTAGACGCCATGGGGGGAGATAACGCGCCCCAGGCTCCGGTGATGGGCGCCGTGATGGCCAACCAGGAGTACGGGGTGGAAATCACCCTGGTGGGCCGGGGAGAGGAGATCCTGTCCGTGCTGGAGAAAAACGGGATCAAGGATCTGCCCGCCGGGATAGAGATTGCCCATGCCTCCGAGGTGGTGGAAATCTGCGACAACCCGGCCACAGCGTTCCGGGAGAAAAAGGATTCCTCCCTGACGGTGGGGCTGAACCTGCTGAAAGCGGGGGAGGGGGACGCCTATGTGTCCGCCGGCTCCACCGGCGCGCTGCTGGGCGCGGCCACCCTGCTGATTAAGCGGATCAAGGGCATCCGCCGGGCGGCCCTGGCGCCGGTGGTACCCACCGGCGGCGGCGGCGCGGTGCTGATCGACGCCGGCGGGAACGTAAAGTGCCCCCCGGAGTATCTGATCCAGTTTGCCTACATGGGTTCCTATTACGCCGAGCATGTGCTGGGCCGCCCGGAGCCCAAGGTGGGGCTGCTGAATATCGGCGCCGAGCCCTCCAAGGGCACGGAGCTGCAGACCACCGTCTATCCCCTGCTGATGAAGGCCGGGGAGGAGGGCCGGATCAACTTTGTGGGCAATGTGGAGGCCCGGGAGGCCGTGGAAGGCGCCGTGGACGTGATCGTGGCTGACGGCTATGCCGGCAATATCTTCCTGAAAACCATGGAGGGTACAGGGCTGTTCCTGACGCGGGAGATCAAGGGCATTTTCATGGCCAACCTGGTGACCAAGCTGGCTGCCCTGTTGGTATCCGGCGGCCTGAAACGGTTCAAGAAGATGCTCAGCTCCAGCGAGGTGGGCGGAACCGCCCTGCTGGGCATCTCCAAGCCGGTGATCAAGGCCCACGGCTCCTCCGATGCCTACGCTATTAAAAACGCCATCCGCCAGGCCAAGCAGGTGGCCTCCTCCGGCATCATTGAGAGCATCACCGCCAACGTGGATGTGATGCGTCTGGACGCCCCTGTGGGTGAGGAGTAAGCGGGAAATAAAATCCTGTTTTCCTATTGACACAGGTGTGGAATGTGCATATAGTTATTACAGAAAAAGGTGCTCGGGCACAGCAAAAGGAGCAAGATACCATGATTTTCGAGAAGGTTTGCCAGTTGATTGCCGAACAATTCAATGTCGACGCCGATTCCATCACCATGGACACCTCCTTTGAGGAGGATCTGAACGCGGATTCGGTAGATATTGTGGATCTTTCCATGGCTTTGGAAGAAGAATTTGAGATCGACGAGATGGGGGAGGAGGATGCCAGCTCCATCAAGACGGTCGGCGACCTGGTGCGTTACCTTCAGGGAAAGGTTGACTAAAGCCCTGATTTGCTGAGAAAACTCCGCCAAAGGGCGGAGTTTTCCTTTAACAGGCGGCTGACGGCCGCCGGGAAGAGAGGATTTAACCGGATGAATACGCTGGAAGAAAAGCTGGGTTATCAATTTCAGGACCCCTCCCTGCTGGAAAATGCCCTGACCCACAGCTCCTGTGCCAACGAGAGCCGGGGCAGGCTGCAAAGCAACGAGCGGCTGGAATTTCTGGGGGACTCCATCCTGGGTATGGTGGTGGCGGACCACCTGTTCCGCACCTGCCCTGACCTGCCGGAGGGGGAGCTGACCCGCACCCGGGCTGCTCTGGTGTGTGAAGAAAGCCTGGTGGAGGTGGCTCAGGAGCTGGATCTGGGCAGCTATCTCCGCCTGGGCAAGGGGGAGGAGGCCGGGGGCGGCCGCAGCCGTCCCTCCATCCAGGCCGACGCTGTGGAGGCGGTCCTGGCGGCTGTCTATCTGGACGGCGGGATCGGTTCCGCCCGGAAGATCATCCGGCGCTATATCCTTGCCCGGGAGGTGGAGCGGTATCAGAGCCCCAGGGACTATAAGACCGCTTTGCAGGAGCTGGTGCAGCGGGAGAGCGGCCAGGTGCTGAAGTACCGCCTGACCGGCTCGGAGGGCCCCGACCACAATAAGCGCTTCTTTGTGGAGGTGGATTTGAACGGCAGCCCGGTGGGCGCCGGCAGCGGCCGCAGCAAAAAGGAAGCTGAACAGATGGCGGCCAAGGCGGCCATTGAGAAATTGGGCGGCTGAGACAGAAAGACGCCGTCCCCGCCGGATATCCCGGCCGGGGACGGCGTTTATATGTTATTTGGGTGTTTTAACCGCGGGCAAGAATCTTTGCGGCGAAACCCAAAAGAAAAAGGACATCCTTCCGGGCGGCACTCATAAAACAGCATAGGATTGTTTTCGGGAAACGGCGTAGCTTGCGGGCTATGCCGTTTCTCCGTTTTGCAGGTCAATCAGTAAAGATGCGGGGAGTATTCCTACAAGGTCATAGGAAATGTCAATCTGCTGTTCCCTATATCCCTTCGACTTGTCCGGCGCGTGAACATATACCGCCTTTACCATGTCGTTTAGGATAGTGGGTGTTAGTTCGTCCAAGTCGAGATACTTCCGTACCTTGCAGATAAACCTGTCGATATTCTCTGCCTGTTCCTCTTGTTCTGTAATTTCTTCATTCAACCGCAACAGCTTTTCCCGCAGTTCTTTCTGCTCCTGCTCGTAGTCGTCAGAGAGCATTTGAAATCTGCTGTCAGATAGTTTTCCGCCTACGTTGTCCTCGTAAATACGCTTGAATAGTCGGTCAAGTTCTTCTATCCGTCGTTCTGCCTGCGTCAGTTGCCGACGCTTCGCCGCGAGTTCTCTTTTTGCTTCGGCTTTCTGCTTCGCACCCATAGCCTTGCGGAATTGTTCTTCGTGGTTTGCAACACAGGCAATCGTCATTCTCATATGGGCGAGTACGCCCCGTTCCAAGACAACGGCGCGGATAAAATGCGTCGCGCAAACCTCTTTCCCTTTGAGCCTTGAAGTAGAGCAGACAAAGTGGTCTTGCCTTGCTTCAAAGTTCCTGCTTGTGCAGTAATACAGCTTTTCGCCGCAATCGGCGCAGCGCACAATGCCGGAAAACATATTTGTCTTTCCTGTCCTCGTCGGGCGGCGTTTGTTCTTCCGTAATTCCTGCACCCGTTTCCATGTGTCAGCGTCAATGATTGCTTCGTGGGTATTTTCAAACACAAGCCATTTTTCTTCGGGATTGTTGCAGGTCTTTTTGCTCTTATAGGACTGCTTGTAGGTTTTGAAGTTTACTGTATGCCCTTGATATTCCGGACGCTCCAAAATGTCGGCTATTGTAATATGAAACATTCATAGGAAAGGGGTACCCTTTCCGCAAAATCCCCGTTTTGACGCTATGCGCCGGACGGGGATTTCTCTTGTTGGGAGTTTCCCAAACCCTTGTGTGTTCTCTCATTCAATATCCCGTTTGAAAGGCGGCTTTTGTTGCACTTTGTCCCTCACTATATACAACACCGCACTTTCGATTTTGCCAAACAAAAGGCCGTAAAAATTTTGCGGCATAGTAGGACGGAGTGGATTTTTCAATCGGAAATATCACGAAAAGTCAACATAATATTGCGCGCTTGCTCTTGCCGTGTTATACTTAAAATACGGTATTGCAACGCGGGAGGTTTTCTTTTATGGCATACAGCTACAACAGGCTATGGAAGCTGTTGATTGACCGGAAAATGAGCCGGACTGAAATGCGGAAACAAGCAGGCATCAGTACAAACATTCTTGCAAAAATGGGGAAAGACGAGCCGGTGTCAATGGACAGCCTTGCAAAAATATGTATTGCGCTGGGCTGCACACTTGACGATATAGTAGAAATATCCGCAGATACAGCGGCGGGGGGAAAAGCAAATGGCAAAGAATGAGAATTTGCATAAGGCCAAGGACGCGAAAAAAGACGAGTTCTACACACAGTATGAAGATATACAAAATGAACTCAATCACTATGAACAGCACTTCAAGGGGAAAACCGTCCTTTGCAACTGCGACGACCCTTTCGAGAGCAATTTCTGTAAATTTTTCCTTCGGAATTTTAACTATCTCGGTTTGAAAAGATTGATCTGCACCTCTTACAGCACCTCGCCCGTTATTGGGCAGCAACTCACGCTCTTTGACTGGATGGACGAGCCTGTTGTCCGAGGGAATGGCTATGTCATGGACATCAGAGAAGTCCCGATGGCAAACGGCAGGGGCGTTTCCGACGCGGATATTGACGCGCTCTTGAAATCCAAAAAGCGAGGGGTAAAGAAGTTAAAGGGCGACGGGGATTTTCGCAGCGAGGAATGTATCGAATATCTCAAACAGGCGGATATTGTAGTTACGAATCCGCCGTTCAGCCTGTTTAGGGAATACGTCGCGCAACTGATGGAGTACGGTAAAAATTTTTTAATCATCGGAAACAAAAATGCAATTACATATAAAGAGATTTTTCCGCTTATCAAAGATAATCAGATGTGGGTTGGATACAGAGGATTTTCCGGCGGTATGTGGTTTTATTCTGACTATGAGGGGCGTACAGAAAAAATTATAGATGGTGAAAAACTGATAAATGTACCGAGCATATGGTTTACAAATCTTGACCATAACAAGCGGCATGAGGAACTTATCCTTTATAAACACTACTACGGCAACGAAGAAGAATACCCTCGTTATGCGAATTATGACGCAATAGAAGTATCGAAAGTCAGTGATATTCCGTGCGATTACTTTGAGGAAATCGGCGTTCCCATCACCTATCTGGACAAGCACAATCCCGACCAGTTTGAAATCATCGGGGCAAGCAGATGGCTGGGAAAGCCTATGTCGAAAATCGCGCCCAAAGGGAGTTATGTGTCCGGCGGAGTGCGGTTCTATTTGCCTCTTGACAAGCCGGTTGAAAGCGGCGACAATCTGTTAGAAGAGAAGAGAAGAGAAGAGAAGAG
>CASFCW010000039.1 GCA_949293165.1 uncultured bacterium
TCGTGAATCCTTTCTCCACTGCTCCATAAAACACACCCCCGCATCTGATACCATTTTACCAGATGCAGGGGCGTTTTGGAAGTTTTTCGACAGTCTGAACAGGAGCGCCGCTTTCCAGCGGCGCTCCTGTTTATTTATTCCTTGGATTCCTCGTCCTGGATCAGCTGTACCCGGATTTCCAGCACCCGGCGGTGCTCCACCTGGGTGACGGTGACATCCAGGCCCTCGGCCTGGAAATGGTCGCCCACCTCAGGTACCCGGCCCACCTGCTCCATCACCCAGCCGGAGATGGTGGCGGCCTCGCAGGTGCCCTTGACGGAAAACAGGTCGTACATGTCGTCCAGGTTGGCGGAGCAGGCGATGAGGTAGCTGCCGTCCTCCTGTTTGCGGAACAGCTCAATCACCTCGTCATGCTCATCCCAGATCTCGCCCACCAGCTCCTCCACAATGTCCTCCATGGTGGCGATGCCCTCGGTGCCGCCGTACTCATCCACCACTACGGCCATGTGGGCCTTGTTTTTCTGGAGGATGCGCAGCAGCTGGGAGATCTTGGTGTTCCCGGTGGTATACAGCACCGGGGCCTTCAGGTCGGCAATCTTGGTCTCCCCCCGGTACCGAGCGGCGTAAAAGTCCTTTTCGTGGATCACGCCGATGATGTTGTCAATGCTGTCGTGGTAGATGGGCAGGCGGGAATAGCCGCTTTCCACAAACAGGGCGGCCACCTGCTCCATGGTAAAGTCGTCCTCCACCGCCACCAGGTCCACACGGGGGGTCAGAATCTCGGAAACCTCCAGGTCGTTGAACTCGATGGCGTTGCGGATCAGGTCGCTTTCGTGCTCATCCAGGCCGCCCTCGTTTTCCGCCTGGTCCACCATGCCCACCAGCTCCTCCTCAGTGATGCCCGCCTCCCCGTCGTTGCGGAACACCACGGACAGCAGGCGCTTCCACTGGGTGAACAGGAAGTTGGCGGGGGTGAGGACAAGCAGGAATACCCGCAGCAGGGGCGTGGCGAAAATGGCCCAGGCCTCGGGATGCTCCTTGGCCAAACTCTTGGGGGAAACCTCGCCGAAGATCAGGATGACGATGGTCAGCACGGTGGCCGAAACAGTGGGGCCACGCAGCTCGCCGATGAGCTTGATAAACAATACGGCGCCAATGGTGGTAGCTACGTTGTTGACAATGTTGTTGCCGATGAGGATGGTGGACAAGAGCTTGTCATAGTCCTCCGCCACAGCCAGGGTTCTGGCGGCCCGGCGGTCCCCGTTTTCGGCTCGGTTTTTCAGACGGATGCGGTTGAGAGAGGTAAAGGCGGTTTCTGTGGCGGAAAAGTAACCCGACATGGCGATCAGGGCAATCAGGGCCACAATCATGACTGCATTACCGGTACTGTCCATTTTGGACGAATCAACTCCACTTTCTGTATTGGGTTTCAGACCCGTTCAGGTCTGATTTAGTACACAGTGTATCATATTCTTCCAGAGATTGCAAAGAAAATTTGCTCCCCCGGGGTGGCCGGGGGAGCAGGAACAGTTAAACCATCAGGGAGCACACCAGCTGGGCGTATTCCGCCGGGTCCTCCAGGGGCAGCTCGGCCAGCAGCAGGGCCTGGCCGTACAGGAGCTTGGCGTATTTCTCCACCGTCTCCTTGTCCCCGGCCTCCACCGCCTTTTTCAGGGCGGCATAGGGGGCGGAATCGGCGTTGAGCTCCAGCACCCGCTGGGCGGTCATATGCTCGGCGCCCTCCAGCTTCCGCATATACCGCTCCATCTCCAGGGAGACGGGGCCGTCGGCGGACAGGCACACCGCGCCGCTTTTCAGGATCTTGGAGATACGCACCTCCTTCACCTTGTCGCCCAGGGCTTCCTTCACAGCCTCCAGCACAGGCTTGCCCGCCTCCGCCTTTTCCTCGGAGGCCTTCTTCTCCTCCTCGGTCTGGGGCAGGGCGTCCTCGGCGGTGGCGGACATGAACTTCTTGCCGTCGATCTCACCCAGGGCCTGCATCACAAAGTCATCCACATCCTCGGTGCAGTACAGGATCTCGTACCCCTTGTCCAGGATGCGCTCCACCTGGGGCAGCTTGGCGATCTTATCCACGCTCTCGCCGCAGGCGTAGTAGTAATAGGGCTGATCCTCCGGCATCCGGTCCTTGTAGGCCTGTAGGGTGGTGTTCTTCCCCTCCTTGGAGGACCAGAACAGCAGCAGATCCTGGAGCAGCTCCTTGTGGGTGCCGTAGTCGGCCACCACGCCGTACTTGATCTGGTTGCCGAAGGCGGCCCAGAAGGTCTCGTACTTTTCCGGCTCCTCCTTCTGGATCTTCACCAGCTCAGCCTTGATCTTCTTCTCCAAAGCCTTGGCGATGACGGTGAGCTGGCGGTTGTGCTGCAGCACCTCGCGGCTGATGTTCAGGGAGAAGTCGGCGGAGTCCACCACGCCCCGGACAAAGCGGAAGTGGTCGGGCAGCAGGTCGGCGCACTTGTCCATAATCAGCACGCCGGAGGAGTACAGCTGCAGCCCCTTCTCGTACTCCCGGGTGTAGAAGTCATAGGGTGCCTTGGAGGGGATATAGAGCATGGCCTTATAGGTCACGGCACCCTCGGCGCTGGTGTGGATTACCGCCAGGGGGTCCTGCCAATCCATGAACTTCTCCTTATAAAAGCTGTTGTACTCCTCGGCCGTCACCTGGGACTTGGGCCGCTGCCACAGGGGCACCATGGAGTTGATGGTTTTCCACTCCTTCACCGTCTCCCACTCCGGCTTGTAATCCTCCCCGGCGTCCTCGGGCTTGGGCTTCTGGCGGTAGTCATCCACCTCCATGACAATGGGATAGCGGATATAATCGGAGTATTTTTTGATTAACTCCTGTAGTTTATAGGTTTCAAGATACTGGTCGTAATCCTCACCGTCCGCATTGGCCTTGATGTGCATGATGACGTCGGTGCCGGGGGCGTCCTTTTCGCACTCGGTAACGGTGTAACCGTCGGCGCCGTCGGACTGCCACAGGTAGGCCTGGTCGCTGCCGTAGGCCCTGGACAGGACGGAGACATGGTCGGCCACCATGAAGGCGGAGTAGAAGCCCACGCCAAACTGGCCGATGACGTCGATGTCCTCCGGCTTCTCCCCCTGGGCCAGATCCTGCTTGAACTGGAAGGAGCCGCTGCGGGCGATGGTGCCCAGGTTGCCCTCCAGGTCCTCCTTGCTCATGCCCACGCCGTTATCGGACACGGTGAGGGTACGAAGCTCCTTGTTGGGGACAATGGTGATTTTCAGCTGGCTCCGGTCCACCGGTACCTGGTCGTCGGTCAGGGCCTTGTAGGCCAGCTTGTCCTCGGCGTCGCTGGCGTTGGAGATGAGCTCCCGGAGAAAAATCTCCTTGTGGGTGTAGATGGAGTTGACCATCAGATCCAGCAGGCGCTTGGATTCTGCCTTGAATTGCTTCTTTGCCATGATTGCTGATTCCTCCGTATATGAAAAGTCGATTCAACAAAAATCGTTAGCACTCAATCTGATTGAGTGCTAACGATATCATAGCTCACCCCGGGAGAAATTGCAAGGGGGTTTACAAATTATTTACACTTTCCGGGAGGGACTGCCAGATTGGCTCAGGCCTGCTCCGTTTCCCGGGGATCAGGCAGGGAGATAAAGGTGGGCTCATGGCCCACGGCCCGGACGTAGCGCAGCATATCCTCCCGGGTAAGGCGGACGGTGGAGGTGGAGATGCCGGGGTGCCCGCTGATCCAGGGGTCGTCCATCAGGTCCTGGTCGATAATCAGGCGCACCTTCCCCTCCCGGTCAAACAGCAGCTCCAGGGCGGAGACACAGCCGGGGGTGGTGGACAGGTAATCCCGCATGTGGCCGGCGTCGGCGAAGGACAGGCGGGCGCAGCCCAGCTGGGCGGAGAGGAATTTGGTCTTGAAGGGCTTGTCCCCCGGCATCATCAGCAGATAGAACTCCGTCTGCTGGCGGTTGCACAGGAACAGGTTTTTGCAGATCTTTGCCCCCAGCACGGACTCGATGGCCAGGCAGTCCTCCATGGTGTCGGCGTGGTCGTGGTCCACCCGGATGTGGGGGATGTCCAGCTCCGCCATCTTGTCGTAGATGGCATATTCCTGGGGAATCCGCTGGTCGGCGGGGCGGGCGGTGTGGACGGTGGGGGCGATATACATAGAGCACACTCCTTTTAAGGGGGGGTCAGCGGATGGTCACGCCGTCCAGCACGGCGCGTACCAGCTTGTCCCCTTCGTAGCACAGTTTTAGGGAGAAATAGGGCTGCTCCTCCCGGGCAATCAGGTCCAGGAAGATGGCGTCCCCCTCCCAGTGGGGGAGCTGGAGCAGCCGGTCCCGGGGAATCCACTCCAGCACGCCCTCGTCGCACTCCTTCACCGTCCCGGTGAAGCCGGTGGCGGTGAACAGGTGCATGTATTCCGTGGGCCACTGGTCGGACACAAAGGTGACCAGCCCCCGGCAGCGGTACTCCGTCAGGGTCAGCCCGGTTTCCTCCAGCGCCTCCCGGAGCAGGCAATCCTCGGGGCTCTCCTTGTCCTCAAACTTGCCCCCAATGCCGATCCATTTGTCGTGGTTGAGGTCGTTGGCTTTTTTCACCCGGTGGAGCATGAGATACTCCTCCCCCCGGCGGATGTAGCACAGGGTGGTGTTTATCATGGCGCGCTCTCCTCCCAGACATAGCCCAGCTTGGCCGCCGCCCGGTCATAGGCGGGGGTGGGCACGCCGTACTTCCGGCCCAGCCGGACGACCTCAAAAATCAGCCCGTCTACCTCGGAGGGCTTGCCGCTGTCCAGGTCCCGCTTCAGGGAGGTGGAGGCGTCTGGGTCCAGGGCGTCCTGGATGGCCAGGCTGCGGGGCACCGGGTCCTCCGGGAAGGGATGGCCCATGGCCGCTGCCAGTGCGCCGATCTCCCCCACCAGGGCCTTGAAAAACTCCCGGGGCTGGCCGGGCACCTGCATACCCGCCACCTTCATATCATAGTAGATGCCGCAGGCGGCCATGGGGGACACCACGGAAAATTTCATCAGGGCGTCCCGCTGGATGTCCCGGGACAGGATGCCCTCAATGCCGCACTGGTTCAGGTCGGCGGCCACTTCCTCCAGCTCCGGCCGGAACTCCTCCGGTGTCCGCGTACCGAAAACCACCCGGAAAATGTCCCCGCTCATGTGGACGGTGCCGGGGGCCTTGATCTCCGCGGCGATGTAGATGCACCCGTCGGTCACCAGACACTGGGGCAGGCGCCGCTGCAGGCGGCCGCCGGTGCCGTACACATTCAAAATGGGGATCACGATGGTTTCCCGGCGGCAGACCCTTTGGAGGAAGGGGATAATTTCCTCCAGCGAGTACGCCTTCACACACAAAAACACCACGTCGGGGCAGCCGTCATAATGTTGGCTGTCGGTGGCTTCCACGGGGATGGCGAAGGCGCCGTGGCTGGTTTCCAGCACCAACCCATGTTCTTGTATGGCGGACAGATGGGCACCCCGGGCAATCAAGGACACCTGCTTCCCCCCCTGGGCCAGGAAGGCGGCAATGCATCCGCCGGTGCCTCCCGCCCCAACTACCAGATAGTTCACCGAACTCCTCCTCTCCAGTATTCCAGGGCAGTATATCACAGGTGGACGCCCTGTGACAAGTGGATGGCGGGGCGAAAAACAGGCGAAAAAAAGAATTGACAAATTGCGGCGTTCAAGGTAATATGAATGAAAGTTAGTCGAGCCTGCGGCCATCCGCGGGCCCATCCTGCAACATGGCGATGACCGGGTAGTAGGCGGGTTTGGACGTACAGAGAGGGAGCGGTCGGTGCAAGCTCCACGGAAGAACCCAGGCGCGAATCTCGCCCGCGAGCCGCTTCTCTGAACCGGGCGCGCCCCCCAGTAGGAGAGGACGGTTTCCCCACCGTTATCAGGGAGAATGAGCGCATGGGGCAACCCATGAAGTTAGGTGGTACCACGGAGTGCAAGCGGCTTCGTCCTATCGGATGTAGGACGAGGCCGCTTTTATCTTATTTGGAGGTGACGTGATGAACGGTGCACAGGCCTTGGTGGAGAGTTTGCTCCACGAGGGAGTAGAGCGGATATTCGGCTATGCCGGCGCCACCATCTGCCCCGCGGCAGACGCGTTGAAGGAGCACCCGGAGATCGGGTATACCCTGGTGCGGACAGAGCAGAACGCGGGACATATGGCTTCCGGTTACGCCCGGATCAGCGGGAAGGTGGGCGTCTGCATGGTGACCTCCGGCCCGGGCGCCACCAACCTGATTACCGGCATCGCCACCGCTTATATGGACTCTATCCCCATTGTGGCCATTACCGGCCAGGTGCCCAGCCATCTGCTGGGCCGGGATATCTTTCAGGAGGTGGACATCACCGGCGCTGTGGCCCCCTTCTCCAAGCACAGCTACCTGGTCAAGGACGCCAACGACATCCCCCGGATTGTGAAGGAGGCCTTCCATATCGCCTCCACCGGCCGCCCGGGCCCGGTGCTGATTGACGTGCCCATCGACATCCAGGAGCAGAAGCTCAAGCACTTTGAGTACCCGGAGCAGGTTTCCATCCGGGGCTACAAGCCCAGCGTCCGGGGCAACGACCTGCAGATCAAGCGGGTGGTGGAGGCCATCGGCCGGGCCAAGCAGCCGCTGATCTGCGCCGGCGGCGGCGTATGGCTGGCCCACGCCCGGGACGAGCTGGTAGAGCTGGCGGAGCGGTCCGCCATTCCTGTGGTCAAGACCATGATGGCCCTGTCCGTCCTGCCCACCGACCACCCCCTGAACATGGGCATGATCGGCGCCCACGGCAACCGCTGCGCCAACCAGGCCCTGGCCAGGGCGGACCTGCTGATTATGGTGGGTACCCGGGCTGCCGACCGGGCCATGACCGACCCCCGGGAGATCCAGCGCCGGATGGCTACCATCCACATCGACGTGGACCCGGCGGAGATCGGCAAGAATATGCAGGCGGCCATCCCCCTGGTAGGCGACGTGAAGGTGATTTTGCAGCAGATTCTGGAGCGGGAGGCCCCGGTCACCGATTCCTCCGCCTGGCTGGAGCAGCTGCGGGACTACCGCAAGGCGGAGCTGAACCGGATTTTCCCCCGGCGGGAGGGCTACGTGTTCCCCGGCACGGTGCTGCGGAAGCTGGGCCGGATGCTGGATGACGACGCCATTGTGTGTGTGGATGTGGGCCAGAACCAGATCTTCACCTGCAAATACCTGCCCCAGAAAACGGGGCGCCTGCTCACCAGCGGCGGCCTGGGCACCATGGGCTACGCCCTGCCCGCCTCCGTGGGAGCCAAAATCGCCGCCCCCGACCGGCAGACGGTGGTGGTGTGCGGCGACGGCTCCTTCCAGATGTCCATGAACGAGCTGTCCGCCATTGTGGCCGGCGGCCTGGACATCAAGGTGGTGCTGTTCCGGAACCATACCCTGGGCCTGGTCAACCAGATCCAGCGGGCCGCCCCCTACCACGGCCCCTTCGGCGTGGCCCTGGACGGCTCCCCGGATTTTGCCACCATCGCCCAGGCCTACGGGCTGCCCTGCCTCACCGTATCGGACGAGGACGCCCTGGACGACACCCTGGCGCAGTTCCTGGGCCGGAAGGGCGCTGCCCTTCTGATCTGTGAGGTCCATCCCGACGTGGGCACCAACGACTAAAGAAGGGAGAGGGAGCCATGAAGCAGACCATTTCCGTGCTGGTGGAAAACCAGGCCGGCGTGCTCAACCGCATTACCGGTCTGTTCTCCCGCCGCGCCTTCAACATTGAATCCCTGGCGGTGGGGGTCACCGACGACCCTGCCGTCTCCCGCATCACCATCATTGTGGACAGCGGCAACAGCGTGGTGGAGCAGGTGGAAAAGCAGCTGAACAAGCTCATCGAGGTTATCAAGGTGCGCACCCTGGAGGAGAGCACCATGATTGGCCGGGAGCTGATCCTCCTGAAGGTCAACGCCAACCACAAAACCCGCCAGGATATCATGACCATCTGTGAGATTATGGGGGCCAAGGTGGCCGACATCTCCCCCAACTCCATGACGCTGGAGCTGTCCGACACGCCGGACCGGATCGAGACCTTTGAGTCCCTCATGCGCCCGTTCAGCATCCTGGAGGTAGTGCGTACCGGCGTCATCGCCCTGCAAAAGGGCGGCGGCAAGATTTAAAGGAAGGGAGCGATGGGAGCGGCATGAAAGTGCGAGCCACCCAAGCGATTTTGGAGTGCCTGCTGGAGCAGGATGTGGATACCGTCTTTGGCTATCCGGGGGGCACCATTCTGAACCTGTATGACGAGCTGTATCGCTATCAGGACAAAATCAAGCATATTCTTACGGCCCACGAGCAGGGGGCGGCCCATGCCGCCGACGGCTACGCCCGGTCCACCGGCAAGGTGGGGGTGTGCTTTGCCACCTCCGGCCCGGGAGCCACCAACCTGACCACCGGCATTGCCACCGCCTACATGGACTCCTCCCCCGTGGTGTTCATCACCTGCAACGTCAGTGAGGAGCTGCTGGGCAAGGACTCCTTCCAGGAGGTGGATATCACCGGCATCGCCATGCCCATTACCAAGGCCACCTACCTGGTGCGGGACCCCCAGACCATCCCGGATATCATGCGCCAGGCCTTTGCCGTGGCCGCCACGGGCCGGCCCGGGCCGGTGCTCATCGACTTTTTGAAAAACGTCACCGCCCTGAACCAGACCATTGACTATGAGTTCATCCACTGGACGGAAAACCGGAACACCGGCAGTATCCGCCGCCTGGCGGTCAGCCATGGGCTGAAGGCGCCGGAGCCCGACCTGGGGGACGTGGAGAAGCTGGTGGAGATGATCGGCCAGGCCCAGCGGCCGCTGCTCATCTGCGGCGGCGGCGTGGTGCGGGGCCGGGCCCACGAGGAATTCCGGGCCCTGGCCGAGCGGCTGGACGCCCCGGTGGCCATCACCGTCATGGGCGGCGGCGGCTTCCCCGGCGGGCACCCACTGACCACCGGTATGATTGGGATGCACGGGTCGGAGGCCAGCAACGTGGCCTGCAACGAGTGCGACCTGCTCATCGCCGTGGGCTGCCGGTTCTCCGACCGGGTGGCTCTCCAGCCGGACACCTTCGCCAGCCAGGCGAAAATCGTCCAGATTGACATTGACCGGTCGGAGATCGACAAGAATGTCCTCACCGACCACCACATTATCGGCTCGGCCAAGCGGGTGCTCACCCTGCTCAATGAGCGGGTGCCCCAGTACAGCCATCCGGAGTGGAAGGAGCGCATCCTGTCCCTGAAGGTGGAGCGGCAGGAGGGCGCTGGGGAGCGGCTGACCCCCAGCCAGATCCTCACCGTCATCCACCAGACGGCCCCCTCCGGCGCCATCGTGTCCACCGACGTGGGCCAGCATCAGATGTGGTCCATCCAGCATTTCCACTTCGATTACCCCGGCCAGCTGCTCACCAGCGGCGGCTTCGGCACCATGGGCTTCGGCCTGGGGGCGGCCATCGGCGCCCAGGTGGGCAACCCGGACAAGGTGGTCATCCACACCACCGGCGACGGCTGCTTCCGCATGAACTGCCATGAGCTGGCCACCGTGCAGTATTACCACCTGCCCATCATCACCGTGGTGTTTAACAACGGCACCCTGGGCATGGTGCGCCAGTGGCAGCACCTGATCTACAAGGAGCATTACTCCCAGACCACCCTGGACCGGGGGCCGGACTTTGTGAAGCTGGCCCAGGCCTACGGCCTGAAGGGCCGGCGGGTGACCAACCGGGGGGAGATGGAGCAGGCCCTCCAGGAGGCGCTGAGCTGCGGCTGCGGCTATGTCATCGACTGCCAGGTGGACATCGACGAGATGGTGCGGCCCATGGTGCCCGGCGGCGCCCACATCACCGACTTCTTGCTGAAATAAGGGGGGCTGGGAATGAAACGGACCTTTGACACAGAGAAGAAGCTGTATACCCTGGCCCTGCTGGTGCAGGATATCCCCGGCGTGCTCAGCCAGGTGGCCCGCCTGTTCTCCCGGAAGGGGTACAACATCGAGTCCATCGTCTCCGGCGAGAGCAGCCAGCCCGGCATGACCCGGATCACCATTGTCATCCAGGGGGACGAGCTGATGGTCGACCAGATTGCCGCCCAGTGCCGCAAGCTGATCCCCGTCCAGGTGGTGAAGATTCTGGAGGAGGAGACCTCCATCCAGCGGGAATTTGCCATGATTAAGGTCATGGCGGTGGACCGCAACACCCGGGACGAGGTGATCCAGATGGCCAACATCTTCCGGGCCAACATCATCGACGTCAGCCGGGAGACCCTGACGGTGGCGGTGTTCGGCGACAAGAGCAAGACCTCCGCCTTCATCAAGCTGATGGGGGACTTCGGGATTTTGGAGATGGCCAAAACCGGGACCCTGGCCATTGAGCGGGGACGCAGCGCCCTGTGCGACGACAACAAGCTCCGGGAGGAGTATAACTACGGCAAAAACGTGCTGTAACCCATACCTGTCCACAACGCGGACAACCGTCCGCCTGGAATACGACCGCTTCGGCGGCCACAATATAAAAGGAGTGTATTTCCCATGGCAAAGATGTACTACGCGAAGGACTGTGACATCAACTATCTCAACGGCAAGAAGATTGCCATCATTGGCTACGGCTCCCAGGGCCATGCCCATGCCCTGAACCTGAAGGATTCCGGCTGTGACGTGTGCGTGGGCCTGCGGGCCGGCTCCAAGAACTGGGCCAACGCTGAGAAGGCCGGCCTGAAGGTCATGACCATCGCCGACGCCGCCAAGTGGGGCGACATCGTGATGATCCTGGTCAACGACGAGGTCCAGGCCGACGTGTATAAGAAGGACATTGCCCCCAACCTGGAGTCCGGCAACATGCTCATGTTCGCCCACGGCTTCAACATCCACTTCAAGCAGATCCAGCCCGCCGCCGACATCGACGTGGCCATGATCGCCCCCAAGGGCCCCGGTCACACCGTCCGCAGCCAGTATGTGGCCGGCAAGGGTGTGCCCTGCCTCATCGCCGTGGAGCAGAACGCCACCGGCGATGCCTATAAGCTGGCTCTGGCCTATGCTGCCGGCATCGGCGGCGCCCGGGGCGGCGTGATGGAGACCACCTTCCAGGACGAGACCGAGACCGACCTGTTCGGCGAGCAGGCTGTCCTGTGCGGCGGTGTTGTGGAGCTGATGAAGCTGGGCTTCGAGACTCTGGTAGAGGCCGGCTATGCCCCCGAGAACGCCTACTTCGAGTGCATCCACGAGATGAAGCTGATCATCGACCTGATCAACAAGGGCGGCGTGGCCATGATGAACTACTCCATCTCCGACACCGCCGAGTATGGCGAGTACGTGTCCGGTCCCCGCATCCTGCCCTATGAGGAGACCAAGAAGAACATGAAGGCTGTCCTCACCGACATCCAGGACGGCGTGTTCGCCGGCAAGTGGATTGCCGAGAACAAGAACGGCCGCACCTTCTTTAACGCCAAGCGTGCCCAGCTGGCCAAGCACCAGATGGAGACCGTGGGCGCCGAGCTGCGCAAGAACATGCTCTGGGGCGACGACACCGATCCCGACACCGCTTCCAACTGATTGAGATGAGAAAAAGCTGTGGAGAATCTTCGGATTCTCCACAGCTTTTTGCTTTTCTAAAAATGAGCCGCCGTTACCGGCTGATGACAAACATGTTGTCCTCGGACACAAAGTTGGAGATGCTGTACAGCACCACCGCCTGGTCAATCTGGTTGTCCGCCACGTACTGGGTGACGCTGTTCAGATTCATCCGGGGATCAAAGAGGTGGATCTCGGAAAAGTTCTGGGTCAGGAAGGGGGCCAGGCTGTCGGAGTAGGAGTCCCGGATCAGCAGCAGCTTGGGGGCGTCGGTGTGCTGGGTCTTGATGACGCACAGGGGCTGGTTGCCCCCCAGGAAGGAGGAATACTTGTCCTTCACATCCAGGTAGCTGTCCACGTACAGGGTGCTGTCCACCGGCATCCCGTCGGGATAGGCAATGACGGTGAGCCCCTCCCCGGAAATGTACCGGTCAATGTGGTCGGGGGCCACCCACCGTACCCCGGAGGTGGAGAAGGTGGTGCCGTAAAAGTCCTCCGACACGGTGACCTTGCCCGCCTCGTCCAGGGGGAAGGCCTCCAGGCCCATGGCCTCCATCAGGGCGGTGTAACCGTAGTAGGCCCCCAGGCTGGTCCAGTGGTGGTCGGTGCGGTAGTACACCTCCTCCCCGCTGTGGGCGGAGAGGGCGGCATACATATCCACGGTGTGGGTCTGCACCTTGTTGTACATGTCGGTAATAATGGCCGTCTCGTCAGCGGTGGGAGCTCCCGCGGGCAGGCGGTCGGCCCAGATGCAGGAGGAGGAGGGGATCAGGCCGAAGTAGACGGGGATGTCCAGGTTGTCCACCATCTGATTGACAAAGCCGATGTTCTTGTCCAGCTTGGCCTGGTCAGGCTGATCCAGGCGGTTGAGCAGGGTGTCCTCCTTGCCGAAGTAGACGCCGTTGTTTTCCTGCTTGCCGCTGAGCCGCTCGCTCCAGGCCTTCAGGCCCACCCAGAAGTCCCGGCCCACCACGTGGTCGTTGACGAATTTTTCCGCCTGGGTCATGAAGCTGCCGTCGGAGAGCGTATCCAGGGACAGGTCAGGCGCTTTGCTGAGGTACCGGTTTTCCAGGGGGGAGAATTCCTCCTCCGGGGCGGTAAAGCACCGGTACAGGGTGCCGGCGGAGATGCCGCCCACGAACAGGACGAACAAGGCGGTTAAAGCCAAAGATTGCTTTTTCATGGATTGCCCTCCTTTAGAAGCGGAAATAGAGGAAGGGGTTGTAGGTGCCATCCACCAGGTAGGCGGTACATACCACCATCACGGCGACCACCAGCGTCAGGCTGACGGCGCAGGCGGCCTTGGGGGACAGCCTCCGGTAGATTGTCACACCCAGGGGGGTGGAGGCCACGGCGGCCACACACAGGATGGGGAGGTAGCTGGTCAGGTAGTAGCCGAAGGCGGGATTGGTCAGGGGCGCGCCGGCCAGGCCGAACATCACCCGCAGGTACGCGCCCAGGTGGCTGAAATCCTCAATGGCGAAGATGGCCCAGCTCACCAGTACCAGGAACAGGGTGTAAATGTGGGCGATTACACCCGGTATTTTCTTCAGGAAATTCAACAGGAAGAACTTTTCAATCATCAGCAGGGCCCAGAAATACAGGCCCCACAGCAGGAAATTCCAGCTGGCGCCGTGCCAGATGCCGGTGGCCGCCCAGACGATGAGCAGGTTGAACACTATCCGGCCCTTGGAGCAGCGGCTGCCCCCCAGGGGGAAGTACAGGTACTCCCGGAACCAGGTGGACAGGGAAATGTGCCACCGCCGCCAGAATTCCGTAATGCTTTTGGAGATGTAGGGGTAGTTGAAGTTGGGCAGGAACTCAAAGCCCAGCATCCGGCCCAGGCCAATAGCCATGTCGGAGTAGCCGGAGAAGTCAAAGTACAGCTGGAGAGAGAAGGCGATAACCCCCAGCCAGGCCCCCGCCACGGTCAGGTCGCCCACGGCCATGGCCTTGTAGCTGTCCCACAGCATGCCCACGTTGTTGGCGATGAGCAGCTTCTTGGCCAGGCCCACCATGAAGATCTGCACGCCGGAGCCGAACTTGTCCACCGTGGTGTCCCGGCTGTCAATCTGGTCCTCCAGATCCTTGTACTTGATAATGGGGCCGGCAATCAGCTGGGGGAAAAGGGTGACAAAGGTGCCGAAGTTAATGATGGAGCGCTGGGCACGGGTGTCCCCCCGGTAGACGTCAATGGTATAGCTCATGGTCTGGAAGGTGTAGAAGGAGATGCCGATGGGCAGGTGGATGTTCAGCACCGGCATAAAGGTCAGACCCACAGACTGGAGGGAACCGGCCAGGAAGTCCCAGTATTTGAAAAACAGCAGCAGCGCCAGGTTAAAAATAATGGAGGAGGCTACCGCCATCCGGGCACCCTTGTCGTTGCCCCGGCTTTTGCACCGTTCCACCAACAGGCCGTGGGTGTAGTCAATGGCGGTGGACAGGAACATAATGGCCACATACTGCTGCTCCCCCCAAAAGTAAAAGACCAGGGAGGCCAGAAGGACGACCACATTTCTCAGCTTCCGGGGCACCAGGTAGTAAACCGCCATGGTGAACACCAGGAAGAGGAACAGGAATACAGGGGTGGAAAAAACCATAGATCTGCCTCCTTGGAAGGGCGAAGATTTGGGACCGGCGGACGGAACGGGCCGTCCGCCGGGATAGGCTCAGAACAGGGCGTCGAAGTCGGCGGCGATGTCGTCGCAGCTCTCGCTGACCACCAGCATCACGTAGCTGTCGTGGGTGACAATCCGGGAGCACTCGTCCCAGATCCGGGTGGATTCAGGGTACATGGCGCCGCCGGGGCCGTTGCCGTCGCCAACCATATAGTCCACGCGGGCCTGAAGGATTTCCTCCGCCTTCCCGGCGTCGCCTGGGTCAGACAGCTGGAGCAGGGCCAGCTCGCCGTTGCTCATGGACATCATGCTGACGTATACCAGGCACTGCTCGGCGGACAGGTCGGACAGGCCGGGATAGTAGCTGTCCAGCAGGGCCTCGTCGGCCAGCATCAGGCTGGGCAGCTCGTAGTCGGACTGTACCGTCTCCGCAAAGGCGGTGAGATCCACCTGCTTGCCGGGATCGGCGGAGCCGGCGGAGCCGGAATCGCTGGAAGCGCAGCCGGCCAGCAGGGTCAGGGACAGGGCGCCGGCCAGAAAAACGGAAAAGATGGGGTGTTTCATAGTGTGCAATACTCCATTTCATTCAAAGTCATGAAGCCGGACTTTTCCGGGTTCACAGGCTTAGACGGAGAAGCGGGCAAAAGGTTCCCGGCAGGAAAAAACTTTTCCGGGCAAAGCCTCCTCCCACAGCCGGAGCTGGCTTGCCCAAAGCCAAAATATTATATCAGCTTGCCCATTGGAATACCAGCCCAAGGAGCAAAAAAAGCAGAAAAAAGCGGGCGGGAAGCCCGTCCGCTTTTTCATGCGCGGCTTAGAACAGGGCGTTGAAGTCGCTGACAATGCTGTCGCAGTCCTCGCCTACCACCATCATGACATAGCTGCCGTTGGACACAATCCGGGAGCACTCGTCCCAGATCCGGGTGGGTTCGGGGTACCAGGCGCCGCCGGGGCCGTTGCCGTCGCCCACCATGTAGTCGATGCGGGCCTGGAAGATAGCCTTCACCTTGTCCACATCGGCGGAATTTTTCACCTCCACCAGGGCCAGCTCGCCGTTGTTCATGGTCATGGCGTTGACATACACCTGGTTCTGGTTCAGGGAGATGGCGCTGAGACCGGCATAGAACTGATCCATCAGCACCTGATCCGCCGCGGTCATGGAGGGCAGGCTATAGTTGGACTGCACGGTCTCATAAAAGGCGGCCAGATCCACCGTGGTGGAGCCGGTGTTGGAGCCGGAGGAGCCGGAACCGGAAGAACTGGAGGAATCGGAGCCGGAATCAGGCTTCTCCGCATCGAACTTGCAGCGCACCACGCAGGTGGCGGTCAGGTCGCCGGCGGTGACGGTGATCTTGGCGGTGCCGGGGGCCACGGCGGTAATCTTGCCGGAGTCGTCCACGGTGGCCACCTTCTCGTTGCCGGACTGATAGGTTACCTTGGTGCCCTGGGGCAGACCGGAGGCGGTGGCCTTCAGGGTGTAGGAGGCGCCGGCCTGGAACAGGGTGAAGTCGGTGGAGCTAAGCGTCAGGGTGGGCTTGGCTTCGGGCTTCTGGCCGCCGGTCTCCCCCTGGCCCTCATCGTCCTGGGACACGCTGTCTTCGGGATCGGAGGTGCTGCCGTCGGGAGTGGACACACTGCCGTCAGGGGTGGAGCTGCTGCCGTCAGGGGTGGAGATGTCTTCGGAGGAACTGCTGGGGGCGCCGGGGTTCTCACTGCCGGACTGGGAGCCGCTGGGCTGGCTGCCGCAGCCGGCCAGCAGGGACAGGGACAGGGCCAGCGCAGCGATCATGGTATAGGTACGATGCTTCATAGTGAATTCTCCTTTTTCTGTTGATGGAAGGGGGGGGATGGGAGGCGTCCATCCCATCAATTCAATGACTTAGACGGGAGGAGGGCGGAAAAAGTTCCCCCCGCTAAAAAAATTTTTATCCTTGACACGAGGCTGTCCTGGGTATATTATCAATACATGAACAAATGCTCATACAATAAAGCGAAAGGGGAGGGTGAAATGGAACAGGATCTGGATCTGTGCTGCCAGGAGGAGCTGGTACACCCCGGGGCGCTGGAGCGGGTTCAAGGGCTGATGCCCAAGGATGAGACGCTGTATGATTTGGCGGAGCTGTTTAAGATTTTTGGGGACAGCACCCGGGTCAAGATGCTCTACGCCCTGTTGGAGGGGGAGCTGTGCGTGTGCGATCTGGCTAGCCTGATGGAGGTTAGCCAGTCGGCGGTGTCCCACCAGCTCCGGGTGCTCAAGGCGAGCAAGCTGGTAAAATTCCGGCGGGAGGGGCGCACGGTGTACTACTCCCTGGCGGATGAGCATGTGCTCAGTATCCTCAGCCAAGGGATGGAGCACATTATGGAAGAATAAAGGGAAAGGATGAGCAATTATGAAAAAGACGTTTGTGCTGATGGATCTGGACTGCGCCCACTGCGCGGCGAAGATGGAGCAGGCCATCTCCCGGCTGGAGGGGGTCAACCGGGTATCGGTGAATTTCCTGTCCCAGCGCCTGACGCTGGACGCCCAGGACGATAAGTTTGCCGCCCTGGTGGAGGAAGCGGGAAAAATCTGCAAGAAGATTGAGCCGGATTGCCGTCTGGTGGTGAAATAAGATCGGAAGGGGCTTGGGGTGCATGAGCGGAAAGCAAAAGAAGCTGCTTTGCCGGATTCTGGCGGCGGGGGCGCTGTTCCTGCTGCTGGGGGTCACGCCGTTGGGCGGCGGGAACCGATGGCCGCTGTATCTGGTCCCTTACGGCCTGGTGGGCTGGGACGTGCTGCTCCGGGCGGGAAAGAACATGGGCCATGGGCAGCTGTTTGACGAGCATTTCCTTATGTCTGTGGCTACTGTCGGGGCCTTTGCCTGCGGCCAGGCGCCGGAGGCGGTGGCCGTAATGCTCTTTTACCAGGTGGGTGAGCTGTTCCAAAGCGTGGCGGTGGGCCGCAGCCGCCGGTCCATTGCCGGGCTGATGGAGCTGCGGCCGGACTGGGCCTTTGTGGAGCGGGAGGATGGCCTGTGCCAGGTGGACCCGGAGGAGGTAGCCGTGGGCGAGGTGATCCAGGTGCGCCCTGGGGAGCGAATCCCCCTGGATGGGGTGGTGGTGGAGGGGATCTCCTCCCTGGATACCGCCGCCCTGACGGGGGAATCTGTCCCCAGAACTGTGGAGCCGGGGGAGCAGGCGGCCAGCGGCTGCGTCAATCTCACCGGCCTGCTGCGGCTCCAGGTGAGCCGTCCGTATGCCGACTCCACTGTGGCTAAGATTCTGGACCTGGTGGAAAACGCCGGGGAGAAAAAAGCCCGGGCCGAACAGTTCATCACCCGCTTTGCCCGGTACTACACCCCTGTGGTGGTGTGGGCGGCGGTGGCGCTGGCGGTCCTCCCTCCCCTGCTGGGGATGGGGCCCTGGATGATGTGGGTGCAGCGGGCGCTGAATTTCCTGGTGGTCTCCTGCCCCTGCGCCCTGGTCATCTCCATCCCCCTGACCTTTTTCGGGGGAATCGGCGGCGCTTCCCGCCGGGGAATTCTGGTCAAGGGCGGCAATTACCTGGAGGGGCTGGCCAAGCCCTCTGTGGTGGTTTTTGACAAAACGGGTACCCTGACCCAGGGGGCCTTTTCCGTCACCCAGATCTGCCCTGCGGGGGGCACGGCGGAGGAGCTGCTGCTGTGGGCCGCGGCGGCGGAGCAGGGCAGCAACCACCCGGTGGCCCGCTGCGTGGTGCAGGCCTGCCCCCATCAGCCCCTGCCCCAGCTGGAATGGGCGGAGGAGCTGGCCGGACGGGGGGTGCGCTCCGGTGTGGAGGGCCATACCCTTCTGGCAGGCAGCCGGAGGCTGCTGGAGGAAGCGGGTGTCCCCTGCCCGGCAGGCGATGATCCAGGCACCGTGGTGTATGTGGCCCGGGACGGGCAGTATCTGGGCCGGCTGACGGTGGCCGACCAGCCTAAGGAGGGGGCGGCCCAGGCGCTGAAGGAGTTGAAGGCGGCGGGGGTCTCCGCCACCGTCCTGCTTACCGGGGACCATCAGACGGCCGCCCAGGCGGTGGGCCGGCAGCTGGGCATCGACCAGGTCTACGCCCAGCTTCTGCCTGGGGACAAGGTAGCCCAGGTGGAGCGGCTGCTCCGGGAAAAGACGCCCGGCACCAACCTGGTTTATGTGGGGGATGGGATCAACGACGCGCCGGTGCTTACCCGGGCGGACATCGGGGTGGCCATGGGCGCCATGGGCTCTGACGCGGCCATTGAGGCGGCGGACGTGGTGCTGATGGACGACGACCTGTCCAAGCTGGCGGAGGCCATCCGGATTGCCCGGCGGACGGTAACCATTGCCCGGGAAAACCTGGTGCTGGCCCTGGGCATCAAAGGGCTGGTGCTGGCCCTGTCCGCTGTGGGTTACGCCAACTTGTGGATGGCGGTTTTTGCCGACGTTGGCGTGACGGTGCTGGCCATTCTCAACGCGGCCCGGATGCTGTATACCCCCAAATCAAAAGCCTAATCCCAGTTGAGCGGCCGGGTTTCCGGCCGCTCAATTTTTCCCATTCCCATGATTTTAAAGGAATTCATTTCGCCCCGGGATAATTTATGGTATAATAACTGCAAAGCAGTTATTATACTTCAATCCGACGCCCTTTTTCTCGCCCCTGACGGGGCAACCGAAAAAGCTGGCGATTATACCATTCCGGCGTTGCCGTTATGGTATAATAACCGCAAAGCAGTTATTA
>CASFCW010000040.1 GCA_949293165.1 uncultured bacterium
CGCCGTAGAAGGGCAAGCCAATGGTTATAGAAAAAAGAGCGCCTGGGAGGCGCGGGCGGGAGAAGGGCCGGACAACACAGCTAAGCCGCCCCGCCGGGGAAATTTGCGTAAGGGGCCTTGGATAAGCCCTGGTAAAAGCTCGTTCAACTGCCCGTGGGGGACCGGGGGGAGAGCGGGGATAAGTCATGGCTTGCCATGACTTCTGCTCCCCGCGGCCCCCCGGCGGTCTTTTGGTTTCTTTTCTCCCGCCGAGAAAAGAAACCCGCCCGCAGGCGGAACCTACTTTCTTAAAAGAAAGTAGGCAAAGAATTTTCCGCGAAACTTCGTTTCGCCCGCGCCGCCTACAGGATAGATGAAATTCCTTACATCAGCACGAAAGACAACCATACACTCCGGGACGGTGAGGACATCGTCCCTGCAAAAAAGCCGCACCCCACCGCGCAAAATACCCCATCCCACACGAAAGACAATTTCCTGCTGCGGGGCGCTGGAATGGAGGTGGGCCGGAATGGAAAGGGTCTTCGCCGATGGGCGGAATGGCGCTGCCCAGTGGGGGAGGAGGACGGCACCTGGAGTTGGTGGCTGATCCACAGCCCCACAGGGGAGGGGTGCAGCCTGAACCGGGATAATCTGGCCTGGTTTCTAAGCGGCCATGGGGAATGACCTCGTCCCACGAACAGGCAAGGACGCCCCGGCCTCCGGATAGAGAATTGTCCGGAGGCCGGGGCGTTTGCAACCGCAGCCGATGCGCAATTGAAACTGGGGGAGGAGCGGGTCGTGCCCGGCCATGGCCTACGCCTTGCTTAGCCGCCGGACGGTGCTGATAATCAATACCAGGTCGTCGTCATCCAGCTTTTTCAGCTCCTCTATGGCTGTCTGAAGCAGCGCCGGATTTTCTGAGGAGTCGTCAAAAAACTGGCTGGGTGTGATGTGGAAATAGTCGCAGATTTGCAGGAATTCTCCCATGGGGGGGAGGGATTTCCCAGAGGAAATGTTGTATACATAGCTCCTGCTGTGCCCCAGGTCGTAGCTCATCTGATATTCAGATACGCCTTTCTGCAGCCGCAATTGGGTAATTCTCTCCCGAACAAATTGTGTGTCCATCTGTCATTCACCACCCATCCGTATAACTCCATTTTAGGAGATAAGGGTGGGAATTAATCCAGAATTATACGCTTTATAGCTTGAAAACATCTATCAAATTATGCTATAATACAGAAAAATATGTTGTCCAGATTTAAAAAAACAACGCCATGTTGTTTCATGAAGGGAAACGGCGTAAAATAATGGCTTGGGGGACGATAGTCTGGATGCTCCATGACGAAGGATGGAAGAAAGGGAGATCGTGGGATATGATAACGGAGCAACCGCTGTTGGAACTGCTGTCGGCCCAGATGGGGTGCGAGTATTTGTCTGATTTGCTGTTTTTATCTCCCGTCCAGCGGCTGTACCTGGCCGATAGAGTGAGCCGTTTGATTCCCAGGGAGAAGGAGCTCAGGGAGTGGAACGATGCCCTGATGTATCTCACTGGGGCCCCGCCGGAGAGGACAGCCTGGGCCGCCAAGCGCCGCCTTGAGGCCATGCTGAGGGGAGGATAAAGCAGGGCGGCGTTCAGATCGGGAGCGGGAAATAGTACAAAAGGGAAGGCGTGACATCCCCGGACCTCACGCCTTCCCTTTTTAAATGCAAAAAACCGGAGTGACCCAAACAGGTCACTCCGGTGGTCCGAGTGCTGAGATTCGAACTCAGGGCCTCTTGAACCCCATTCAAGCGCGATACCAAACTTCGCCACACCCGGAAATACAGGGAAGAAGAAATCCTCCCTGCTGGAGCGAGTGACGAGGCTCGAACTCGCTACCTCCACCTTGGCAAGGTGGCGCTCTACCAGATGAGCTACACTCGCAACAACAGTGATAATTATACCACGGTTTTCCCGAATGTCAACCCCAAACGGTAAAAAGATGAAAAATTTTGCGGCCAGGCTAGGAGGCGGGGCAGGGAGGCGTGCGCTCCTGGTCCCACTGGTAGCCGCTCTGCGCCCATACCGTGTCGTCTCCCAACGCCCAGGCGCCCTGGGTCAGATCCATGTGGCGGTAGCCCTGGTCGGTTTTGACCACGTTCCAGGTGTGGGATTGTCCCAGCAGGCTGCCGTCCACCACCTGGCAGGGGATGCCCGCCTGCTGGCACAGCAGCGCCATGGCCAGGGCCAGGGCCTGGTCGTTCCCGCCGCCTTCCAATAGGGCATGGTACGCGGTGCAGTCCCCCTGGGCCAGGTAGCCTCCGGCGTCCAGCACGGCCTGGGCCAGGGCCTGGGGCAGGGCCTCACGGGGCAGATGGGTCAGGCTGTCCACAATGCGCTGGGCCTCCCGGGTGAGGGAATTTTTCCGGCTTTCCAGGGTTTGGGCGGACAGGTGGTAGGTCAGGACGATCTCCACAATCCGCCGCTCCCCCTGATCCGGGTACAGGGTGATGGAGGAGTCCGGGTAATCCAGGGCGGAGGCCGGGTTGGCCAGGTAGGCCTCCCGCACCAGGTCCTGGATGTAGCTCTCGTCCCCCTCGAAGTAATTGATCCGCAGGACAACCTGGTCGGAAAAGGTAGCCAGGGCCTGCTGCAGCTCACTGCGGATGGCGGAAGCGCCGGTGGCGTCGGCGATGGCGGCAACCTCCTCCCGGGTGCGGCGGTAGGTGATGTTGACATCCGCCTCGTATGTAGCCACCACCTGGGCCAGGGTGTACTTGATGTAATCCACCGCATAGGCGCCCAGGGGATCTTCCTTCGCCACTTCCAGACAGGCCTCGTCCAGCATGGTTTTCACATCCTGGCCGTCCTGGTCGAAGCGGATGGTGCCGCTGTCCGCCCCTTTGTCCACCAGATAGAGCAGGGCGTTGACCAGCGCCTGATAGCTGTCCACCCGCAGGGTGTCGGAATCGCCGGCGGAGGCGGGAGTATCGCTGTGAGGCTCCACCCAGGCGTAGTCCCGGGTGAGCAGGGAGGAGCACCCAGTGCTGACCAGCAAAACGGCGGCCAAAGCCAGGGGCAGGGGCTTCCAGTTCACCGCGTCCCCTCCTTTCCATGTTTCATGGGAGTTACAGTCCCAACTCCTGGCCGATGACAACAATTTCCGCCTGTTCAATGCCCTTGGGCCTGCCCCACAGCACGGTGAGCGCCCGGCAGATGCGCTCCGGGCTGCTGCAATCGTAGCACTTGTCGGCCTTGGCGGCGCAGGGGGTGTTCCGGTTCAGGCGCTGGGCGTTCTTGGGGGCGGCAATGTTCCGGGCCCGCCACAGGGCCTGCTCCGGGGTATCCGTGATCTTGTTGACGCCCAGGATGAAATAGACCCGCTTGTGGCCGAACATGGTGGCCGCCACCCGGTTGCCGGTGCCGTCGATATTTACCAGGTCCCCGTTTTCCGCCGCTCCGTTGACGGAGGTGAGATAGACGTCGGTGGTCATGGCGTCTTGCAGCTCAGCGCCCGTCCAGTGCCACAGCACCCGGTTGTGCCGTTCCAGGCGGGGGCAGAGGTCCATGGACTGGACGGTCATAGACCCGCCCACACCTACGGAGCAGCCGTCAATCTGGCTGTCCAGATAGTCCGCCGCCTCCTGGGCGGTGGGGAAGTAGCGGTAGCGGAACCCCCGGGACTCCACGTTTTTTTGGAATTTTTCCAGGTCAGCCATATGAATTCCTCCTGTCAGATTTCGTGTTTTTGGTAGGCCTTGAAGCCCCGACCGGTGACCTCATGGGCGTTGCAGACGATGATGAAGGCCTCCGGGTCCAGGGCAAAGACCAGCTCCTTCATGGAGACGATCTGTTTTTGCTTGAATGCGCACATGAGCACCCGCTTTTCGCTGCCGGAAAAGGCCCCCTGGCCGTTGAGGAAGGTGACGCCCCGTTCCAGGTCGTTTACCAGGGCCTGGGCCACGGCGTCCTCCTTTTCGCTGATGATATAGGCCACCTTGGCGGTGTCCAGGCCGTAGAGCACCGTGTCGGTGACGTAGGTGCTCACCACCTGGGCAATGACGCCGTACAGGGCGGTGGTTACCTTGCCGAAGGCCACGGCCACCAGGGCGATGACCGCCAGATCCAGCACCATCAGCACCTGCCCCAGAGGGGCCCAGGGCACCCGCAGCTTCACCAGCCGGGCCATCAGGTCGGTGCCGCCGGTGGTGGCCCCCTGGACGAAGATCATCCCCAGGCCCAGCCCCATCAGCCCGCCGCCGCACACGGCGGCCAGCATGGAGTCCATGGGCTGGAAGGGGAACAGGGCGATGGCGTCCACCGCCAGGGAGGACAGCACCATGGCGTACAGGGAGGTGACCAGCACCCGCCCGCCCAAATACCGCCATCCCAGGACGAACAGAGGCAGGTTCAGCACCAGCACAAAGCCGCCCACAGGCACAACAGGGAGATAGGCGTTGACCACCTGGCCCACGCCGGTAATGCCGCCGAAGCCGATGTGGTTGGCGGCGTAAAACCAGTCAAAGGCCAGGGCATACAGCAGGGAGCCCAGGGTGATCCAGGCATATGAGACAATTTGGGATTTCCAGGCGGGGGAAGTGTGCTTCATGGCGGCTCCTTTTCGGCTGAGTTAATCCAGCAGAGACATCTGCTTTTCTCCCCGGTCCTCCTCCCGGAGCAGGGCGCCTGCCACCGGCAGGCTGCGGGCCCGGTACCGGGCGGGGTGAAGGATGGGGCTTTGCTCCAGGGGGAGGACCTGGGTGACCACCCGCTTGGGCTTCAGGGTCATGACGTTGACGCCCTGGGTGGTGCGGGTGGTTTTGGGCGCCAGGGCGGCGGTGTGGAAGATCATGCAACGGCCGTCGCTGGAATAGACGGCCAGCTCCCCGTCCTCCCGCAGCAGCAGGGTGGAGACCAGGGGGGACTTGTCGCTGTAGGCCCCGGTGAGCTTTTTCCGCCGGGTCTGGGTCTGGTAAGCGGCCAGCTCCACCCGGGCGATTTTTCCGTTGGCAAAGCAGAACAGCACGTGGCCGCTGTAGTCCCCAGGCACGCAGGCCCACACCACCCGCTCCTCGCTGTCCATGCCCAGCTTGGTGGGCAGGTAGTCCCCCAGCAGGCTGGCTTTGCTGTCGTCAAAGTCCGCCATCCGGGTCTTGTAGCACTGCTGCCGGTCAGTGAATACCAGCAGCTCGTCCCGGTTGGAGCCCTCCCAGGAGAGGAAGGGGCCGTCCCCCTCCTTGTACTTCTGGTCGCTGGCCATCCGCAGGGACTGGGGCGTGATTTTTTTGAAGTAGCCCTCCTGGGAGAGGAACAGGTGGACGGGGTAGTCCGGGGTTTCATCCTCCGCCTCCACGGCCTGCTCCAGCTGATGGTCGTAGACGATTTCCGTCCGCCGGGGCAGGGCGTACTTCTTTTTGACCTCGGTCAGCTCCTTGATGATGATGGCCCGGATTCGCTTGGGGTCGTTGACGGTGGCCTCCAGCTCGGCGATTTCCGCCTCCAGGTCGTCCACCTCCTGGGTGCGCCGGAGGATATATTCCTTGTTGATGTTCCGCAGACGGATGTCGGCCACATATTCCGCCTGGACCTGGTCGATGCCGAAGCCGATCATCAGGTTGGGCACCACCTGATCGTCCTCCTCCGTCTCCCGGATGATGGCGATGGCCCGGTCGATGTCCAGCAGAATCCGCCGCAGGCCCTTGAGCAGGTGGAGCTTCTCCTGCTTCTTCTTCATGTTGTAGTATACCCGGCGGCGGACGCAGTCAGACCGCCAGGCGCACCACTCCTCCAAAATCTCCCCAATACCCATCACCCGGGGCATACCGGCAATCAGAATATTGAAGTTGCAGGACTGGGAATCCATCAGGGGGGTCAGGCGGAACAGCTTGGCCATCAGCTTGTCCGGCTCTGTCCCCCGCTTCAGGTCGATGGTCAGCTTCAGGCCGGACAGGTCGGTCTCGTCCCGGATGTCCGCCACCTCCCGCAGCTTCCCTGACTTGATGAGGTCTGTCACCTTGTCGATGATGACCTCGGTGGTGGTGGAGTAGGGGATCTCATACACCTCGATGAGGTTTTCCCCCTTCAGATACCGCCACTTGGCCCGCACCTTGAAGGAGCCCCGTCCGGTGCGGTAGATCTCCCCCAGGGCAGCCGGGTCATACAGCAGCTGCCCGCCGGTGGGCAGGTCAGGCGCCAGAAGGGTGGAGGCGATGTCGTGATCGGGGTGCTTCAAAAAGGCGATGGTGGTGTCGCACACCTCCCCAAGGTTGAAGCCGCACAGATTGCTGGCCATGCCCACGGCGATGCCCTGGTTGGCGCTGACAAGCACATTGGGGAAGGTGGTGGGCAGGAGGGTGGGCTCCTTCATTTTTCCGTCGTAGTTGTCCACGAAGTCCACCGTGTCCTGGTCGATGTCCCGGAAAAACTCCCCGCAGATGGCGTCCAGCCGCACCTCGGTGTAACGGCTGGCGGCCCAGGCCATGTCCCGGGAGTAGACCTTACCGAAGTTGCCCTTGGAATCCACCAGGGGATGGAGCAGGGCGCCGTAGCCCCGGGACAGACGCACCATGGTGTCGTAGATGGCGGCGTCGCCGTGGGGGTTGAGCTTCATGGTCTGGCCCACCACGTTGGCGCTTTTGGTGCGGGGTCCGCCCAGCAGCTTCATCTGGTACATGGTATAAAGCAGCTTCCGGTGGGAGGGCTTGAACCCATCTATCTCCGGAATGGCCCGGGAGACAATGACGCTCATGGCGTAGGGCATGTAGTTGACCTCAAGGGTCTGGGTGATGGGCTGCTCCAGCACCTCGGAGCGCAGGCCCATCACCTTGCTGCTGTCCACCCGGGGCTTGCCGTCCTCGGGATTCTTTTTCTTGGCCATTGGTATCAGTCCTTGCTTATAGTCTTATGGTTGGGCCGGAAATCAGCTGATGTCGGCCAGATCCAGATATTTGTACCCGTTATCGGCGATGTGGGATTTCCGGCCGGTGAGGTCGTCCCCCAGCAGCAGGTCAAAGACCTGGGCGGTGCGCTCCACGTCCTCCGGGATGACCTTAATCAGGCGCCGGGTCTCCGGGTTCATGGTGGTCAGCCACATCATGTCCGGCTCGTTCTCGCCCAGGCCCTTGGAGCGCTGCACGTCGTATTTCTTCCCCTCCAGGGTGCCCACAATGTCCGCCTTCTCCTTGTCGGAGTAAGCAAACCAGGTCTGATCCTTGCAGGTGATCTCGTACAGGGGGGACTCGGCGATGTAGACAAAGCCCTCCTGGATGAGGGTGGGGGTGAGGCGGTAAAGCATGGTGAGGATCAGGGTGCGGATCTGGAAGCCGTCCACATCGGCGTCGGTGCAGATGATGATTTTGTTCCACCGCAGGTTGTCCAGCTGGAAGGGGCTGATGTCCTTGACGTGCTTGTCCTTCACCTCCACGCCGCAGCCCAGCACCTTCAGCAGGTCGGTGATAATCTCGCTTTTGAAGATCTTGCCGTAATCGGCCTTGAGGCAGTTGAGGATCTTGCCCCGGACGGGCATGATGGCCTGGAACTCCCCGTCCCGGGCCTGCTTCACGCTGCCCAGAGCCGAGTCGCCCTCCACGATATACAGCTCGCTGCGGGTGACGTCCTTGGTGCGGCAGGGGACAAACTTGGCCACCCGGTTGGAGATGTCCATGGAGCCGGTGAGCTTTTTCTTGATGTTCAGGCGGGTGCGCTCGGCGGTTTCCCGGGAGCGCTTGTTGATGAGCACCTGCTCGCCGATTTTCTGGGCCTCCAGGGGGTTTTCAATGAAGTAAACCTCCAGCTGCTGGCGGAGGAAGTCGGTCATGGCCTCCTGGACAAACTTGTTGTTGATGGCCTTCTTGGTCTGGTTTTCATAGGAGGTCTGGGTGGAGAAGTTGTTGCTCACCAGCACCAGGGCGTCCTGAATGTCGTTGAAGGTGATCTTAGCCTCGCTCTTTTGGTACTTGTTCTGCTGTTTGAGGTAGGCGTCGATGGCGGAGACGAAGGCGGACTTCATGGCCTTTTCCGGGGAGCCGCCGTGCTCCAGCCAGGAGGAGTTGTGGTAGTGCTCAATGACGGACACCTTATTGGAGAAGCAGAAGGACACCGACAGCTTCACCTTGTACTCCGGCTTGTCCGCCCGGTCCCGGCCCTTCCGCTCCGTCTGCCAGAACACCGGCTGGGTGAGGGGCTCCTCCCCAGCCAGCTGGGTCACATAGTCCAAAATGCCGTTTTCATACTGGAAATCGGTGGTCTCGAACTTGCCGGGGGCGGTTTCGTTGCGGAACCGGAAGGTGACCCCGGCGTTGACCACCGCCTGGCGCTTCATCACATCCACATAGTAATCCCGGGGGATGTCGATGTCGGTAAAAACCTCCAGGTCAGGCTTCCAGCGGAAGGTGGAGCCTGTTTTCCGGCCCCGGTCGGTGGGCTCCTTCTTCAGCCCGCCGATGTTCTCCCCCTTTTCAAAGTGGAGGGTGTATTTGAACCCGTCCCGCCAGATGACAGCGTCAAAATAGGCGCTGGCGTACTGGGTGGCGCAGGAGCCCAGGCCGTTGAGCCCCAGGGCATATTCGTAGTTGTCCCCCTCCAGGCTGTTGTACTTGCCGCCGGCATACAGCTCGCAAAAGACCAGTTCCCAGTTGTACTTCTGCTCCTTCTCGTTCCAGTCCACCGGGCAGCCCCGGCCCTGGTCCTCCACCTGGATGGATTTGTCCAGAAACCGGGTCACGGTAATCAGGCTGCCGTGGCCCGCCCGGGCCTCGTCAATGGCGTTGGACATGATCTCAAACACCGCGTGCTGGCAGCCCTCCAGCCCATCGGAGCCAAAAATAACGCCGGGGCGCTTCCGCACCCGGTCGGCGCCCTTCAGGGCGGAGATGGATTCATTGCCGTAGCTTGCTTTTTTCTGGGCCATAACTCACATTCCTTATAAAAGATGATACATTCGTTCAGAATAATGATACCCAGTTTCGCAAAAAAAGTCAAGGCGGCCCTTGACAGAGGGCGGACGGATGGGCTACGATAGAGATACCCCACCCCGGGGGGGTGGGTATCTCCCAGGAAGCGAGGTTTTATTATGGAAAAGCAATTTTCCGTTACCGGCATGACCTGCGCGGCCTGCTCCGCCCATGTGGAGCGGGCGGTGAGCAGGCTGGAGGGTGTGGAGCAGGTGGAGGTCAGCCTGATGACCAACAAGATGAAGGTGGCCTACGACCAGCAGGCCCTTACCCCGGAGGAGATTGTCCGGGCGGTGGAGGCCGCCGGCTACGGCGCCGCGCCCATGGATGGGGAGCGAACCGGGGCCAGGAAGGCCCAGGGGGAGCGGCCGGACCAGCAGGCCCAGCGGGAGACGGCGGCCATGAAGCAGCGGCTGATCCGCTCCTTTGCCCTGCTGCTCCCCCTGATGTATCTCACCATGGGGCACATGGCCGGGCTGCCGGAGCCGCCCTTCCTCATGGGGCGGGAAAACGCGGTGGCCTTTGCCCTGACCCAGCTGCTGCTCACTTTGCCGGTGCTGTACTGGAATGACGTGTATTTCAAGGGGGGCATCCGCAGCCTGATCCACCGGGCCCCCAACATGGACGCGCTGATTGCCGTGGGGTCCGGCGCGGCGGTGATTTACGGCATTGCCGCCATCTACCTGATGAGCTACGGGGCGGCCAGGGGGGACTGGGCCCTGGTGGACCAGTACCGCTCCAACCTGTATTTTGAGTCGGCGGCCATGATTGTCACGCTGATTACCCTGGGCAAATTCCTGGAGACCCGGTCCCGGGGCAAGACCAGCCAGGCCATCACCCGCCTGATGGATCTCAGCCCCAAAACCGCCGCCCGCCTGGAAAACGGCGTGGAGCGGGAGGTGCCGGTGGAGGAGGTGCGGGTGGGGGACCTGCTGCGGGTTCGGCCCGGCCAGTCTATCCCTGTGGATGGGGTGATTGTGGAGGGCAGCTCCGCCCTGGATCAGTCCGCCCTCACCGGCGAGTCCCTGCCGGTGGAGGTGGGGCCGGGAGACCCGGTGTCTGCCGCCGCCATCAACCGGTCCGGCTCCTTTGTGTTCCGGGCCAGCCGGGTGGGGGAGGACACCACCCTGGCCCAGATGATCCGCCTGGTGGAGGAGGCGGCCGCCTCCAAGGCGCCCATTGCCCGCCTGGCGGACAAGGTAGCCGGCGTCTTTGTCCCTGTGGTAATGACCATCGCCCTGGTCACCGGCCTGGCCTGGTATTTTGCCGGGGGCGGGGATCTGTCCCGGGCCCTGACAGCGGTGGTGTCGGTGCTGGTCATCTCCTGTCCCTGTGCCCTGGGGCTGGCCACCCCTGTGGCCATTATGGTGGGTACGGGCAAGGGGGCGGAGCAGGGTATTTTAATCAAGTCCGCCCAGGCGCTGGAGGCCCTGTGCCATGTGGATACGGTGGTGCTGGACAAGACGGGCACCCTGACCAAAGGGGAGCCCGCTGTGATTCGGGTGGCGCCCGCTCCCGGCGTGAGCGAGGCGGAGCTGCTGGCCTTGGCCGCCGCCTTGGAGGAGCCCTCGGAGCACCCACTGGCAAAGGCCATTGTGGAGGAGGCCGCCGCCCGGGGGTTGAGTGTGGGACAGGCGGCGGATTTCCAGGCCGTCCATGGCCGGGGCGTCCGCGGGAAGCTGGACGGGGCCCTCTGCCTGGGGGGCAACGGGGCCATGCTGGAGGAGGCTGGCGTCAGCCCCGGGGGCCTGCTGGAGCAGGGCAGGGCGGCGGCGGAGGAGGGGGGCACGCCCCTGTACTTTGCCAGGGACGGAAAGCTGCTGGGGATGATTGCCCTGGCGGACACCCCCAAGCCCACCAGCGCCCAGGCGGTGGCTGCCTTCCGCAGCCTTGGCCTGGATGTGGTGATGCTTACCGGCGACAACCGCCGCACGGCCCAGACCATCGGCGGGCGGCTGGGGGTGACCTCCGTCATCGCCGAAGTGCTGCCCCAGGAGAAGGAGGGCGCCATCCGCGCCCTCCAGGAGCAGGGGAAACGGGTGGCTATGGTGGGGGACGGGGTCAACGACGCCCCGGCCCTGGCCCGGGCCGACGTGGGCATGGCCATCGGGGCGGGAGCCGATGTGGCGGTGGAGAGCGCCGACCTGGTGCTGATGAAGTCCGACCTGATGGACGCCGTGACGGCGGTGGAGCTGTCCCGGGCAACCCTGCGCAACATCAAGGAAAATCTGTTCTGGGCGTTCTTCTATAATTCCTTGGGCATCCCCCTGGCTGCCGGCGTATTTTACGCCCTGGGTCTGACCCAGGGGATGCTGAATCCCATGTTTGCCGCCGCCGCTATGAGCATGAGCTCGGTGTGCGTGGTGTCCAACGCGCTGCGTCTGCGCCTGTTCCGCAGCCGCTTTGCCCCCAAAACGGGGCAGGCAGATGAGGAAATAACCTCCCAGGAGGATAAGAAAGGAAATGATAACATGGAAAAGACGATTTTGATTGAGGGCATGATGTGCCAGCACTGCGTGGCTCACGTGGAAAAGGCCCTGTCCGCCGTGGAGGGGGTTGCCTCCGCCAAGGCTGACCTGGATGGGAAGAAGGCCACCGTCACCCTGGCCGGGGCGGTGTCCGACCAGGCGCTGACGCAGGCGGTGACCGACGCCGGCTACCAGGTGGTGGGCGTGGAATGAGAGCCGACCACGAACAGGTATCCCGCCTGCTGAAAACCGCCCGGGGCCAGATTGACGGCATCCTCAAGATGATAGAGGAGGACCGGTACTGCATGGATGTGTCCAACCAGCTTATGGCCACTCAGTCCATCCTGAAAAAGGCCAACCGCATGGTGTTGGCCGCCCACATGGACGGCTGCGTCCGGGAGGCCATCGAAAGCGGAAAGCCGGAGGAGAAGATGGAGGAGCTGGCTGCCCTTTTGGATAAGCTGATGTCCTGACGAAACGCTGTGTCCATGGAAAAATAATGCGGCCCCGGAGGAGAGGGAGATCCCTCTCCTCCGGGGCCGCATCTTGCCGCAAAAGGCGGGGAAAATCCTATTTTTACCCCTTGGGTTTGGGGCGGCAGAACCAGGCCAGGGCAAGGCCCAGGGTCATGGCGGCGGCGATTCCGCCCGCGGTGGCGGTCAGTCCCCCGGTGAGGGCGCCCAGCCAGCCGATTTCCTCCACGGCCTGGCGCACGCCCTTGGCCAGGGTGTAGCCGAAGCCGGTGAGAGGGACGGTGGCCCCCGCCCCCGCCCAGTCCACCAGGGGCTGGTACAGGCCAAGGGCGCCCAGCGCCACGCCCACAGTGACATAGCACACCAGGATGCGGGAGGGAGTCAGCTTGGTCTTGTCGATCAGGAGCTGCCCGATGACACACAGCACGCCGCCGCAGAGAAAGGCACGCAGATAATCCATAGAAATCCTCCTGTTACGCGGTTTGGGCGGTGATGGCCACCGCATGGCTGATACAGGGAATGGTCTCCCCCTGGAAGGAGGAGGTGGGGGAGTGGAGGGCGCCGGTGGGGCAGAACAGGAGGTTGCGCCACCGGCCCGCCCGCAGTCCCTCCAGCAGGTAGCCGGTGAGTACGCTGGCGCAGCAGCCGCAGCCGGAGCCGCCGCTGTGTACGTCCTGGCGCTTGGGGTCGAAAATCAGCATGCCGCAGTCGGCTGTATTTTCTGCCAAATCCAGCCCATCCAGCCGGAACAGGTCCAACAGCAGGTCGTGCCCCACCCGACCCAGGTCGCCGGTGACGATCAGGTCATAAAAATCCGGTTCCCGCCCGGTGTCCCGCAGGTGGGCGGAGATGGTGTCGTAGGCGGCGGGAGCCATGGCGGCGCCCATGTTATTGGTGTCGGTGACCCCCTTGTCCACCACCTTACCCACGGTGACGTGGGTGATGGCGGGTCCGCAGGCTTCCCGGGACAGGATAACGGCGCCGGAGCCGGTGACCGTCCACTGGGCGGTGGGGGTGCGCTGGCTGCCGTACTCCAGGGGGGTGCGGTACTGCCGCTCGGCGGTACAGAAGTGGGAGGACACCACCACCCCCGCCCGCTGGCCGAAGCCGCCGTCCAGGGTCATGGAGGCCAGGGCCAGCCCCTCGCCCATGGTGGAGCAGGCCCCGTACAGCCCGAAGAAGGGCAGCTTCTGCTCCCGGGCGGCAAAGGTGGAGCCGATGCACTGGTTCAGCAGATCCCCGGCAAAGAGCCAATCCAGGCTGTCCCCCTCCAGGCGCGCCTTTTCACAGGCCAGGGAGAGGGCTTTTTTCTGCATGCCGCTTTCCGCCTTTTCCCAGGTCTTTTCTCCAAAGGTATCGTCCCGGTCTATATAATCAAAAAAGGGGCCCAGAGGGCCGGCGCCTTCCTTCTTGCCCACGGCGTTGGCCCCGCTGAGGATGGACACGGGGGTGCTGAGGGTGATGGTCTGGCCCTGGGTCGGTTTGGTACCCATGCTTGTTTCCTCCCTTCGTGAATACAGCCAGTATGCCCGGGAAAGTGGAGAAATATACCACAAGCCCGCCTGGGAATTTCCCAGGCGGGCTTGTGTTGGGACGAAAGGGGCTCAGGCGGCGGTGAGTACGGGCGCCAGGGCGAAATAGACCAGCACCAGGATGCCCAGGGCGATCCGGTACCAGCCGAAGGGCTTGAAGTCGTGCTTCTTCACGAAATCCATCAGGAAGCGGATGCACACCATGGACACCAGGAAGGAGACCACGAAGCCCACCGCAAGGATGATAAACTCCTCCCCGGTGAACAGGGGCTGGCCGGCGGCCAGCTTCTCCACAAAGAACTTCCCCAGCTTCAGGGCGGACACGCCAAGCATGGTGGGGATGGCCAGGAAGAAGGAAAACTCGGCGGCCACCGGACGGGCGCAGCCCAGGATGATGGCGCCCAGGATGGTGGAGCCGGAGCGGGAGGTGCCGGGGACGATGGCCAGGGTCTGGAACAGGCCGATGCCCAGGGCCAGCTGCCAGGTCAATTCCCCGGTGCGCTGGATGCGGGGGGTCTTGTTCCGGTTCTCAATGAGCAGGAAGCCCACGCCGTAGACAATCAGGGCCACCGCCACCACGGTGGGGGTCATCAGGTGGGTGTCCATCCAGTCGTTCAGGGGCAGTCCCACCACCGCCGAGGGGATGCAGGCCAGCACCACCTTGAACCACAGGCTCCAGGTGTGTTCCCGCTGGAGGCTGGACTTTTTGGGGGAGAAGGGGTTGAGCTTATGGAAAAACAGCACCAGCACCGCCAGGATGGCGCCCAGCTGAATGACGTAGCGGTACATATCCATAAACTCTGTGGTCACGTTCAGCTTGATGAACTCATCCACCAGAATCAGGTGCCCGGTGGAGCTGATGGGCAGCCACTCGGTAATGCCCTCTACAATGCCTAGGAAGGCGGACTTCAACACTTCAATGAACATACAAGCACCTCAACATAAATTTCAGTGGGAATCAGGACCGGCTTGCTCCATGGCCCGTTCCATGGCCGCCCGGATGGGCTGGCTGGGCCGGGAGCGGTTGTGGCTGGCCAGCAGGGCGGACAGCTCCCCGGCGGTGTGCTCTACCTCCTCCCGGAAGGTAGAGGCGGACAGGCGCAGGGCGCCATGGCCCAGGATAATCAGCTGCTCGGCGTAGTCCGAGGTGGCTACCCGCACCCGGCTGCCCTGTTTGGCCAGCTCATAGGTGGCCTTCTCAATATAGGCGTCGGCGGTTTCCGCCTCCTTGGTGTATACCACGTGGATGTTGTGGTAATGGCTCACCTCTCCGGTGCCTCTGGGCACCCGGTAGGCGTCAAAGACCACAATCACCTGGCAGCCCCGGACGCTCTGATAACCGCACATCACGTCCATCAGCTTCTGCCTGGCGTCGTCCAGGCTCTCCCCGGCCAGGGCTTTTAAATCCTCCCAGGCAAAAATAATGTTATAGCCGTCAACCAGCAGATATTCCTCCCCCAGCTGGGCCCGGGTTTTGATGGCCTGCTGCTCCGGAAGGGTGTCCCGCCGGGCTGGCTTGGGCTGGGGCTGTAGGTCACGGCGGCGGATGGGGCCGTAGGTGCGCTCAAAAATGGCCCGCAGCTCCTCATCCGTCTCAATGCTTCCCCGGCGCTGCCCCGCCACCTTCGGGGGCTCCCCGGCGGGGGCGTCGGCCTTGGGGGAGAGGACGGAGGGCAGGTGCATGTACTGCTCCACCTGATCCCACTTGACGGTAAAGCCAGCCCCGTGGCTGCAAAAGACGGAGTCGCAGGGGTTTTCCAGATCCCGTTCCCAGTCGTACCCCACAGCGGCCGCCGCTTCCTCCTGGTTGTGGCAGGGGCGGTAGCCTGCCGGGGCGCAGAACAGCCTGCCCCGGCCCTGGGTATAGGCCGCTACCTGGGCGGCGTAGTCGCCCAGCTCCGATACCGGGGCCTCCCCGGTAATCAGGGTCATCTCCCCGGCGGTCTCCGGAGGCTGGAACTGGCCGCCCATCCGCTGCAGGTCGGTCATGGCCCGGCCCACCTGGCCGGAGGGCACCTCCAGCCGGAGCTGGTACCAGGGCTCCAGCAGCACGGTCTGGGCCTTCTTCAGACCCTGGCGCACCGCACGATAGGTGGCCTGGCGGAAGTCGCCCCCCTCGGTGTGCTTGATGTGGCCCTTGGCTGCCGCCAGGGTCAGCCGCATGTCGGTGATGGGGGAGCCGGTGAGTACCCCCAGATGGGTCTTTTCCATCAGGTGGGTGAGGATCAGCCGCTGCCAGTTCCGGTCCAGCTGGTCCTCGCTGCACAGGCTGTCAAATTCCAGGCCGCTGCCTGGGGGGAGAGGCTCCAGCAGGATATGGACCTCGGCATAGTGGCGCAATGGCTCGAAATGGCCCACTCCCTCCACCGGGGCGGCGATGGTTTCCCGATACAGGATGCTGCCCGGGCCGAAGGTGACGTCCAGGCCGAACCGCTGGGCGATGAGCCGCCGGAGTACCTCCAGCTGTACCTGGCCCATGAGCTGGAGATGGATCTCCCGCAGGGTCTCGTTCCAGCTTACCCGCAGCTGTGGGTCCTCCTCCTCCAGCTGCCGCAGCAGAGGCAGGGCGGTGTGGACGCTTACCTCCGGGGGCAGGATCACCTGGAAGGACAGCACCGGCTCCAGCACCGGCAGGGGGGAGTCGGGCTCATAGCCCAGGCCCTGGCCGGGATAGGTGCGGGTCAGACCCGTGACGGCGCAGATTCCGCCTGCGGGCACCTGGTCGGCGGGCTGGAACTGGGCGCCGGAATAAATCCGCAGCTGGTCGGCCTTCTCCGTCCACACCTGCTCCGGCGGGAGGGGGCTGGCCGCCCTCTGGTTGGTCAGGGGGGTTTTGACCTTCAGACTGCCTCCCGTCACTTTTAAATAAGTCAGCCGGCTGCCCTGGCTGTCCCGGGCAATTTTGAAAACCTTGGCGCCGAATTCCCTGGGGTAGGGGGGCGGGACGGCGTACCGGCCCAGGCCGGAAAGAAAGTCGTCCACGCCGTCCAGCTTCAGGGCTGAGCCGAACCAGCAGGGGAACAGCTTCCGGTGGCGGATGAGGGAAATCACCTGCTCCCGGGACAGCTCCCCCGTCTCCAGGTAGGCTTCCATGACTCCCTCGTCGCACAATGCGGCGTTTTCCTCCCAGCCGGGAGCGGAGAAATTGACGCAGCCCGGGTGGAGGCGGGCGGACAGCTGCTCCAGCAGCTCCTCTGGCCGGGTGTCGGGAAGATCCATTTTGTTGACGAACAGGAAGGTGGGGATCTGGTACCGCTCCAGCAGCCGCCACAGCGTCATAGTGTGGCCCTGCACTCCATCGGCGCCGCTGATGACCAGAATGGCGTAGTCCAGCACCTGGAGGGTGCGCTCCATCTCGCTGGAAAAGTCCACGTGGCCCGGCGTGTCCAGCAGGGTGGCCGTCATGTCGCCCAGAGGAAAGACGGCCTGCTTGGAAAAAATGGTGATGCCCCGCTCCCGCTCCTGGTCGTCGGTGTCCAAAAAGGCGTCCCGGTGGTCTACCCGGCCCAGCTTCCGCAGCTTGCCGCTGCGGTACAGCAGCCCTTCGGACAGAGTGGTCTTGCCCGCGTCCACGTGGGCAAGGATACCCACTACCAGTTTTTTATCATCCATGGCTTCACCGCCGATTCTTGTATTCTTGTCACAGTTCTGACCATTCTACCACGAACTGCGCCCAGAATCAACCGGGAACCCTGCCGCCATTGTGCTTTTTCGTCTCCCGTGCTACAATGGGAAAAAATAACCCGTCCCCAGGACGGGGACGGGAGGACGTTATGGAACGGGATCGGATTGTGGTGCTGGATCTGGGCAGTGAGGAGAACGCACGCCTGCTCCGGGAATTGGAGGAGCTGGGCGTGGCCTGTGAGCTGATGGACCGGCAGGTCACGCTGGCGGATATCCTGGCCCGGCCAGGAGTGAAGGGGATTATCCTCAACGGCGGCCCCCGGGGCCGGACAGGGGGGGAAGAATGGTCGGTGGAGCTGGAGATCTACAACTGCCAACTGCCTGTGCTGATGGTGGATCACAAGGGGGACGACCCCTGGCCGGAGGATGAGGAGCTGCGGCGGATGGTGCTGGGCGCCTTTGTGGGCGGCCTGTGCGGCTGCCTACTTTCTTGAAAGAAAGTAGGCAAAGAACTTTCGCGGAAAGCTCCGCTTTCCTTCGCTCCGCCTACGGCTTAAATGAAATTCCACGCCGCAGCACG
>CASFCW010000041.1 GCA_949293165.1 uncultured bacterium
CAGCTTAACCAAGGCTCAATCCGTCACCCGAACCGGCACTGGCCAAGGTGAAGCAGCTGGTTGGAGCCGGATAGAGTTTAATGGTCAGGTAGCCTATGTCAATTCCGATTACCTCAGCACCACCAAACCCCAAGTGACAACAAGCAGTGGTAGTGGTGGTAATTCAGGTGGCAGTACTCAGGCCAGTAAACCAAGCACCAGTAAGCCCAGTACCAGCAAACCCAGTAATTCAACTGGTTCAAGCACTGGCAATACTGGAAAGCCATTCGATGACACTCCAGGTCTCGTTCAAGGAAGTCCATTCTTAGATGAGGATGACTTTACAGATATAAGAGGCAACAACGATGACAGTAACGTAGGTGGTTGGTATGACCCGTCAACTGGAGAGTTCTTTCAGTAAGTGAGGAGGGATAGTAATGACAGCCCTCCGCGCCCTTGGCGCCACCGGCACACTCCCCACAAAACGGTATCCTATAGAATCAGAGGCCCCCAACCGGGGGCCTCTTTTTATGTCCCCAAAGCCCCTCAAAGCCCCTGAGGGCGGCACATCTATTCCCCATTGACCCCATGACCGTGTTGGCCCCAAGCCAACACCAAGAGGGCGAGCGAGCGGCGGAGGCACAGGCCGAAGCTGCCGCCCGTCCTCTTGTCAGTTGTAAGGCCCCCGTCATGTGCCGCCCGGTCATATGCCTCCCATATCTAGTAGGAGGCATTTTGTGTACTCTGGTGCAATCCAGTGTCCTAAAGCAAGTATTACCTTTAGGACACTTCTGTAGCTTGTAGTTCCATGATTTTCCATCTCAAGGCATTCAGAGCAGCACCAACGGTAGTATTACTTTTAGCGTACCTCTGTACCGTGTACCGGCCAAGTTGGGGGTTAGTATTACCCCCCAACTTCGTTACAGGTTACATCCTCCACCCCTCAACGGGTTCCGGGTGTTACATCCCGTTACAAACCTAGTTACAAAATCCCGGTTGCACATCTTGCAAGATTCCTTGCCGCTATTGACATTACTATCCCCCGGCCTTGTTTTATACTGAAATCAGACAAAGCCCCTCCTACTCAAAATTTTTCCTCACCATACCCTGACAAACACCCTCTCAAATGTCCGTATTATGTGACCATCTATTTTAAACGAATGGAGATGATGCCCCATGTCCCCCGATGACATAAGCGGCCTACAGGGCCACACATATACCGCCCCGAACGGTCAACAGTATTTTCAGATGGGGAAAAACCGTATCAAAATTACGGAGCATTTTCCATCTGTGGGAAAAACTTTTGCCGACCTCATAGAGGAGATGGCGATTCACAAAAAGGCAGAAAACATTGATAAAACAACGTAATTTTGTTGAAATATCACCATATTTATGGTATAATAGTTGCGAAGTAAAACCATAAGCGTGGGGTTGTTTCTATACAAAGGAGGTTTATTTTTACTATGAAGCAACCCATACAAGCAGCCCTATATATGCGTCTAAGCAGGGACGATGAATACTACGGTGACAGCGTGAGCATTGAGACCCAGCGCACCATCATCAATCAATTTGTGCGAGAGCAGGGCTTTCCTGTCTATGACGAGTATGTGGATGATGGCTGGAGCGGCACCAATTTTGACCGCCCTGATTTTAAGCGCATGATGGACGATGTGGACAGCGGCAAAGTAAATTGTATTATCACCAAGGACCTGTCCCGGTTTGGCCGTGAGCACATTCAGATGGGCCACTATTTGGAGATTGACTTCCCCGCCCGTGGTATTCGCTATATCGCCATTACCGACAACGAGGACACTGAAAAGGGACTGTCTGATTTCGTCCCGTTCAAAAACCTGTTCAATGAGTGGTTCGCCAAGGACACCAGCCGCAAAGTCAAAGCCGCCCTCAAAGCCAAGTTTGCCAAGGGACAACGGATTTTTGCCTACGCTCCCATCGGCTACCGCAAGGACCCGGACGATAAGTGCCATCTGCTGATTGATGAGGAAACCCGCTGGATTGTTGAGAAGATTTTTGATATGGCCTATCACGGTGACGGCGCTGCCAGGATCGCCAGACGATTGGCGGGTGAGCAGGTTCCCACCCCGGCATGGCTCAATTTCCAGAGATACGGCACATTCGCTCATATCTTCAGGGACCAGCCGGAAAGCAAGCGTTATATGTGGACTATCGCTCAGGTAAAAAGCATCTTGAAAGATGAAACCTACATCGGCAACAGCGTACACAACAAGCAAAGCAATATCTCGTTTAAGAACAAGAAAAAGGTCCGCAAGCCGCCCAGCGAGTGGGTACACATTGAGAACACCCAAGAGGCAATTATCAGCCGTGAGGTGTTTGACAGAGTACAGGAGCATATAGTCTCCCGCCGCCGCTCCACGAAAGACCAAACGCCTCAGATTTTTGCCGGGCTTGTCAAGTGCGCCGATTGTGGTTGGTCCATGCGCTTCGGCACGAACCGTCAAAACAAAACCCCATACAGCCATTTTACTTGCAGCCAGTACGGACAAGGGACCGGGAATTGCTCTAATCACTATATCCGCTATGATGTGCTGTATGCCTTTGTCCTCTCCCGTGTTCAATATTGGGCCAAGGAGGTACAGGACCATGAGGACACCGTGCTGCAACGGCTGATAAAAACCGGGGACAAAAACAGGGACAGCGCAAACCGAAAAGCCGCCGCCAATTTGAAGAAAGCCGAAAAACGACAGCGGGACTTAGACACCCTGTTTACCAAGCTGTACGAGGACAGGGTAAGTGAAAAGATCACAGAACGCAATTTCTCCATACTGTCCCAAAAGTACCAGCAGGAGCAAGAGGAGCTAGAGACCAAGATTACCGCCTTGAAAAATCAGTTGAAGCAAAACGAGGAACAAGTCTCCGGGGCTGAACAGTGGATAGAACTGGTCAAGCAATTCTCACGCCCCACAGAGCTGACCGCCTTGATGCTCAATACGCTGGTTGAAAAAATCTTAATCCACACGGCAATCAAAAATCCCGACGGCACCAGGGAGCAGGAAATTGAGATTTTCTTTCGCTTCGTCGGCAAGATTGACTAAGTTTCTTTAAGTAAGGGAAAACGAAAAAACCTATCCGGATATTGTAAGCGTGGTAAAGATGAGCGATTTATACCGGGTCACTCTGGACTATCTGTTGAAGGGGGAAGCTCAGATGTCGGACTATCTGGACTATTTGGAAGAAAGCACAAACACCGTGAAAAGCCATGACCGCAAGGCGAAAACCATCCTTATCTCAGTCTACCTGGCTGTCTGGGCCTTCGCCGTCATCGTATTCTGGTTCTTTGCAGGCGGGTCCGACGCCATGGGCTACAGCATCATGTTCCTGTGGGTCCTGCTCCCCATCTCCACCTTCCTGTTCTCCCTGCTCATCGGAAGGAACGACTACTGGGGGAAGTGGAAATGGCTGTCCGCCCCCGCCTTCGGCCTGATGTATATGCTGGCGGAATACGCCACCTTCAACGCTGCCAATATGGCCGCGTTCCATAAGCTGAACCCGCCCCATTGGGGCATGATCGTGGCCGGGGCAGTCATCTCCGCCGCCGGGATGGCCCTGGGCTGGGCCATTGGACGGCTCAGTGCAGGACGGAAGCCAGACAGATAAGGCAGCGGGCTGTCCCCCGGTCGGGACAGCCCGCTTTTCACACAACGATCCGCCCACCGGACCATGCCGGTGGGCGAATCTGTTTTTATGGACTTACTTGAAGTATTCCGCGCCGGACTCAAAGAAGGGCTGGTGCTTCTCCCCGGGGATGTTCTTGCCCACAAAGGGACCCCGGCGCTCCAGATGGCCCATCTTGCCAAAGACGCGGCCGTCGGGAGAGAAGATGCCCTCAATGGCCTCCATGCCGCCGTTGGGGTTGTACTCCACGTCCATGGTGGGCACGCCCTGGAGATCCACATACTGGGTGGCCACCTGGCCGTTGGCAATCAGCTCCTCCAGCACCTGGGCGGGGGCCACAAACCGGCCCTCGCCGTGGGACATGGGCAGGGCGTGGAGGTCGCCCACGTTGGATTTCAGCATCCAGGGGGACTTGACGCTGGCCACCCGGGTGGTGGCGTAGCCGGCCTGGTGGCGGCCGATGACGTTGTAGGTCAGGGTGGGGCAGTTCTCGTCCATGGGCCGGATCTCCCCGTAGGGCACCAGGCCCAGCTTCACCAGCGCCTGGAAGCCGTTGCAGATGCCCATCATCAGGCCGTCCCGGTTTTTCAGCAGGTCGTGGATGGCGTCGGTCAGGGCGGGGGAGCGGAGGAAGGAGGCGATGAACTTGCCGGAGCCGTCCGGCTCGTCGCCGCCGGAGAAGCCGCCGGGGATAACCACCATCTGGGCCGACCGGATGGCCTTTTCCAGGGCCTGGGCGGACTGGGCCAGCAGGTCCCGGGTGACGTTCCGCACCACCACGATTTCCGGCTCAATCCCCGCCCGGATGCAGGACTGGGCGGTGTCGTACTCGCAGTTGGTGCCGGGGAACACCGGCAGCACCGCCTTGGGCCGGGCCACCTTGTGCCTGCACACGGCGGGGGAACGGCCCTCCCACACGATGGTGCGGGCAGGCTCCTTGGTGCCCGCCTTGATGGGATAGACGCTTTCCAGCACGGCGTCGTTGGTCTCCGTCAGCTGGGCCACGGACACGGACTGCCCGCCCAGGGTGACCATCCCGTCGTCGGTGGTGCGGCCCAGACGGGTCCAGCCCTCGCCGGGCTCCCCCTCCACCTCGGCCACAATGGCGCCGGGCATGGTCTTGTACCAGGGGAAGCCGCCCTCGGCGGCAAAGCCGATGCCGTTGCCCAGGGCCATCTTCATCACCGCCTCGGCCAGGCCGTATTCCACAGCCCAGGCGGCCTTCACCCTGCCCTGGGCAGCCAGATCGTGGAACCGCTTCCAGGCCGCCTTATGGGCGGGATAGTCGGCCAAAGCGCCGCCGCCGATGAGGTAGACCCCGTCCCCGGCAGCCTTGAACTCAGGAGACAGCACCTGCTGGGCCTTTACAGGGGCCACAGCGAAGGAGATCAGCGTGGGGGGCACGTCCATATCCAGGAAGGAGCCGGACATGGAGTCCTTGCCGCCGATGGCGGCGGCGTCCAGGCCCAGCTGGGCGTCCAGAGCGCCCAGCAGGGCGGCAAAGGGCTTGCCCCAGCGCTGGGGCTCCTCCCGCAGCTTCTCAAAGAACTCCTGGAAGGTGAGGTAAATCTTCTGATAATCGCCGCCGGCGGCCACCACCTTGGCCATGGAGGTGACCACGCTCTCCTGGGCGCCCACGAAGGGGTCGGCGCTCATCCGCTTGGGGTCAAAGCCCCAGGCCATCAGGCTGGCCTGATCGGTCTCCTGGCCGGGCAGCACAGGGATGAGGGAGGCCATGGCCTGGGCGGGGGTGCGCTGATGCTTGCCGCCGAAGGGGGCCAGCACGGTGGAGGAACCCACGGAGCTGTCAAACCGCTGGGTCAGGCCCCGGCGGCTGCCGCACTCCAGGCTGCCCGCCATCTCCTCCAGGGAGGAGAACAGGGGGGCGTCCAGGGCGGCGGAATCCCCCTGCTCCACCTGGACGGCGGTGTGCTTCACCGCGCCGTTGGTGTTCAGGAAGGCCCGGGACAGGTTGGCGATGGTGTGGCCCTGCCAGTTCATGACCATGCGGGGGCTCTCGGTGACCACAGCCACGGGGTAGGCCTCCAGGTTCTCCCCCTGGGCGGCGGCGATGAACTTGTCCGCGTCCTCCGCGGCCACCACCACGGCCATACGCTCCTGGCTCTCGGAAATGGCCAGCTCGGTGCCGTCCAGGCCCTCGTACTTCTTCCGCACGGCGTCCAGGTTGATCTCCAGCCCATCGGCCAGCTCGCCAATGGCCACGCTGACGCCGCCGGCGCCAAAGTCGTTGCACCGCTTAATCAGGCGGGTCACGTCGCCGTTGCGGAACAGGCGCTGGATCTTCCGCTCCTCAGGGGCGTTGCCCTTCTGCACCTCGGAGGCCATGGTGGTCAGGGACTTCTGGTTGTGGCTCTTGGAGGAGCCGGTGGCGCCGCCGATGCCGTCCCGGCCGGTGCGTCCGCCCAGCAGGATCACCACATCTCCGGGGGCGGGGCGCTCCCGGCGGACGTTCACCGCGGGGGCGGCGCCTACCACAGCGCCGCACTCCAGGCGCTTGGCGATGTATCCCTCGTGGTAGACCTCGGCCACGTGTCCGGTGGCCAGGCCGATCTGGTTGCCGTAGGAGGAGTAGCCCGCCGCGGCGGTCTGGGCAATCTTCCGCTGGGGCAGCTTGCCCGGCGTGGTCTGGTCAAAGGGCACCCGGGGATCACCGCCGCCGGTAAAGCGCATGGCCTGATGGACAAAGACACGGCCGGACAGGGGGTCCCGGATGCAGCCGCCGATGCAGGTGGCCGCGCCGCCGAAGGGCTCAATCTCCGTGGGGTGGTTGTGGGTCTCATTTTTAAACATGAGCAGCCAGTCCTGCTCCTTGCCATCCACATTGGCCGGGACATGGATGGAGCAGGCGTTGATCTCCTCACTCTCGTCCAGCTCGGGGAGCAGGCCCCGCTTTTTCAGGGTCTTGGCGCCGATGGTGGCCAAATCCATCAGGGTCTGGGGCCGCTTGGCGGCCTTCTCCTCCCCGTAGACCTCCACCCGGGCGGCCAGGTACCGCTGATAAGCCGCCTGGACGGCGGGGTCGTGAATATCCACCTGGTCGATGTGGGTGGAGAAGGTGGTGTGGCGGCAGTGGTCGGACCAGTAGGTGTCCACCAGGCGCACCTCGGTAATGGTGGGGTCCCGCTTCTCCTCGTCCCGGAAATAGGTCTGCAGGAACTTCAAATCCTCCAAATCCATGGCCAGGCCCAGCTCGTCCAGCAGCTTGGCAAGCCCCGCCTCATCCAGGGCGGTAAAGCCGGTGACGGTGGCTACCGTGGTGGGGATCTCATACTCCCGCTCCAGGGTGTCCGGCTTGTCCATGGACGCCTCCCGGCACTCCACGGGGTTGATGAGATAGCGGCGGATCTTGTCCAGCTCCTCCCCGGTCAGGCTGCCCAGGAGCAGGTAGACCTTGGCGGAAGCGATGAGGGGGCGCTCCACGCCGGACTGCAGCTGGATGCACTGGGCGCAGGAGTCGGCCCGCTGGTCGTACTGGCCGGGCAGGGCTTCCACCGCCAGGACGGTGTGGGGGCCCTCCGGCAGGGGGCAGGCCTCATCATACAGCAGATCCACCTGGGGCTCGGAGAACACCACACCCTTGGCCGCCTCATAGACCTGGGGCTCAATCCGGTCGGCGTCGTACCGGTTCAGGAGCCGGACGCCCTCCAGATTCCGGATGCCCAGCTGCTCCCGCAGCTGACGGTACAGGCCCTGGGCCTCCACGTCAAAGCCCGGCTTTTTTTCCGCGAAACAACGAAATACACTCATGTCGCTTCCTCCGTCTATCTCTAAATTTGCAATGCAGGGTTATTTTACCGTCCACTGGGACAGGTTGGCAAACAAATTGCTTTGGGTGGGCTGGAGCCCGGACACCCGGTCGTACCGGGTCAGCACAGACCCATTGGGGAAACAGATGGGGGCGATGGGGGCCCACCGGGCCAGATAGTCGTACAGGGAGAAGGCCGCCGACTGCCGCTGGCTGTCCTGGGCCTGTTCCATCTGCCGCAGCAGGCTGTCCACCCCCCGGTCCGCCCACCGGCCGTAATTCAGGCTGCCCTCCGGGGCAACCAGCTCCCACAGGTCAAAGTCCGCCTGGAGGATCACCTCCCCCAGATACAGGTCAAAATTGCCCCGTGCCAGGGCGGACAAGTAGTCCTCCCAGGGCAGGCGGCTGACCGTTACCACCAGCCCCGCCTCCTCCAGGGACTGGGCGATGTAGGTGGCGGCGGCGCTTTTGGCCGTATCCTCAATGTTGACCACCAGGGTCACCGGCCGGCCGGCCAGCCCCTCCAGCTCCTTCAGGGGGGCGGGGTCATAGGACAGCTCCTGAGCCAGGTCCTCGTTGTACAGGGGGCTGGCGGGATGGATGGGCAGGGTGCTGACGGCGGCGTGGCCGGCAAAAACCGACTGGACGATCCGGTCCCGATCCACCGCGCGGGCAATGGCCCGGCGGGCCTCCGCGGTGGCGCACACTCCCCTCTGGGTCTGGAAGCCCAGATAAATCAGATTGGTGCTGGGGTAATCCCACACCTGGTAGCTGCCGGAATAACCCAGCGCCTCGTTCTCTGTCAGGTCCGCGGTCATCAAGGTGATGTCCCCGGAGTTAAATGCGTCGCTGAGACTGTGTCCCCGGCCGATGTCGGACAGGGGGATCTGGGTCAGCGGCATGTCCAGCCCCTGCCACCAGTCCTCCCGGAGGCGGAGCTCCAGCCCGTCCTCCGTCTCATGGAGCACGTAGGGCCCGGTGCCCAGAGGTCGGTCCCCCTCCCCCAGGGAGATGGGGATGTCCAGCAGCAGCGGCAGGGAGCCATTGGCCTGGGTCAGGGTAATTGTGACCGACCCCTCCGTCCCCTGGATATCGGCCACATGGGACAGCCGCCCGGAGTACCGGGACCCGGCCCCCATGGCCAGGCGGAGGGCCTGGGCCGCCGCCGTCCCGGTGAGGGCGGTGCCGTCGGAGAAGGTCACCCCATCCCGGAGCTGAAACGTCCATGTCAGCCCATCGTCACTGACCTGATAGGATTGGCACAGCTGGGGCTGGGCCTGAAAGGCCCCGTCCACCGTGAACAGGGACTCGTACATCAGCGGCGCCAGCGTCAGGTTGGCCTGGCTGTTGCCCAGCACCGGATGAAAGCTGTAGCTGTAATACGCCCCCAGGGTAAAGGGCATGGTGGACTGCTCGTCGCCGGGGGGCTGCGCCTCCTGGGAGGAGGAAGCGTCGCCGCCTCCCTCCCCGATCTGGCTGGTGGAGGAACCCGCCTCCTCCGGGCCGCAGGCGGACAAAAGCAGGGCGGCCGACAGGGACAGGGCCAGAAATACATTCCTCCACTTCATCCCCCGGCGCACCCCCGCTGTATCACGGCGGCCAGGCTGCCCCGGCTGCGGCCCAGCCGCCGGTGGGACCAGAACAGCGTCCCGCCGCAGGCGGTGCAGGCGGGGCACAGGGCGATCTGTCCCTCCGGCACCCCGGCGTCCAGCAGCCAGCGCCTGATGGCGCCCTTCAAATCCACGTGGTATTTGCCGCCGGCATCCGGGTGGATGAATTCCTCCGCCCGGTCTCCCAGCCCCTGCCGCAGGCCCTGGGGCACGTCCCCGTCTGTCTCAAAGCAGCACAGGGAGATCCCCGGGCCGATGGCCGCCAGGATGTCCTGGGGCCGGCTGCCGTAGGTTTGGCCCATGCGTTCCACCGCCCTGGCGGCGATGCCCAGTGCCGTGCCCCGCCAGCCGCTGTGGACGGCGGCGGCCACCCCCTTGACAGGGTCGCACAGCAGCACCGGGACACAGTCGGCGGAAAAGGCCATCAGCGCCACCCCGGCCTGGTCGGTGGTCAGGCCGTCGGCCGGCTCTGTACCCGGCAGATGCAAAAGCTCCACCCGGTCCGCCGCCGTCACCGGGCGCACCCGGTCCCCGTGTACCTGGTGGTTTTTCACCAAATCCCGGCAGCTGACCCCCACGGCGCCGCAAAACCGGCGGATATTCTCCGCCACCCGCTCCGGCTGATCCCCCAGGGTGGCCCCCAGATTCAGGCTGTCCCACGGGGCGGGGGAAACACCCCCCACCCGGGTGGAAAACCCGTTGGGGAACCCCGCCTGGGTCATCCGGTCACAGGAATAAAAAAGGACGCCTTGGCGCTCCTTCTTGGTAATTTCCATCTTCGTCCCTTCCCCCGCCCCAGGGCGGGTTTCCTCCCCGCCCCGGCGCGGGCCGCTGATTATTCCGGTTTGGAGGGCTCCTTTTTGCCGCCCTCCTGCTGCTTGGGCAGGTTGGCCCGGCGGATGGTCTCAATCCCCCGGCTCTGTTCTTCCATCAGGCGGGTAATCTGGCTCATGGCCTCCTCCGCCCGGCGCAGCTCCTGCTGGGCGTGGGTGACGGACGTCCCCACCCGGCTGCGAAGCCCGGTATAGTCCTGCTCCACCCGCTGCAGCCACTGGTCCGCCTGATCCCGGATCTGCTGGGCCTGGCGGTTGGCCTGATCCAGCACCGTCTGGGCCCGGCAGTGGGCCTGCAGCTCCACGCCGGCGGAGCGCTCCTTGATGGCGGCGTAGGCAGCGGCGTCATGCTCCGCCCCGGCCAGGCGCTGCTCCATCCGCTCCCGCTCCTGACGGACGCCATCCAGCTCCTTCTCCAGCTCTCTCCGGCGGCGGCTCTCCCCGTCCAGGGCCCGTCGGCTGTCCTCCAGCTCCCGCTCCCGCCCTTCCAGCCGGTCGTTCAGTTCCTCCCGCTCCCGCTCCAGGTGGGCGACGCGCGCCTCCTGGCCGTCGCTCTTTTCCGTCAGCTGCCGGCACTGCTCCTCCAGCTCGGCAATCCTCTGCTGCATCTGCTGCTGGCGCTGGCTGTTCTCATTGGCCGTTTTCTCTAAAAAATCCAATACGTCCTGCCGGTGGAACCCACCCAGGGCGGCGGTTCGGAATGGATGATCCATCACTTGGGGCACCTCGTCTCTCGCCCCTGCCGGGGCTTCTTTCTCCTCTGCCCCGCCGGCCGTGAACCAGGCCGGCAGCGGGTCAGGGGGCATTTCTGCCATTCTGGGCCATTATATCATATCCCACCTGGAATTACAATAAAAAAGAAGGTCCGGACCATCCGAACCCTCTCAGCCCTCCTCCAGCAAACTGCGGCGCAGCCCCTCCACGCCCCGCCGCTCCAGCCGGGACACCTGCACCTGGGACACCCCCAGGATTCTGGCCGCCTGGGTCTGGGTCATGCCCCGGTAATAGCGCAGCAGCAGCACCTGCCGTTCCCGCTGGGGCAGCTGCTCCAGCGCCGAGCGCAGGGCAATCCGTTCCACCAGCCCGTCCTCCATCCCCCCGGAGGACAGCATCCCCTCCAGGGTCAGCCCGCCATCCCCCGTCTCCGACTGCAGGGAGATCACCGGCTCCGCCGCGGTCTCCGCCACGGCAATCTCCTCCGGGGTCAGGCCGGTCTCCTCCGCCAGCTGGGACAGGGTAGGCTCCCGCCCCAAGTCGGCGGACAGGCGCGCCCTCGCCCCCCGGATCTGAACGCCCCGCTCCTTCAGGCTTCGGCTCACCTTCACCGCCCCGTCGTCCCGGAGGAATCGCCGGATCTCCCCGGCAATTTTCGGCACGGCGTAGGTGGAAAACTGGGTGCCGTAGGAGGGGTCATACCCCCGCACCGCCTTGAGGAAGCCCATGCACCCCAGCTGGTACAGGTCGTCCGGCTCCACCCCCCGGCCGTAATACCGCCGGACAATGGACCAGATCAGCCCGTTGTTCTCCTCCAGCACCCGGCTGCACGCCTCCTGGTCCCCCGCCCGCGCGGCGGCCAGCACCTCCGGCGGGGAGGACGTACCCGTCACCGGCCCACGCGGCAGGAAATCCGCCGCCGCATGGTCACCGTGGTGCCCTTTCCCGGCACGGACCGCACCCGCAGGGTGTCCATAAAGCTCTCCATGATGGTAAAGCCCATGCCGGAGCGTTCCTCGCCCCCGGTGGTGAACATGGGGGCGCGGGCCTGCTCCACATCGGCAATCCCCACCCCCCAGTCCCGGACGGTAATTTCAAGCACCTGGCTTTCCTTGATTTTCAGCCGCATTTTGATCTTTCCCACCCGGTCCGGGTAGCCGTGGACAATGGCGTTGGTCACCGCCTCGCTGACGGCGGTTTTGATGTCGTTTACCTCCTCCAGCGTGGGGTCCAGCTGGGCGGCAAAGCAGGCCGCCGCCGTCCGGGCAAAGCTCTCATTGGCCGACCGGCTGGGAAATTCCAGCGTGGTGTAATTTTCCCCGTTCATTCCTATGTACTCCTCCTATCCTTTGTGGTGAAAGTGAATCAGGCGATCCAGGCCCGCGGTCTGGAATACCCGCATGGCCTGCTTGGACGCCCCCACAACCTCCATGGTGCCCTCCAGCTCCGCCATCCGGCGGTAGGCCCGCAGCAGCACCGCGATGCCGGAGCTGTCCGTGAAGGTCAGCCCGCTCAGGTCAATGGTCAGCATCCTGGGCAGCCCTTCATCCAGCCTCCGTTCCAGTTCCTCCATCAGCTCCTTGGCCCGGTGGTGATCCAGCTCCCCCTCCACCGCGGCGGTCATGCGCCGGTTTTCTTCCGTACAAATCAGCGCCATCTTTTCCCCTCCCTTCCTGTTGCGTTTTCTTTTCCTTGCCATTATATTCCATTTCCCGCGTCGAATTCAGGGGAAGGCAAGGGGCTTGTCTTCTTTTCCCTGCCCAGGCAAATCCGGCGCTCCATCCCATCCGGGCAAAAAAGTACGCCCCCACAGGAACATGTTCCTGTGGGGGCGCATCAGCTCCGTTTGGTTTAATTGGATTCCTCAAGAGGGCCGGCCATAATGGTCAGCGCCCGGCGGTGGTTATCCAGCCTGCACTGGGTGTAGCTTCCGCCGTACTCGCCATCCACCGTCCAGGGGATGGGCGTCTCCGAGGAGATGGTCAGGGAGGACGCGTGGAAGGAGAGCAGGGCGCTGCCCTCCTGCACGGTGGTGGGGTGGAGCAGGGCCTGGATGCCCGCCCCAATCTCCCCGATGCTCAGCGGCTTTTTCACCAAAATCACTTCAAACAGGCCGTCGTCCAGCTTCACCCAATCGGTGGGGATGTTTTTCACGCCGCCGATGGAGTGGGTGTTGCACACCATGCCGTAAAAGAAGTCGTCCTCGAGAATCTGCCCGTCGTATTCCAGGCGGACGTGGTAGGGCGCAATGGTGGGGATGGAGGCAATGCCGGCCATCACATAGGCCAGGTGCCCGAAGGCGTTTTTCAGATCCTGGGGCGTGTCGTAGGCCACGCCGGTGAAGGCGCCGAATGCCGCCACATAGACGAAGGGCCGGCTGTTCAGCGTGCCGATGTCCCACAGCATGGGATGCCCCTCTCCCCCGGCCAGCCTGGCCGCCTTTCCATAGGCGGTGGGGATTTTCAATGTGGCGGCGCAGTCGTTGGTAGACCCGGCGGGGATATAGCCCAGCACAGGGGGATTGGGGATTCCCAGCAATCCGGAGGCCGTCTCGCTCAGCGTGCCGTCCCCGCCGCAGCAGACCACCCGTTCAAACCGGGGGCCCAGCTGAGCGGCGGCCCGCACCGCGTCCCCCTTTTCCTGGGTGGGGTAGGTGGTGACCAGCCATCCGGCCTTGGTCAGGGTGTCCACAATCAGGGACAGATTGCTGGCGCTGCCCCCCTTGCCGGAGGTAGGATTATAGATCAATAGAAGCTGTTTCATAGCCAAACCTCGCTGGATTCCCCTCCTCCCCCAACATATGGACAGGTGGGGAAAAGGATAAACTGACACCATTATAGTGCTCCCGGGAAAAAAAGCAAGTGGGAACGGCGTATTTCTTCCCAAAGGAACAGGGCCGCCGGAATATCCGGCGGCCCTGGGAGACTGTCGAAAAAGTGGCGCAGCCACTTTTTCGAGAAGGACTGCACGCAAGATGGGCCTCGATTCCTTGCGGAAAAGTCGGCCCATCTTGCGCGAGAGGTGTCATTTCCGAGGTACACGCCCCCGGAAATGACGGGATTTCATTTTATTCCGTCGCCTGCGGGCGCCGGAACTCCTTGCAGGAGGGCTTTTTTGACAAGCTGACGGGTTGCCGACACCGGCAACCCGTGTTATATTTAGCATAGTGAAGTTTTATGGTTTAGTTGAACTCCAACAGTTTGGATGCTGGTACATAATAAAAATAAGATGGGAGTGAGTAGAGAAAGGAAATTCAATCTTTCACACACCAAATTGAAAAGAGAGGGGAATGAAAAAATGAAAAAGTTCCTTGGTGGTATGCTTGCCACACTAACGCTTGCGTCTTGTCTGACAGTTCCTGGTTTTGCGGTGGATTCTGATCAGACAGATAGTTATTGGACTGAATCTGTGAATGTGAAGTATAGTTCTACTGTTGATAGTACTAATACCACAAGACCTGTTCCCACAATGACGAATACGCAGAAGATTGGTGGAGTGACTTTTTCTAAGGTCAACAAGGTTGTTGAGTATGATGCAGATGATGAAAACGGTGTAAAGTATCATGGTTATCTTGTGTATGTGGGTAATCTTGCTTGTATGCGTTCTGATAGTAATAATACTCAATTTACTCTCTATCCTTATGGGCAAATGAATGATTCAACTTCTGTTACAATTGATGAAGGTGTGCATACTTCACATGGCGACCAAACTCTAGAATCTTGGGGTGTTAATCATTATAATGCAGTAAAGGGTAGTAATGGTCTGTATAAGTCTGGTCTGATTTGGGAGTTTGACCATAATACAGATGGTAAGGATGAAACAACTTCCACTTGGGCTGTTCGTGCAGATGTGAATGGTCAAACATATTATTATAATGTGTTTTATGACCCCAGTTCTCAACCTAATCTTCCTACTGTAGATAATAATGCTCCTACAACTGTAACAGCAACGCCTGCTTCTTCTACTGTTTATGTAGATGGTAAGGCTGTGATGTTTGAGGCCTATACCATCAACGGTAATAACTATTTCAAGCTGCGTGACCTTGCTCTTGTCATGCGTGGTACAAGCAAGCAGTTTGAGGTTACTTGGGACCCTGATTTTATTACTTGGAGTATATCAGGTGGGATGACTACGGGCGCCATTGAAATGACTTCTGGTAAGCCTTATACGACTGTTGGCGGTGAGCTGAAGGCTGGCGATGGTACAACAAAGACGGGTACTTTGAATCGTTCTGCTCTGCTTTTGGATGGTTTGAATGTTTATGCAACTGCTTATATTATCAATGGGGAGCACTTCTTCGATCTGAATGATATTGCTCGGATGTTTGATTTTTGGGTGGACTGGGATGGAACCAGAAATGCAATTGTGATTAACTCCACTATGAGTTACAACGCAGCAGAACCTGAGCAGCAGGAAAGCGTGGCAAACTTCACGGATGTACCAGCCAATGCATGGTACTATGATTATGTTTCCAGAATGGTTCAGGACGGCCTGTTTGCCGGTACGTCCAGCACAACCTTCTCCCCAGATGCTCCCATGTCGGAAGTTCAGTTCCTGACAGTTGTATTGCGCAAGGCGTTTTCCGCCGAGTTGGACCGGTATAATGCGCAGTACACCAGCGCCTGGTATGATGGGGCTTATCATTTGGGCTTGGACAAGGGGATTATCAGTCCATCGGTCTATGGCAGTGGTGCTGATATGAACAGAAGCATTACACGGGAGCGTATGACGGATATGGCCGTCAAGGGGCTTGAAGCGATGGGCCGGCAGACTTACGCCAATGCTTCCGGCGTGGAGGCACGGGTCACAGACCTGGATCAATGTGCAGAGGAAATGAGAGACAGTGTGGTTCAGGCTTACACGATGGGTATTATTTCTGGTACAACCAGCAGTACAGTAAGTCCCAAGCAGACGGCGACCCGTGCCCAGGGGGCGACAATCCTTTATCGGTTTGCCTATTTTGACGAGAGCGAAATGCCTGATTTGAGTGTGCCCGTTGAAAAACCTGCCGCCGATTTGAGTCAGCCCATTACGATTTATGAGGGTCAGACCCGCTTGAATTATGCGGAAGGCGGAGACAGCCGTCTTGCCCGTGAGGGTGACATCTTTGTTAAGGCTGATGGTACAAAGGTAGTTCTGAAGAAGGGGCCAAATGGTGTTCTTGGTGAGGGTCAGGGCGTTGCTCCGGACCTTGGTTTTAAGTTTTCACAAACAGGTGGATTATTTGAAGAAGTAATAAATCAAGAGCGCGTTTCTACAGGTGTATCCTTAGGAGACTACTATTTGAATAGCATAGGAAAAGGCTATAACAATGACACCTATAAGGTAAATCCCTGGACTGGTGAGGGTCATTGGGGTACTGAGTGGTCTGTAATTAAAAATGCTAATCCAATGCCCGCAACAAAGGGAACTTATGATGGCCAAATCAGTTCCAATGGCGTGTGGGTTTGGGATGGTATTTTAGAGGACTGGGATTTGTGCTGCAATTGGCCGGATACCAGCTATTTTGAATAAAGATAGAGGGGGAAACGGAGGCGTTTGAGGAAGAAACGCATGGCAGCAAGGGGACTTCTTTCCTGCTTTTCTCAGAAAGAACGGCCCCGGCAGCGCCGGTTATGAGCCGGCTTTGGGTTTGATTCCCACCACTAGCTCCAGTTGATTTGTCCTCTTCCTGGAAGAGGACAAATCTTTTCGTTCCAGTTGGCGCACAGATAGAAAGATCAGGTGAGGTGCAAGTGCAGTCAAAGGTAACTTCTTCCCGGACGGACGTGTTTGAGAACATGCCCGTGGCCGCCGCGCTGCGGACGATGGTGGTGCCGGCCATCAGCAGCCAGCTCATCGTGCTGATTTATAATATGGCGGACACCTTCTTTATCGGCCGGACGAACAACCCGTACATGGTGGCGGCCACCTCACTCATTTTGCCGGTGTTCAACATTACCCTGTGTCTGGCGGGGCTGGCGGGGATTGGCGGCGGGTCGCTGATCTCCCGGCTGCTGGGCCAGGGGCAGGAGGAGGAGGCCCGGAGGGTCAGCGCCTTTTCCCTGTACCTGGGGCTGACAATTTCAGCCCTGTTCGCGGTGGGGATGGCGGTATTTATGGAGCCGCTTCTCACCTTGCTGGGGGCGGGGGACAACACCATGCTGTACGCCAAGCAGTACGCCGCCTGCGTCATTGTGGCAGGGGGCGTGCCCACGGTGCTGTCCAACGTGCTGGCCAACCTGATCCGCAGCATCGGCCGGTCCAGGGAGGCCAGCGCGGGGATTATCCTGGGCGGCGTTTTGAATATTGCCCTGGACCCCCTGTTCATGTTTGTGGTGATGCCCGACGGCATGGAGGTGCTGGGCGCCGGGCTGGCGACCTGCCTGTCCAACTGCGCGGCGCTGCTGTTTTTCCTGTCTGTGCTGGCGCGGATGGGCCAGGGGAGGTCCATCACCTTTTCCCTTCGGGGCGGGCTGCCCAGGAGGGGCAGCGTCGCCGCCGTGTTCGGGGTGGGGGTACCCTCTGCTGTGGTGACCTTCCTGTTTGACCTGGACTATGTGGTGCTGGACAAGCTGATGGTGCAGTATGACGACCTGGCCCTGGCCGCCATCGGCATTGTGCTGAAGGTGGAGCGGTTCCCCCTGAATGTGGGTATCGGCATCTGCCAGGGTATGATGCCCCTGGTGGCTTATAACTACACCGCGGGGAACCGGCAGCGGATGGAGGATATCATCCGCCTGGCCCGGCGGGTTGGCTTGGTGACCGCCGCGATCAGCATCGCGCTTTACGAGCTGTTCGCCTTCCAGTTTGCCAACCTGTTTATCTCCGATCCCCAGACCCTGTCCCTGGCTTCCCAGTTCCTCCGCATCCGGGTGCTGGCTACGCCCCTGATGTTCATGAGCTTCTTCACCGTCTATATCTTCCAGGCCTTCGGCAGGGGCCGGGTATCCCTGTTCCTGGGGGTGACCCGGTGGTTGGTGTTCAACATCCCTATGCTGCTCATCCTTAACGCCATCTTTGGGATGTTCGGCCTGGTGTGGTCCCAGGCGGTGGCGGACATCCTCACCGTCGCCCTCTCCCTCTACGTCTATCGCACCCGCCGCCCCCCGCTTTCTTGAAAGAAAGCTTGGCAAAGAACTTCCTGGGAAGCTCCGCTTCCCCTCGGCCACGGCTGTAGTAGATGCAGGGGATAAGCTGCCCCACGCACGAAAGATTCCCGTTTTACTTATGGAAGAAAGCGTTGTAAAAAGTTGCGGGGAGCTTCGGGTTCCCTCGGCTACGGCTGGGGTGGGCGCAGAAAATGGGCTGCCCCACGCGGGAAAAATCTTCGTATAAACAAAACACATCTCCGGGCATGGCCCGGAGATGTGTTTTGTCAGACTGTCGAAAAACTTCCAAAACGCCCCTGCATCTGGTAAAATGGTATCAGATGCGGGGGTGTGTTTTATGGAGCAGTGGAGAAAGGATTCACGA
>CASFCW010000042.1 GCA_949293165.1 uncultured bacterium
GGTCTTTTGGTTTCTTTTCTCCCGCCGAGAAAAGAAACCCGCCCGCAGGCGGCCCTACTTTCTTAAAAGAAAGTAGGCAAAGAATTTTCTGCGAAACTCCGTTTCGCTCTCGCCGCCTAAAGTATGGCTTGGGCTCCTGCTCCCCAGCACGAAAGACAATTTTCCTGAGCGGGGCGATGGGGACATCGTCCCCTACAAAAGGGGTGGAGCGACGCAATCAAAATCCCTGCAAAAAAGGCGCATCTGGCCGCATAAGGACGAGATCAAATGACAACTCCCGGCGGGAAGGAGAGCACTCCGTACCTGCTTACCATTGGAAAAGATGAGAGATCCCCCCAAAAAAAGAACCCACAGGGAAGGAGAGGACCTTCCCTGTGGGTATATCATTTCCGGCTACCAGTTCTGCGCCAGAAAAATCAGCAGCTTCTGAAGAAACTGCGGAGCACCGGAGGCAGCCGCCCGGATGGCGGCGGCCATAACCTCCGGGTCGGAGCCAGGCCCAAAGGTCAGGGCGCCCTGCACCTCGCGGCCGATGGCCAGCGGGGCATGGGCAGAGCCGCCAATGGCGATTTCCGAGGCAATGGCGCCCCCGCCGGCGGCGTATACGCCGAAAGCGCCGCCGCCCATGGCAAACAGGCCAACGGCGCCGCCGCCGAAGGCCAGCAGGCCGATGGCGCAGCCGCCGATGGCCAGGCCCCCCACAGCCAGGCCGGCCAGGGAAAACAGCAGGCCCAGGGACAGGCCGCCTACACTGAATACCCCCAGGGAAAAGCCGCCCAGAGATACCCCCACGCCCCGGTCTCCCAGGCGGATGTGAACCAGGGGGAGGCCAAACAGGGTGCGCCTGCTCCTGTATTCATAGCGGAAGGTGGTATAGTAGTTGTTGACGATGGTGGTAGACGGCTGGCTGGGGGAGGGGGGAGCCGCCTGGCCGGTCACCAGATAGTCCAAAGACACGTTGAAATACTGGGCCAAAGCGGCCAGGTTGTCCAGATCAGGGCGGGAGGTGCCCGCCTCCCACTTCTGAACCGCCTGCCGGGATACCCCCAAAAGATCTGCCAGCCCCTCCTGGGACAGGCCGGACTGCTTTCTCAGCTCATAGAGCCGCTGCTGAAATTCCATATTCAGCCCTCCGAAACAAAAAGTGGTCAAGGGCCCTTGACGGTACTCAGGATAGCAAAAAACAGGCTGTACCGCAACCAAACATAGGATATAATTTGACAACAGACGGTTGCGGAAGGGGAAATGAGGCCATTTGCTCAGAAAAAAGGAGAGGATCGGTCACCCGATCCTCTCCTGCGTCAGGAAGGATTACTCCTTCTCAAACACGTCCTTGCCCATCCCGCAGATGGGGCACTCCCAATCCTCGGGAACCTGCTCCCAGGGGGTACCGGGAGCCACACCGTGGTCAGGATCACCGACAGCGGGATCATACACATAGCCGCAGGGGCAGACATACTTATCCATGAACGTGAACTCCTTTCAGTCTTCTACGCCCACCATCACAGAGGTGGCCTTTACAATCGCGTAGGCGTCTCCGCCCACCTTCAGGCCCAGTTCACGGATGGAGGCCATGGAAATGGTGGAGGTGATGATATTGCCGCCGCCGATGTCGATGCGGACGATGCCGTTGACGGCGCCCTCCTCAATAGCGACAACGACGCCCTTAAACTGATTTCTGGCGCTGAGCTTCATACCGGGCCTCCTGTATGAATCAACCGAAGTAGCGGTTCAGCAGGCCCTCAAAAGCCTTGCCGTGGCGGGCCTCGTCGCGGGCCATCTCATGGACGGTGTCGTGGATGGCGTCCAGGTTGTACTGCTTGGCCAGCTTGGCCAGCTCGAACTTGCCCATGGTGGCGCCGTTCTCGGCCTCAACCCGCATCTCCAGGTTCTTCTTGGTGGAGTCGGTAACCACCTCGCCCAGCAGCTCGGCAAACTTGGCGGCGTGCTCAGCCTCCTCATAGGCGGCCTTCTCCCAGTACAGGCCGATCTCAGGATAGCCCTCACGATGGGCCACACGGGCCATAGCCAGGTACATGCCTACCTCAGAGCACTCGCCGTTGAAGTTGGCCTGCAGGCCCTCAATGATCTGCTTCTGCACCTCGGCGGGCACATCGGCGCCAAAGGACTTGCCCACGCCTACCACGTGCTCGGCAGCCCAGCTCTTCTCACCGGCCTGCTCCACAAACTTGGAACCGGGAACGCCGCACTGGGGGCACTTCTCAGGAGCGGAATCGCCCTCGTGGACATAGCCGCAGACAGAACAAACAAACTTCTTCATAATACTTGGTCCTCCTCAATTTTCTTTTGCTGCATACAGGTTTTGCACGTTCCATAAAAGGTGAGCTCCGGGCGTTCCACCTGGAACCCATACAGGTCTTCCACCGCTCCGGCCAGGCCGGCGTCCATGGGGATCTGATACAGATCAATCACGGCTCCGCAGTGGGTGCAAACAAAGTGGCTATGGGGCCGGGTGCAGGCGTCAAACCGTTCCTGTCCGTTGACCACACCAACGCTTTGAATGGTCCCCTGCTGCTGAAACAGCACCAGATTCCGGTACACCGTCCCCAGACTCAGATCCGGGTGATCGGGCTTCAGCTGCCGGTAGATCCATTCGGCGGAGGGGTGGGCATCGGAGCCGCGGATGGCGGAGAGAATGGCTTCTCTCTTCCTGCTGTAGCGGGTAGCGCGCTCCAAGTGTATCCCTCCTAAACAGTAGTAATTCTTGTTTGTGATATGATAATACCATACTGACCGCTGTTTGTAAAGAGGAAATTTCAGGTTTTTTGAAAAACCGGGGCTAAGGATTTTTCCCCAGGCGGCGGAGGATGGCTGCCTCGATCCGGTCGCCGTACTTCATACCCAGGCAGAACAGGGCCAGGCCGGCCAGGCCGGCCAAAAGCATACCCCACCAGGGGACGGACAGGGTGGCCCCTCCCAGGGCGCTGGCAAAGAGCAGGCCCCAGGGGCGGGCCAGCAGGACGATGATTAGGAATCTGGGGAAGGGGATGGTGGTCAGCCCGGCCAGGATGCACAGCGCGTCGTCGGGGAAGAAGGGGAACAGGAAGGCCAGGGTGAGAAACACATCGGTTTTGGCGTGGATGACGGACAGATACTTTTCAGACAGCTTGCGGCCCACCAGGCGGGTGACCGCGTCCCGGCCCATGGCCCGGGCCAGGGCAAACACCACGACGGAGCCCAGGACGATGGCGGCGTAGGTGAGGAAGAAGGCGGGCCAGGTGCCGAACAGGATACCGCCGGCCAGGGCGCTGACGTTGCTGGGGATGGGGGCCAGCACCACGGAGAGCAGCTGGATGACAAAGAAAAACAACAGGGAGTAGGGGGAGAACTGCTGGATGTAATCCCGCAGGGCGTCAGGGGAGGAGACGGCGGAAAAAAAGCCGCTGCGGTACAAAAACAGCCCTCCACCGGCGCACAGGACAAGGGCGCAAACCAGAGCCAGGCGTGAGGCGGCAGATTTCATGAGAACATCCTCTCTCTGTATTGGATATGGATACCATACCACGATTTCATGAGAAAGATACAAATAATGTGTTAAGTTTTTTTAAAGCAATGCAAAAGCCCGGATCGGCAAACCGATCCGGGCTTGGGGTTACAGCAGATGGATGCCGGCCTCCTGGCAGGCGGCAAGGGTCTCGTCATCCCAAAGGGAGACCTGTACCTCGCCGATGTGGCACTTGCCCAGCAGCAGCATAGACACCCGGGACTGGCCGATGCCACCGCCCATGGTGAGGGGCAGCTGGCCGGAGAGGAGCATTTTGTGGAAGGGGAGCTCCCGACGGTCGTCGCAGCCGGCCAGGGTGAGCTGGCGGTCCAGGGACTGGGGGCTGACCCGGATGCCCATGGAGGACAGCTCCAGGGCCTGGCCGTTGACGCTGTCCCAGCACAGCAAATCGCCGTTCATGTCCCAATCGTCGTAGTCGGGGGCCCGGCCGTCGTGGGGCGCGCCGGAGCGCAGCTTCCCGCCGATGCCCATGAGGAAGGTGACGGGGTGCTCCCGGACAAAGGCGTTTTCCCGCTCCTTGGGGGTCAGGCCGGGGTAACGGTCCTCCAGCTCCTGGGAGGTGATGAAGGTGATGTCCCGGGAAATCTGGGGCAGGACGGTCAGCTGGGAGAAGTAGGCCCGCAGCACCTGCTGGGTGTCTGCCAGGGCGCCGACAATGCCCCGCACCGTCTCCTTGAGGTACTCCAGGTTCCGGGTTTCCGGGGTGATGATCTTCTCCCAGTCCCACTGGTCCACGTAGGCGGAGTGGAGGTTGTCCAGATCCTCGTCCCGGCGGATGGCGTTCATGTTGGTATACAGCCCCTCGCCGGGGTGGAACTGGTACCGCTTCAGGGCCAGGCGCTTCCACTTGGCCAGGGAATGCACCACCACAGCCGTGTCGTCCACACGGCGGATATCAAAGGATACCGGGCGTTCCACGCCGTTGAGGTCGTCGTTCAGCCCGGTGGAGGCGGCCACGAACAGGGGGGCGGAGACCCGGTGGAGGTTCAGCGCGCCGCTGAGGTGGTCCTCAAACAGGCGGTGGAGCAGCCCGATGGCCTTCTGTGTCTCGTAAATGTTCAGCAGGGGGGTGTATCCCTGGGGGATCTTGGAATGTTCCATAGTATTACAGCTCCTTTTTGCAGGGTGAGAAAAAACACGCACTACATTATAATACAAAAGGGGGAGGTTGAAAAGACTTTTTTCAATGTCCGCCGGGGACGGCTGAAATCGGTGCAGGCAACGCCGGAATAAAAAAGGAAAAGGACATCCATCCGGATGTCCTTTGGGTTTGGAGCGGGCGATGGGAGTCGAACCCACCTATCAACCTTGGGAAGGTCGCATTCTACCGATGAATTACGCCCGCAGATGCCCGGCGCGGCCACAGGGGCGCCACCTGACGGCTTATTTAATATAGCATAGCCCGCCTGAAAAAGCAAGGGTGAATTTCAGGGGGATCTTGTCTTTTTTCAGGCAGGACGGCAGGCGGGACGGCCCTGCCTGGGTTGTGTATTTTACATCTGACGATTTGGTTCGAAAACGATAGAAATATCTGAAAATCGTAACATTTTAATGCACAACGGCTAAAATGAACAAGATTTCAAAGCAAAGTATGGTGAATATTGCCCTTGTTTTGGGGGGGTAAATTGGTTACAATGTGGTAACAAAAGTAACAGCGGTTGCTTTTGATGTCATTTTTGTTGACATAATTTTGTAACTATAGGAGTGAAGACAATGACACGAAAGCTGTTCTCAACAGCGCTGATGGGCTTTGCCTTGCTTCTCCTGATGGGAGCCGGGGCGGATGGAGCCGCCGCCGGCAATCTGGCAAATCAGACCGACGCGGACCAGATTTACTGTCTGGCAGAGTCTGACCCCCAGGATGAAATGACTGCTCAGGGCACCGTGGTGTCCGCCGTAACCGGCACCAACGCCCTTGCCCTGGCCGAGAATGTGGACCGGCAGCTCACCGTAAACGGGGAGCCCGTCCCCAGCGAGGTAAACCGCATTCAGCGCGGCGGAACGACTTATGTGGCTTTGGTTCCCATGGCCCAGTGCCTGGACGATCAGGCCAAGGCGTCCTGGAACGCCTCCACCCAGACGGTGACCATCACCACCGGCAAGCTGAATCTCACCGCCACGGTGGGGCAGAAGTACCTGGTGGCCAATGGCCGGTACCTCTACCTGCCCCAGGGCGTGGAGCTGGTGGGCGACCGGGTGACGGTGCCTCTGAGCACCTTGGCGGAGGCCTTTGACGCCAAGCTGACCTGGAACGCCTCCACCGTCACGGCGGCTGTGACCCTGGGCAGCGGGGCCATCCTCTCCGGCAGCCAGTATTATAACAGCAACGACCTGTACTGGCTGTCCCGGGTGATCTACGCCGAGAGCGGAAACCAGTCCCTGGAGGGCAAGATGGCTGTGGGCAACGTGATTCTCAACCGGGTGGCCAGCCCCATCTTCCCCAATACGGTGGAGGGCGTGCTGTCCCAGAGAAACCAGTTTACCACCTATGCCTCCGGCGCCCTGAGCCGTTGCACCCCCACGGAGAGCTGCGTCATCGCCGCCAAGCTGGTGATGGACGGCGGCGTGGTGGATGCGGTGAAGAACGCCCTGTATTTCGACTCTGCCGCCAGCAGCTGGGCGTCCCGGAACCGGACGTACGTGGCCACCATCGGAAACCACCGCTTCTTCGCCTGACGGCTGGGAGCGGCGGCCCCATCCCCGTTTTGTGAAAGAACCCCCAAAATTCCTGTTTGTGAATTTTGGGGGTTTCTTTTTTGCATATTCATGTATATAATAGAGCCGGTATAAAAGATTGTCCAATCAGAGACAGTGATTCAGACGGAGGAACACGTATGACCAGAAGTACCGCCCGCGAGATTGCGGTGCATATGATTTTTTCCCTGGGCTTTACGACGGAAAGCGTCCAGCAGCTGCTGGAGCAGGAGCTGAACCGGGAGCGGTTTGCCCAGCTGGGCAAGGATCTGCCCATCTACGAGGAATACCCCAACCGGAAGCAGGAGGAATATATCCGCACGCTGGTGACGGGGGTGTTCAACCATGGGCCGGAGCTGGACGACTGCATCAGCCGGTACGCCATGGGCTGGTCCTTCGCGCGGATTCCCCGGATGGCCGCCGCCATCATGCGCACCGCCATGTACGAGGTGCTGTATATGCCGGAGGTGCCCAACGCCGCCGCCATCTCCTCCGCTGTGGAGCTGACCAAGAAGTATGAATCCAAGGAGGTTGTCTCCTTCGTCAACGGCATTTTGGGCACCTTTGTCCGGACGGAGGCGCCGGAGGAGGCGGCCCAGCCCCAGGCGGAGGAGCAGGAGGCTCATCAGGAGTGAAACGTCTGGTCTTGGGGCTGGATACCAGCAATTACACCACCTCCGCCGCCTGGTTCGACGGGACGGAGGGGGAAAACCGGGGCCGCCTGCTGCAGGTGCGGCCTGGGGAACTGGGCCTGCGCCAAAGCGACGCGCTGTTCCAGCACGTCCGGGGCCTGCCTCCCCTGATGGAGGAGCTGGCCGCCTCCCTGCCTGGCCGTGCCTGGTCGGCGGTGGGGGCCAGTACGCGGCCCAGGGCGGTAGAGGGCTCCTATATGCCTTGCTTTTTAGCCGGCGCCTCCCAGGGGCAGGTGTTATCCAGCGCCCTGGGGGTGCCGTTCTACGCTTTTTCCCACCAGCAGGGGCATCTGGCCGCCGCCGCCTGGTCGGCGGGGGAGCTGGGGCTGCTGGACAGGCCCTTCCTGGCCTGGCACCTGTCCGGCGGCACCACCGAGCTGCTGCTGGTGCGCCCGGAGGAGGATGGCCCGGCGGTTGAGGCGGAGATCCTGGGGGGCACCCAGGACATCTCCGCCGGCCAGCTGATCGACCGCACCGGGGTGCTGCTGGGCTGCCCCTTCCCGGCGGGGAAGGCGATGGACGAGCTGAGCGGCCAGAGCCAGGGCGGGGATGCGTTCCCGGTGAAGCTCAAGGGCCTGTCCTTCTCCCTGTCCGGGGTGGAAAACCAGGTGAAGGACCGGGCGGAGCGGGGGGATCGGGCGGCGGACGTGGCCGCCTTCGCCCTGGAGACCGTGTGCCGCACGGTGCTGAGGGCGACCCAGGCCGCCATGGAGCAATACCCCGGCCTGCCGGTGCTGTGCTCCGGCGGCGTGGCCTCCAACCGCCGCCTGCGGGCGGTGATGGGGGCGGTGGGCGCCCGGTTTGCCCAGCCCTGCTATTCCACGGATAACGCCATGGGCGCCGCCATCCTCACCTGGCGGGCCCTGGAGAGGGAGGAGAGGGGATGAACCAGCAGCAGACGGCGCTGACCCCCAGCCAGGTGGGCCAATATCTCAAGGGCCTGCTGGATCGGGACCGCCTGATGTCCTCCCTTTTGGTGCGGGGGGAGGTTTCCAACTATAAGCTCTACCCCTCCGGGCACCACTATTTCACCCTGAAGGACGGCCAGGGGGCCCTGCGGTGCGTCATGTTCCGGGGGGACGCCCAGTCCCTGCGGTTCCGGCCGGAAAACGGGATGCAGGTGATTGCCGCCGGGCGGGTGACGGTGTTTCCCCGGGACGGCCAGTACCAGCTGTACTGCACCCGCCTGACCCCGGAGGGGGCGGGGGATCTGCACCTGGCCTTTGAACAGCTGAAGCAGCGGCTTTACCAGCAGGGCCTGTTTGACCCCGCCCACAAGCGGCCCGTCCCCAAAATGCCCGGCCGGATTGCCCTGATTACCTCGCCTGCGGGGGCGGCCGTCCGGGACATGCTTCGGATTTTAAAAGCCCGGTGGCCCATGGCCGCTGTGTATGTGCTCCCCGTGCGGGTGCAGGGGGAGGGGGCGGCCCAGGAAATTGCCGCCGCCATCCAGTGGGCTGACTACTACCAGGTGGCGGATGTCCTGCTGGTGGGGCGGGGCGGCGGCTCCATGGAGGACCTGTGGGCCTTCAATGAGGAGTGCGTGGCCCAGGCCATTTACCACGCCCGTATCCCGGTGATTTCCGCCGTGGGCCACGAGCCGGACGTCACCATCTCCGATTTTGCCGCCGACCTGCGGGCCGCCACACCGTCCAACGGGGCGGAGCTGGCGGTGCCCGACTGCCGGGAGGTCTCCGCCGCCCTGGCCCAGATGGGCCGGCGGATGGAGCAGGCCATGCAGCGGCGGATTCAGACGGGGCGGGCCCGTCTGGACCGGTGGGCGAAGGCCAGGGTGATGTCGGACCCCAAGGCCTATTTTCAGGACAAGCGGCAGCTGCTGGATTATCAGAACAGCCGCCTGCTCCACAGCTGGACGGCCGCCGACGGCAGACTGCGGCAGCGGTTTGCCCGGCTGGCGGCGGCGCTGGACGCCATGAGCCCTTTGAAGGTGCTGGGGCGGGGCTACGCCATCGCCCAGACCCGGGAAGGGGAAGTGCTTTCCACCATCCGCCAGGCAAGGCCTGGCCAGCCCTTTACGCTGCGGCTGTCCGACGGCCGGGCGGAATGCCGGGTTGAGTCGGTGGAAGGGGATGAACCTACAGAAGAACACGGGCAGAAGGAAACCGTGAAGTGAGAAAGGAAGGTTCCTATGGACGCCAAGCAAACCCCAAACTTTGAACAGTCTATGACCCGTCTGGAAGAGATTGTCGGCCTGCTGGAGCGGGGAGACGCGCCGCTGGATCAGGCCATGGCCCTGTTTGAGGAGGGCGCGGGGATTTTACGGACCTGCACAGCCATGTTGGACGAGGCGGAGCAGCGGGTGACCCTGCTGACCGCGGGAGAGGACGGGCAGCCCAAGGGCGAGCCCTTCCAGGGGGAGGACGCGTGATGGAGGAGCTGAACCGCCGCATGGAGGCCGACCGGAAGCTGGTGGAGGAGCGGCTGGGCAGTTGGTTTGCCCAGGGGCCCCGGTACGCCGGATTGATGGAGGCCATGGAATACTCCCTTTTGGCCGGAGGGAAGCGGATTCGGCCTGTGCTGGTGCTGGAGGTTTGCCGGATGTGCGGCGGGCAGGCGGAGCAGGCCCTGGAGTTTGCCTGCGGATTGGAGATGGTGCACACCTATTCCCTGATCCACGACGACCTGCCGGCCATGGACGACGACGACCTGCGCCGGGGCCGGCCCACCAACCACAAGGTATATGGGGAGGCCACCGCCATTTTGGCGGGGGACGGCCTGCTGACAGAGGCCTTTTCCGCCCTGGCGGGGGCCAAGCTGCCTCCGGAGCGGATTGCCCGGGCGGTGGCCTGCCTGGCCCATGAGGCGGGGGCCCTGGGCATGGTGGGCGGCCAGGCGCTGGACATGGCGGGGGAGGGCAGAGCCCTGACCCGGGGAGAGCTGGAGGAGGTGCAAAGCCTGAAAACCGGCGCCCTCATCGCCGCCGCCGCCCGCCTGGGCTGCATTGCCGCCGGAGGGACGCAGGAGCAGGAGCGGGCGGTGGAGCGATACGCCCGCTGCCTGGGCCGGGCCTTCCAGATTCAGGACGATATTTTGGATGTGACCAGCACTGACGGGGAGCTGGGTAAGCCGGTGGGGTCGGATCTGGCCCGGGAGAAGGCTACCTTTGTCTCCGTGTTGGGGCTGGAGGAGAGCCGCAGGCTGGTGCGGGAGCTGTCTGAGCAGGCCAAGGAGGCCCTGGCCCCCTTCCAGGACAGCGCGTTCCTGCTGTGGCTGGCCGATGAGCTGGCCCGGCGCACCCACTGATAAGGCGGTGTACGATGTTTGGCTCCGGTTTTTTGACAGGGAACCTGACCCTGGACGCGGGCGTACTGGCCTGGTTTATCGCCCAGGTGCTGAAAACCATTTTCCACAGCGTGATGAGCGGCGCCTTTGACTGGCGCAGGCTGGTGGGCAGCGGAGGTATGCCCAGCTCCCATTCCGCCTTCGTCTGTGCCGCGGCGGCGGCCATCGGGGGCCAGCGCGGGCTGGAGGACCCGGTGTTTGCCCTGGCTGTGGTGGTGGCCCTTGTGGTGATGTACGACGCGTGCAACGTCCGCCGGGCGGCGGGGGAGCAGGCCAAGGTGCTCAATTACATCCTGCGGCACTGGGACCAGGTGTCCCCGGCCATTGTGGAAGAGGGATTGAAGGAGCTGCTGGGCCACACCCCCCTGCAGGTGGTCATGGGCGCCTGCCTGGGCGTAACTGTGGGCGTGGGTGTGACCATGTTTTAGTTTCCACGGAGTACCGGGGTGGTCTGCGCCCCGATAAAGCGAGGGAATCTGAGTTGAAGAAAGAAGAAATGAAGGATTACGCTCCCCTTTTGGCGGACTGCCCGGAGGAGGAACTGGCCGGCCTGTGCGAACAGCTGCGGCAGGAGCTGGTGCAGGATGTCGCCCAAACCGGGGGGCACCTGGCCTCCAACCTGGGCGTTGTGGAGCTGACGGTGGCCATCCACCGGGTTTTCGACACCCGGCGGGACCGGCTGATCTTTGACGTGGGGCATCAGTGCTACGTCCACAAGATGCTCACCGGGCGGCGGGAGGCCATGTCCACCCTGCGGCAGTACGGCGGTATCGCCGGCTTTCCCAAGCCCAACGAGAGCGTTCACGACGCCTTTATCGCCGGCCACGCCTCCAACTCGGTGGCGGTGGCGGTGGGGATGGCCCAGGCCCGCAGGGTTCTGGGGGAGGACTACAAGGTCCTGGCCCTCATTGGGGACGGCGCCCTGACAGGCGGCCTGGCCTACGAGGGCCTGTCCAACGGCGGCCAGCTGAAGGGCCAGCTGCTGGTGATTTTGAATGACAACGGCATGTCCATCACCTCCAACGTGGGGGCGGTGGCCAACCACCTGGCCCGCCAGCGGATGCGGCCGGGATATCTGAGCTTCAAGCAGTGGTACCGCAGGAATATGGGGCGCACCGGCCTGGGGCGGCGGTTCTACCGGGTGACCCACGGGCTCAAGCGGGCGCTGAAGCAGAGCATTTTGAACTGCTCCATGTTTGAGAACATGGGCTTTACCTACCTGGGGCCGGTGGACGGGCACGACCTGAAAAAGCTGACGTATGCCCTGTCCTATGCCGCGTCCCTGAACGAGCCGGTGCTGCTCCACGTCCGCACGGTGAAGGGCAAGGGCTACCAGCCCGCGGAGGAGAATCCGGACGCCTATCACGGGGTGTCCCCCTTCCAGCCGGACCAGGGCCTGCCGGTAGGGAAGAAGGGAAAGAATTTCTCCGCCGTCTTTGGCGAGACTCTGACCCGCCTGGCGGAACAGGACGGGCGGATCTGCGCCATCACCGCGGCTATGGTCAGCGGCACGGGCCTGGAGCCCTTTGCCCAGGCCTACCCCCAGCGGTTTTTTGACGTGGGCATCGCGGAGGGCTGCGCCGTATCCATGGCGGCGGGCATGGCCAAACAGGGGGCGCTGCCGGTGTTCGCGGTCTACTCCACCTTCCTGCAGCGCAGCTATGACATGCTGCTGCACGATATGGCCATTGAAGGGCTGCATGTGGTGCTGGGGGTGGACCGCGCCGGGCTGGTGGGGGATGACGGCGAAACCCACCACGGCGTATTTGACGTGGCCTATCTGGAGGGTGTGCCCGGCATGACGGTGTACGCCCCCGCCAGCTACGCCGAGCTGTCCTCCATGCTGGAGCGGGCGCTGTACCGCCACACCGGTCCGGTGGCGCTGCGCTACCCCCGGGGGGGCGAGGGCGCCTACACCCAGGACAGCGGGGAGGCGCCTGTGGTGTGCCTCCGGCAGGGGACGGACATCACCCTGGCCGGCTACGGCACAGAGATCAACAGCCTGCTGGCGGCGGCTGAGGCGCTGGAGCGCCGGGGCGTCTCCGCCCAGGTTTGGAAGTGGAACATCATCACCCCCCTGGAATGCGGGCCGGTGGTGGAAAGCGTGGGCCGGACGGGGCACCTGCTGGTGGCGGAGGAATGCGCCGCCCAGGGCTGCGTGGGCCAGCGGGTGCTGGCCGCCCTGGAGCAGGCGGGGGTGCCCGCCGCCGCGGCGCTGGTCAACTGCGGCCGGGGCTATGTGACCCACGGCGCCGCCGACCTGCTGCGCCGGGATTTGAAGTTGGACCCGGAGGGCTTGGCCAGCCGGGCTTTGGAGGTGTTGGGCCGTGACGAAGAAAACGCGGCTGGATGTGGCGATGGTGGAGCGGGGCCTGGCTGAAAGCCGCCAGAAGGCCCAGGCCATTATTATGGCGGGCCAGGTGTACGTGAACCAACAGAAGGTGGATAAGGCCGGCGCGCCGGTGACGGAGGAGCAGACCATCCAGGTGCGGGGCAAGACGCTGGCCTATGTGAGCCGGGGCGGCCTGAAGCTGGAAAAGGCCATGGCCTCCTGGCCCATCTCCCTGGAGGGGGCGGTGTGCGCCGACATCGGCGCCTCCACCGGCGGCTTTACCGACTGTATGCTGCAAAACGGGGCGCAGCGGGTGTACGCGGTGGACGTGGGCTATAACCAGCTGGACTACCGCCTGCGCACCCACCCCAGGGTGGTGTGCATGGAGCGCACCAACGCCCGCTACCTTACCCGGGAGCAGATCCCCCAGCCCCTGGACTTTTTCTCCGTGGACGTGTCCTTCATCTCCCTGAGCCTGATCCTCCCCGCCGTGCGCCCCCTGATGAAGGAGGGGGGGCAGGGCGTGTGTCTGGTCAAGCCGCAGTTTGAGGCCGGCCGGGAAAAGGTTGGGAAAAAAGGGGTGGTGCGGGACCCTGCCGTCCACCTGGAGGTGCTGGAGCACTTCCTGGCCCACGCCGCCCAGGCGGGGTTCGGCGTGCTGGACCTCACCTACTCCCCCATCCGGGGCCCCGAGGGGAACATCGAGTACCTGGGCTACCTGACGGCCGGGGCGTGCCCGCCCTATGAGGGGGACCTGTCCGCCCTGGTGGCCGCCTCCCATGCGAGTCTGGAAGGGGGAGAGGGATGAGAGTTATCCTCAGTTCAAACCCCTACCGGGACCGGGGCCTGCGGGCCGCCCTGGAGGCCAGACGGATTTTGGATCGCGCGGGCATTGAAAATGTAATGTGCCTTCCCTTTACACAGAAGAAGGGAGAACGGCTAGACATTCCAAAGGGGCAGGCCCTCTCCCGGCTGGAGGAGGAGCTGCCCCGGGCGGATATGCTCATCAGTTTTGGCGGCGACGGGACCATCCTCCACGCCGCGCGGGACGCGGCGCTGCACAACGTGCCCATCCTGGGCGTGAATATGGGCAGCGTAGGCTTTATGGCCGAGCTGGAGCGGGAGGAGCTGCCCCTCCTGGCCGGGCTGGTGAAGGGGACGTACACCCTGGAGGAGCGGATGATGCTCCAGGTCACCGTGTGGCGGGGGGAACGGATGCTCAGCCGGCACCTGGCGCTGAACGACGGGGTCTTTTCCAAGGGCTCCATGGCCCGGGTGTCCGAGCTGGAGGTGTGGGCCGGCCCGGTACTGGTGCAGCGGATCACAGGGGACGGGGTGATTGTGGCCACCCCTACCGGTTCCACCGCCTATTCCATGTCGGCGGGCGGGCCCATTGTGGAGCCCACCGCCCACAGCCTGGTTGTCACGCCGGTGTGCGCCCACCAGCTGTCCGCCCGCGCCCTGGTGATGGACGCGGACCGCACCGTGACGGTGCAGCTGCCCAAAGGCAACAGGAAGTCTCTGTACCTGTCGGTGGATGGTGGAAAGGCAATCCGCCTTACAGCTCATGAGCGGGTTGAAATCTGCCGGGCTGAGCAAACCACCAAGCTGGTGCGGCTGACAGGACGGAGCTTTTACCAGATGATTCAACAGAAGCTAGGAGGGTATTGAGTATGAAGCGTGCCAGACAAGGGGAGATCCTCAGCATTATACAGTCCAAGGACGTGGAGACCCAGGAGCAGCTGCTGGAGGAGCTGAAAACCCGGGGCTTTTCCGCCACCCAGGCCACCATCTCCCGGGACATCAAGGAGCTGCGCCTGGTGAAGGAGCTGGTCAATGGCGGGTACCGCTACGCTACCTCTGAGCGGAAGGGGGCCTCCGACCTGGAGGGCCGGCTGCGCAACATCTTCAAGGAGGGGGTCACGTCGGTGGATCTGGCCCAGAACATCGTGGTGGTGCGCACCATGCCCGGCCTGGCCTCCGCGGCCTGCTCCGCCCTGGACAACATGCACATCCCCGGCGTGGTCTGTTCCCTGGCTGGGGACGACACGGGGATTCTGATTATGCGGGACAACGCCGCCGCGGAGCGGTTTATCCAGGAGGTCCACAAGCTGTTGAAGTAAAGGCGGCCGGTTTTGGGCCGGCGAGAGGAGGAGAGGGGCATGCTGTCCTTGCTGCATATTGAGAATATTGCCCTGATCCAGTCGGCGGACATCCGCTTTGAGCCTGGGTTCAATGTGCTCACCGGCGAGACGGGGGCGGGCAAGTCCATCATTGTGGACTCCATCGGCGCCGTGCTGGGGGAGCGCACCAGCCGGGAGCTGATCCGGACGGGGGCCAAGCGGGCCAAGGTCAGCGCGGTATTTACCGGCACGGGGCCTTTGGAATGGCTGGGGGAAAACGGCCTGGACCAGCAGGAGGAGCTGCTGCTGCAGCGGGAGATCCTGGGGGACGGGCGGAACCTGTGCCGGGTCAACGGCCAGCCGGTGACGGTGGCCCAGCTGCGGGAGCTGGGCCGCAGGCTGCTGGACATCCACGGCCAGCACGACGGGCAGCAGCTGCTGGACCCGGCCTGCCATCTGGACTACCTGGACCGGTATGGGCGCTGCCAGCCCCTGTTGGAGGACTACCGGGACAGCTACCGCCGTTGGAGCCAGCTGAAAGGTCGCATCGCCGCCCTGTCCATGGACGAGGAGCAGCGGATGCGCCGGGTGGACACACTGACCTACCAGATCGGGGAGCTGGAGCGGGCGGAGCTGAGGCCGGGGGAGGACGGGGAGCTGGACCAGCGGCGCAGCCTGCTGCGCAGCGCGGGAAAGCTGGCCGCGGCGGTGGAGGCCGCCCACTTTGCCCTGTCCGGGGATGAGGACGGGGGCGGGGCCTGCGCCCTGCTGGCGGAGGCGGAGGGGGAGCTCTCCTCCGTGGCCCACCTGAGCGGGGAGCTGGCCGAGCTGGCCGAGCGCCTGTCCGCCCTGCGGTATGCCGCCGACGACGCGGCCCAGGCCGTTGGGGAGCTGGGCCGGGGCCTGGACGGGGCGCCGGGGGAGCTGGATCAGGTGGAGAGCCGGCTGGACGTGCTGTACCGGCTGAAAAAGAAGTACGGCCCCACCGTGGAGGACATGCTTGCCTACCTGGATCGCTGCCGCCGGGAGCTGGAGGAAATCCAGACCTCCGACGACACCATCCGCCGCCTGGAACAGGAGCTGGAGCGGTGCCGGGGGGAGGCCTGGAAGAAGGGGGAGGCCCTTTCCAAGGCCAGGAAGGAGGCGGCCCGGTCCCTGGAGGAGCGGGTGCAGCGGGAGCTGAAGGAGCTGGACATGCCCAAGATCCGCTTCCAGGTGGATTTTGCCCCCCTGCCCGGCGAGGCCGCCATGGACGAGCGGGGGCTGGACCAGGTCCAGTTCTTCATGTCCGCCAACGTGGGTGAGGCGCTCAAGCCCATCCAGAAGGTGGCCTCCGGCGGCGAGCTGGCCAGGATCATGCTGGCCATGAAAAATGTCCTGGCCCAGGACGACGGGGTAGGCACGCTGGTGTTTGACGAGGTGGATACCGGCGTTTCCGGCCGTGCCGCCCTGCGGGTGGCGGAGAAGATGGCCCAGGTGGCCCGGTACAAGCAGGTGCTGTGCGTCACCCACCTGCCCCAGATCGCCGCCATGGCGGACAGCCACTTTACCGTCTCCAAGGAGGAGCGGGAGGGCCGCACCTACACCCGCATGGAGCAGCTGGCGCCCGCCCAACGGCGGGAGGCGCTGGCCCGGCTGGTGGGGGGAGGTACCCTTACCCCCGCTCTGCTGGACAGCGCCCAGGAGCTGCTGGACCAGGCCAAGGCCTGGCGGGAAAGTCAATAGGCACCATTCCGCCCTCCCTAAAGTGGGGAGGACGGAATTTTTTTCACAAAAACCTAGGAATACAGTGCCATTTATGCTATAATGCAAACAATATACAGATTCAACACAAAAATCGGGGGAAGGGGGAAAACCATGGTCTGGTGGCTGTTTTTCATCTGGATTGTGCTCAACGGCAGGGTGACGGCTGACGTTCTGGTCAGCGGGGCGGCCGTCTCCGTGGGGATTGGGCTGCTGTCCCACCGGGTTTTGGGCCTGCGCCCCTGGGGGAGCTGGAAGGACCTGGCCCGCCTGCCCCAGGGGGCGGCCTATGTGCTGGTCTTGGTGGGCCAGGTGCTGCTGGCAAACCTCCACATGGCCCGCCGGATTCTGTTTCCCGGCAGCCGGGCAGGCAAAGGCCGGCTGGTCTGGTTTGACACGGGCCTGTCCGGCCGGGGCAGCCGGCTGCTGCTGGCAAACTCCATCACCCTCACCCCGGGGACGGTGACCGCCGCCCTGCAGGAGGGGAAAATCTGGGTTTACGCCCTGGACGAATCCTTCACCGGGGACCTGCAAAACGGCAGGTTTTGTTCCCGGCTGAAGCAGTGGGAGGAGGAGGGCAGATGATCCAGCCCCAGGAAACGCTGGCCGCCATACTGGTGGCCGTGGCCTGCCTGCTGACCCTGGTTTTGGCCGCCTGCCTGGTCCGGGGGGCCCGGGGGCCCAGGTATACCCACCGCCTGGTGGCGCTGAACGCCATCTGCACGGTGGTGATCCTGCTGGTCTGCCTGCTGTCCTACCTGCTCCAGGCCAGCTATTTGGTAGATGTGGCGATTTTGTATGGCCTTTTGAACCTGCTGTCGGTGGCGGTGCTCAGCCGGGTATCCATCCGCCGGTACCGGGAGAAGAAAAGGAGGGGAAAGCCGTGACGGTCCGGGTAATCGTGGCCCTGGCCCTTATTTTCGCCGGCCTGGCCGCCGTTTTGCTGACGGCGGTGGGCTTGTACCGCTTCCGGGACACCCTGGACATGCTCCAGGCCGGCGCCCTGGCGGACACCATGGGGGTTTTGTTCATGCTGGGCGGGCTGATGCTCCTGTGCGGCCTGACGGCCCACACGGCCAAGCTGGCGCTGGCGCTGGTGATCCTGTGGGTCACAAACCCGGTCTCCGCCCACCTCATCGCCCGGATGGAGCTGATTACCGGCCGGGGGATTGAGCCTGAGGAGCTGCCTGGAGAGGGGGAGCGGGAGCTGTGATTGTGCTGGAAGTGCTGCTGCTGGCGGTGCTGGTCTGCTGCGCCCTGGCCACGGTGCTGGGGCGGGGGCTGGTGTCGTCGGTGATCCTGTTCATGTCCTACTCCGCGGTCATGTCCATCATCTGGTTCCTCCTGCAATCGCCTGATCTGGCGGTGACGGAGGCCGCCGTGGGGGCGGGGGTGACCAGCCTGCTGTTTTTCCTCACCCTGCGGGGAATCCGGGGCAGGAAAAGGAGGGGCGAGGATGAAGGGTAATCCAAAGTGGCTGGAGCGGGTGCTCCAGTGGGCGGCCAGCCAGGAACAGGACGGGCCGGAGAGCCCGGAGGACCCGGAACGCCAGGAGTTCCAGGAATATCTGGAGTACATCGACGCCAACGGCTATCTGGAATTGGGGGCCTACCGGTACATGCGCCGCCGGGAGCAGGCCGCCCTGGGCCTGGACGCGGCGGCGGAGGCCATCCACACCCCGCCCCGCCAGCCCAACGCCCCCA
>CASFCW010000043.1 GCA_949293165.1 uncultured bacterium
CCAACCGGATCAATCTGTCCATCAAGAAGGTCAGTGAGCCCCCTCCCCGTCCCGCCGGCGGCCAGGGCGGGCGGCCCAACCGGCAGGGTCAGGCCCCCAGGCAGCAGGGCGGCCCCCGTCCCGGCGGCTTTGCCCCCCGGGCCGCGGCCAACAAGGAGCCAACCGATTTTGAAGACCGGCTTCGCCAGTTTATGCAGGCCTCTGACAGCAAGCTGTCTGAGCTGCGCTATCTGGAGAAAAAGGGCGGAAACCGCCGGGGCGGCGGACGCCGGTAAACAACTGCAGCGGTACGGCCTCCGGAACCACCGGAGGCCGTTTTTTCGTTTCAACGTACAACCGGTGGGGGCGCGGACGGCCCCCGGAAAGGAAATTTATGCGGATTATCAACGGAACCGTCCATACCATGGATGGACAGATCATTCCCCAGGGCTATGTGGAGTGGCAGGACGGCGTTATCACCCAGGTGGGCCCTATGGACTCCTGCCCCGCGGAAGGGACGGCCTTCGACGCCCGGGGGGGCCATATCGTCCCCGGGTTTGTGGACGCCCACTGCCATTTGGGCATGTTCGGCGACGGCGTGGGCCTGGAGGGGGATGACGGAAACGAGGCCACCGACCCCTGTACCCCCCACCTGAGGGCCATCGACGGCATCAACCCCCTGGACCGCTGCTTTGAGGAGGCACGCCGGGCGGGGGTGACCACCGTGCTCACCGGGCCGGGCAGCGCCAACCCCATCAGCGGCCAGTTCGCGGCCCTAAAGACCAGGGGCAGCTGGGTGGACGCCATGGTGGTCAAGGCCCCTGCCGCCATGAAAATGGCGCTGGGCGAAAATCCCAAGCTCACCTATCACGACCGGCATGAGACCCCATCCACCCGGATGGCCACCGCGGCCATCATCCGGGAAAACCTGTCCAAGGCCCTGGAGTACGGCCGCCGCCTGGAACGGGCCGCCCAGGATGAGGACGAGGACGAACCGGACTACGACGCCAAGCTGGAGGCGCTGCTGCCGGTGGTGCGGGGGGAGCTGCCGGTGCAGATCCACGCCCACCGGGCGGACGATATGGCCACGGGCATCCGCATCTGCAAGGAGTTCGGCCTGCGGTATGTGCTGGTGCACGGCACGGAGGGCCACCTGATCCCCCAGCTGCTGGCCCAGGAGGGGGCGGGGGTCATCACCGGCCCCTGCCTGGGGGACCGCTCCAAGCCGGAGCTGGTCAACATGACCCTGGAAACCCCGGCCATCCTCCATCGCTACGGCATCAAAACGGCCATCTGCACTGACCACCCGGAGACCCCCATCCAGTACCTGCCCCTGTGCGCCGGGATGGCGGTGCGGGGCGGGCTGGACCCGGAAAGCGCCCTGGCCGCCATTACCATCTGGGCGGCCCAGCTGGGGGGCGTGGACCGGCGGGTGGGCTCCCTCACCCCGGGGAAGGACGCCGACGTGGTGGTCACCTCCGCCCATCCCCTCAACTGGCTCAGCCGGGTGCGGCTGGTGGTTATTGACGGCCAGGTGGTGCACGGCGGAGCCGCAGGGGGGCAAATGTAAGGGTTTGATAAAAATTCACAAAAACCAGTGGATTTTTTCAGGGGGTGTGTTATAATAAACCCAACGGAGGGAGGATTACTCCCTTGTGCGGAGCGGGTCTCCCCTCCACACCATCCCCCGGTTGGGGCGAAAGGAGCGGACAAGTATGAAGTTTGTGTTTACAGACAAAAAGGTGAACGTGCCCAACTATATCCACCGCTATGCCGAGAAGAAAGTGGGCAAGCTGGACCGTTTCTTTAAGGAGGACGCAACCGCCGCACTGACTTTCAGTGTGGAAAAGGATCGGAACAAGGTGGAGGTCACCATCCGGTCCAGCGGAACCATCTTCCGCGTGTCTGAGAGCTCCTCTGATATGCACGCCTCCATCGACGCCGCCGTGGCCTCCCTGGAGCGCCAGATCCGCAAGAACAAGACCCGCCTGGAAAAGCGCCTGCGCCAGGGCGCCTTTGAGCGCAGCGTGGACGAGGAGCTGGCCTCCCTGGTGCCTGACGGGCCCGAGGAGGGCGAGTATAACATCGTCCGGGCCAAGACCTTCCCCATCAAGCCCATGAACCGGGAGGAGGCCATCCTGCAGATGAACCTGCTGGGCCACAGCTTCTTCGCCTTTAAGGATGAGGAGTCCGGCGGTTCCTTCGCCGTGGTGTATCGCCGCAACGACGGGGACTACGGCCTGATTGAGGACGAGGGCTGATTGTGCAACGATTCGGGAGGGGCTGCTTCGGCAGCCCCTCCTTTTTTCTGCCCCGGGGGCGGGGTTGCAGCCCGGTCTCCCAGGCGGTATAATGAAAGCAATCTGTGCGACCCAAGGAGGAACGACGCCATGCTGCTGAATATTCTGGCGGTTGGAGATATTGTGGGGGAAGGGGGCCAGGATATCCTGGCCCGCCGCCTGCGGGAGCTGAAACGGGAACAGAACATCCATTTTACCGTGGTCAATGGGGAGAACGCCTCTGGGGTGGGCATTACCCCCCGGCAGGCCAGGGGCCTGTACGACGCCGGGGCGGACGTGATTACCCTGGGCAACCACACCTGGAACCGGATTCAGATTACAGAGTTTTTGGATAAAGATTCCTATATCCTCCGCCCGGCCAACTATGCCGGCCGGGTGCCTGGCCGGGGCTTCGGGGTGTATGACGGCCCCAAGGGGTTGAAAATCGGGGTGATGAACCTGATGGGGCGGCTGGAGCTCAACACCAACCTGGACAGCCCCTTCAAGGCGGCCAATCATCTGCTCCGTTCCCCGGAGTGCCAGCAGTGCCAGGTGGTGCTGGTGGATTTCCACGCCGAGGCCACCAGCGAGAAGGGGGCCATGGGCTGGTACCTGGACGGCCGGGTACAGGCGGTGTGGGGCACCCACACCCACGTGCCCACGGCGGACGCCAGGGTGCTGCCCAAGGGCACCGGATTTGTCACCGACCTGGGCATGACCGGGCCCAGAAACTCCGTGCTGGGCATCCGGCCGGAGCACTCCATCAACCTGTTTTTGGGCGGCCTGCCCCGCCGGTATGAGGAGGCGGAGGGCCCCTGCCAGCTCAACGCCTGCCGGTTCACCGTGGACACGGACACCGGCCGGTGCGTGGAGGTTCGGCGGGTGGATCTTTGGGAGTAAGGAGGGGAGCGAAGCGTGCTGACTATCATTCACGGGGCGGATTTCCATTTGGACAGCCCCTTTTCCGGCCTGACGCCTCAGCGGGCGGTGGAGCGCCGCCGGGAGCAGCGGCAGACCCTGGACGCCCTGGCGGAGCTGGCCGGGGCGCGGCGGGCGGATCTGGTGCTGCTGTCCGGCGACCTGCTGGACGGGCAGATCACCTACCGGGAGACCGCCCAGGCCCTGGCCCAGGCCCTGGGCCGCATCCCCTGCCCTGTATTCCTGGCGCCGGGGAACCATGACTATTACCATGCCCAGTCCCTGTACGCCGGCCTGGACTGGCCGGAGCATGTCCACCTGTTTACCGCGGGAGAGATCCAGGCAGTCACCCTGGAGGGATTGAACTGCACCGTTTACGGCAGGGCCTTCTGCCAGGCCAGGGAGGACGCCTCCCCCCTGGCCGGCTTCACCGCCCCCCGGGACGGGCGGCTCCATGTGATGGCCCTCCATGCCCAGGTAGACGGGCGGGGGGACTACGCCCCCATTACCCGGGAGGAGATCGCCGCCAGCGGCCTGGACTACCTGGCCCTGGGCCACGTGCATCAGTGCAGCGGCCTGATCCGGGAGGGGGAGGTCACCTGGGCCTACTCCGGCTGCCCGGAGGGCCGGGGCTTTGACGAGACGGGAGAAAAGGGCGTGCTGGTGGTCCAGGTGGAGCCGGGCTGCTGCCGGGGGGAGCTGGTCTCCCTGGGCGGCAGGCAGTACCATGACCTGAAGGTGGACGCTGGTGCCTGCGGAAATCTGGAGGCCGCCGTCTGGGCCGCCCTGCCCGGCGTGCCGGAGCGGGACGTGTACCGGGTGGCCATCACCGGTACCTGCCCGGAGGGGGGTATCGACATGGCCGGACTGGCCGCCCGCCTGTCGCCAAGGGTTTACGGCCTGACCCTGTCCGACCGCACCCAGGTGGAGCGGGCCCTGTGGGCGCGGAAGGAGGAGGACACCCTGGCCGGGCGGTTCCTGCGCCAGATGGCCCTGCGGGGGGCGGAGGAGCCGGACAATGAGATCCTGCAGCTGGCCGTGCGCTACGGCTTGGCGGCGCTGGAACACGGAGAGGATGTGGCCCCATGCTGATACGCACCATGACCGCCGCCTTCGGCAGGCTGAACGGAGATACCCTGACCCTGGAGCCGGGGCTGAACCTGATCCAGGCCGCCAATGAGGAGGGCAAATCCACCTGGGCCGCCTTTTTAAAGGCCATGCTCTATGGCATCGACACCCGTGACCGGGACAAGAAGGGTTATCTGGCGGATAAAAACCGCTACCAGCCCTGGAACGGCGCCCCCATGGCGGGGGAAATGACCCTGGAGTGGCGGGGGCGCTCCATCACCATCCGGCGGGGCCCCAAGGGGAACACCCCCTTCGGCAGCTTTTCCGCTGTATACACCGGCACGGAGGAGCCGGTGCCCGGCCTGACCGGGGACAACTGCGGCGCCATGCTGCTGGGGGTAAGCCGGGAGGTATTTGAGCGCTCCGCCTTCCTGGGCCAGGGCGGCTCCCTGGCCGTCACCTCCACCCCGGAGCTGGAGCGGCGGATCGCCGCCCTGGTGTCCTCCGGCCAGGAGGATGTCTCCTTCTCCCAGGCCCAGCGGCAGCTGAAGGACTGGCTGAACCGGAGAAAGGTGAATAAAAGCGTGGGACGCATTCCCCAGCTGGAGGGGGAGCTGGCCCAGCTTTCCGCCACCCTGGCGGAGGCGGAGGAGATCAACGGGGAGCTGAACCGCTGGGCGGCCCGGCAGAAGGCATTGGAAGGGCAGCGCCGGGAGCTGGAGGGGGAAATGGAGCTCCACGACCGGCTGGCCCGGCGGGGGCTGAACCGCCGCTACGCCCAGGCCCAGGAGGAGCTGTCCCAGGCCCAGAAGCAGATGGACGCCGTCCAGCAGGAGCGAGCCCGCATGGGGACGCCCCCCACCAGGGAGGCGCTGAAGCGCGCCCAGGGGGAGCTGGCCTTCCTCAAGGCCCTGGAACCGGAGCTGCGCCAGGGGGAGGAAGCCCTGGCCCAGGCGGAACAGGCCCTGGAGCAGGCCAGACAGCGGGCCCAGGACGACCGCTTTCCCGGGATGACCGGGGAGGAAGCGTTGGAGAAGGGGGAGAAGGACGCCGCCGCCTATCGGGAGGCTCTGTCCCGGCAGGCACGGAGCAGGCGGATCTTCGCCCTGCTCCAGGGATTTGGCATCGTGCTGGCCGTCCTGGTGGCCCTGCTCCAGCCTCTGGTGTGGCTGGGGGCTGTGGCCTATCTGGTGTGCGCCGCCCTGTCCGCCGCCGCCCTGTCGGCGGGGAAAAGGCAGGGACGGGCCGCCCAGGCCATCCTCAGCCGCTACGGTGGGGCGGAAGAAGGAGATATTCTGTCGGCTGCCCGGGACTACCACCGCCGCGCTGGGGAGGCGGAGCAGGCCGCCCGGGATGTGCAGACCATCCGCGGCGGCCTGGCCGACCGTCAGGCCCGGCAGGAGAACAGCCGGGAGGATCTGTTCCGGTTCGTCCACACCTTCGCCCCGGAGGTGCGGGACCTGTTCGGCTGCTCCGCCGCCCTGTCCAGGGCCCTGAACCTGGAGGAGCGGGAGAGCGTGGCCCGGGCCCGGCTGGATGGAGCCAGGCGTCTGCGGGACGCCCTGGCGGAGCAGGGGGGGCAGGAGACGGATACCCTGGAACAGCTGGATGCCCCCCGGCACACCCTGGAGGAGACCGCGGCGGAGCTGGGCTCCGTCCAGGCCCAGCTGGAGCAGGCGGACCGGGCCCTCCACATGGCCCGGGGCCGGCAGGAGAGCGTGGGTGACCCCGCCGCCCTGGCCGCCAGACGGGAGGAACTGTCGGAGGAACTGGAGCGGAGAAACCGGGAGGCGCAGGCCATCACCATCGCCATGGAAGCCCTGGAGGCGGCCAACGTCCAGATGCAGGAGCGCTTCTCCCCCGCCCTCAGCCGCCGGGCCGGAGAGCTGTTCAGCCGCCTGACAGACGGGGGCTACGGGGAGGTCTCCCTCAACCGGGAGCTGGAGGCCTCGGTGACAGCGGGAGGGGACATCCTCCCCCACAAGGCCCTGTACCTGTCCAAGGGCACGGTGGACCAGCTCTATCTGGCGGTGCGGCTGGCGGTTTATGACCTGTGCCTGGAAGAGGAACCGGTGCCCATGGTGCTGGACGACGCCCTGGCCGCCTTTGACGACCGGCGGATGGGGCTGGCCCTGGAGCTGCTGGCCCAGCGGGGCAAGGACGGCCAGATCCTGCTGTTTACCTGCCAGAGCCGGGAAGGAGAGTACCTGGCCGGACGGGAAGGGGTCTCCCAGGGTCAATGGAGAAAATAAAAAATACTGCCTGGTTCTCAAAGGAACCAGGCAGTATTTTGATTGCGGGAGCCGTTGTTACTCCGCGGAAATCATATAGTAATACACAGGCTGACCGCCGGGCAGCACGCTGACCTCGGCGTTGGGGCAGGCCTGGGTGATGAGGGCGGCGGCAGCCTCCGCCTGCTCCTCGGTGACGTCCTCGCCGTAGAACAGGGAGATGAACTCCGCGTTCTGCAGCTCCGGGGACTGGGCCAGCTGGCCCAGCAGGGCATCCAGATCCTGGTCCGTGCCGAACAGCTGGTGCTCCAGCAGGGCCAGGTAGTCCCCCTGCTTGATGGCAAAGCCGCCGAAGTCGGAATCCCGGGCGGCGTAGGTGATCTCGGCGGTACGTACCCGGCCGAAGGCCTCGGTCATGGCGGAGACCAGCTCCTCCTCGCCGGCGTCGGGATCGGCGGCCAGCATGGCGGCGATGCCCTGGGGCACCGTCTTGGTGGGCAGGACGATGACTTTTTTGTCCTCGCACAGGCGGATGCACTGCTCCGCGGCCATGATGATGTTCTTGTTGTTGGGCAGGACAATCACAATCTCGGCGGGGGTGCGGTCAATCTCCCGGAGGATATCGTCAGTGGAGGGGTTCATGGTCTGGCCGCCGGAGATTACGCCGTCCACGCCCAAATCCCGGAACACGGATTCCAGTCCCTGGCCGGCGCACACAGCCACATAGCCGTACTTCTTTTCCGGGGCGGCCTTGGCCGGGGCGGCGTCGCAGCCCTTCTCCAGCTCGGCCTCGATGGCGTCCAGGTCGTCGGTGCTCTGCACATGCTTGCCCGCGGCCAGGTCGTCGGCCTGGGTGCGCATGTTTTCAATCTTGGCCAGCTCCAGGGTGCCGTACTTCTGGGCCTCGGTCAGGGCGGCGCCGGGGATGTTGGTGTGGACGTGTACCTTGAAGGCCTCGTCGTCCTCGCCGATTACCAGGCTGTCGCCGATGCCGTTGAGGTACTTCCGGAAGGGCTCCAGATTGACGTTCTCCTGGTGCTTGCGGACGATGAACACGGTGTCGAAGGCGAAGGTGATGTCCTCGGCGGCCATGGCCACAAAGTCGGCCTTCTCCGCGGGGGCGGCGTCCTCCTCCTGAACCTCAGGGGCGGGCAGGCCCCGCACCTCGTCCAGCATGCCCTGGAGAATCACCAGAAAGCCCTTGCCGCCGGCATCCACCACGCCGGCCTTTTTCAGCACCGGGTTTTGGTTGATGGTGTCGTCCAGGGCGGCCTGGCCCTCCTCAATGGCGGCCTGGAGCACGGATTCCAGACAGTTGTCCTCCCGGGCGGCGCCGGCAGCCCGGGCGGCGGCCATGCGGGACACGGTGAGGATAGTGCCCTCGGCGGGCTTCATCACCGCCTTGTAGGCGGCGGCCACGCCGAAGTCCAGGGCAATGGCCAGATCCCGGCCGTCAATGCTCTCCCGGTCCTTAATGCCCTTGGCAAAGCCCCGGAACAGCAGGGACAGGATGACGCCGGAGTTGCCCCGGGCCCCCCGCAGAAGGGCGGAGGCGGTGGCCTGAGCGGCCTGTCCCACGGTGGGGAAGGAGGTTTTCTTCATCTCTGCAGCGGCGGCAGAGATGGTCAGACTCATATTCGTACCTGTGTCGCCGTCGGGGACGGGGAACACATTCAAATCGTTGATGTGCTGCTTTTGCGCCGTAATGGCTGCCGCGGCATGGATAACCATGCGCTGAAAAGCTGCCGCGTCAATGGTGTGTTTCATATCGGCCATACCTCTCTATAACGCTCCTTTAAAACCGCATGGAGTCCACACAGACGTCCACAGACTTGACCTCCACGCCGGTGGTCTTGCTGACCACGTAACGCACCTCGCTCATGATGGAGCGGCACACGGCCATGATGTTGACGCCGTTTTCCACAATGATATGCAGCTCGATGGATACCGTGCCGTCGTCGTTGTAATACACCTTCACGCCCTTGGCCATGGATTCACGCTTCAACAGGTGAACCAGACCATCGGTCTTGGAGCGCATGGCCATGCCCTTCACCCCGTAGCAGTTGGTGGCGGCGCTGCCGGTGACGGCGGTGAATACCTCGCTGCTGATGGCGATTTCGCCCAGATCATTTTGAAGTTTCATACCCGACCTTCCTTTCGTTCAGGATAGGATGCAATTACATTCATACATGCTATATTGTATTCTATTTCCTCCGGAATTACAAGTAGAACTTCCGGCCCGCTGCCTATTTTTCTGTTGTTTTGGGAGTTTTTGTCACAGCGGACAGGCCCTACCGCTTCCGACTCCATTCGTCCCAGAACTGGAATATAATGGCAGTCACACGCCGGGCTCACGGCCGCCCGGCGGGACGGAACCCACGGTGATACGGAGGAGGAAGCGGCTATGGAAGCCAAGGAACGGAAGCATACAACCCTGGGGAAACTGCGGTGGCCCACCTGCGCCGGCGCCAGCCGTACCGCGCTGATGCGGTGGGCCGACGGAGGGATTCATTTCCTGCTGGGCGCGGTGCTGGCGGGGGGCGTGGTGTTTGGACAGGTGGCCCCCTTCGGCGTGGCGCTGGTGGGGGCGGCGGGCTCCGGCGCCTGCGGAGGGGCGGCGCTGGTGGGGGCGGTATTCGGTTATCTCACGCTGATGGGCTTTGCCAGCGGCCTGCGGTATGTCTCAGCCGCCATCCTCACCTTCGCCGTGCAATTTGCCTTTTATGATGTGAAGCTGCTGCGCCGGACCTGGGCTATGCCGCTGATTGCCGGGGCCATCAACGGCTGCACCGGCTTTATCTACCTGTCAGAGAGCGGGTGGCGGACGGTGGATGTGATCTGCTATCTCATGGAGCTGGGGCTGACCGCCGCCGCCTGCTGGTGTTACCGGCAGCTGCTGCTCCCCATCCGGATGGGCCGGGTGGACCGGGTGCTCACCACGGAGAGGCAGGTCAGCCTGACGGTGCTGGTCTGTACCGTCCTCATCTCCCTGTCCTCCCTCTACTTGGTTAAGGATGTGTCGGTGGGCCGCTCCCTGGCGGTGGCGGTGGTGCTGGCGGGGGCGTGGCAGGGGGGCGGGGCCCCCGGGGCGGTGCTGGGCATTGCCGTGGGGGCGTCCATGGACCTGGCGGCCAACGACATCCCGGTGTACGTCCTGGCCTACGGGGTGGCCGGCCTGGCCGCCGGCGCCTTTGTGGGCGGCCCCAGGGTGAAGGCGGCGGTGGCCTATGTGATAGCCAACAGCGCGGCGGTGCTGTGGATGTGGGATCACGGCCTCCCCCTGTCCATATTGTACGAGGCGTTTTTGGGCTCCATGGCCTTCCTGCTGCTGCCCCAGCGGCCCATGAGCCGCCTGGGCTTTTGGCTGAAGCCGGACCGGGTGCCCGGGGTGAGCCCCCACACCCAGGCCAAGGTGCGCCGCCAGCTGGAAGCCTCCGCCCAGGCCTTCCGCACCCTGTATGAGTCCATGCGCGCGGCCTTCCGGGGCCCCCAGAATGACAACGACGTGGCGGCGGTGTTTGACCGGGCGGCCTGCCGGGTGTGCAAGACCTGCTCCCTCCGCTCCGACTGCTGGGAGCGGAACTATGTCACCACCTTCAACGCCCTGAACGACGCCACCCAGGCCATGGTGGAGCGGGGCCGGGGGGAGGCGGGGGATTTCCCCCAATATTTTGCCAGCCGGTGCGTCCGGTTCCCCGCCTTTTTGGAGGCGGTAAACGGGGAACTGACCGCCCTGCTCTACCGCAGGCAGTATAACAGCCGGATTCGGGAGAGCCGGCAGGCGGTGTGCCGCCAGTACGGGGAGCTGGCCGACCTGCTGGGGGCGGCCGCGGCGGAGATGAGCCGGGAGCTGGCCCCGGATGTGACCCAAAGCGCCCCCCTTCAGCGGTACCTGGCCGCGCTGGACGGGGAGCTGAGGGGAGGGGCCTTCCGGGATGGCAGGGGCCGCCTGCGGGTAGAGATTGAGGGCCCCGGGGCGGAGGCTCTGGCCTCGGCGGAGATGCTGGCGGGGCTGCTGGCCCTGTTTCCCGTCCCATTGCGGGTGGAGGAGCAGGGGGAGGGACGGCTGTCCCTCATCCAGCAGGAGCCGCTGATGGCGGTGGCCGGCGTGGCGGCCAAAAAGAAGGACGGGGAGACGGTCAGCGGGGATGGAGGCACCTATTTCAAACGGGAGGATGGGACGCTGTACGTGCTGCTGTGCGACGGCATGGGCAGCGGCCCCCTGGCCAACCGGGAGAGCAGCCTGGCCCTCCGCCTGCTGGAGCAGTTCCTCCAGGCGGGGGTGGACACGGAGCACGCCCTGAATACCCTCAACGCCGCCCTGGCCCTGCGGGGGGAGGAGGGGGGCGGCTTCACCACCGTGGATCTGCTCCAGCTGGATTTGTTCACCGGGGACGGGGTGATGTTTAAATTCGGCGCCGCCCCCTCCTATGTCCGGAAGGGGGAGACGGTGCGCCGCATTTCCGGCAGCTCCATGCCCGCCGGGCTGGCGGATGGGGGCCGGGGCGGACCGGACCGGACCCCCATCCATTTGAGCCCGGGAGATTATGTCCTGCTGGTCAGCGACGGGGTAGCCGGGAGCGGGGACGACCAGTGGATTCGTACCCGTCTGGCCCGGTTTTCCGGGGAAAGCCCCAAGGAGCTGGCCAAGGATCTGATTCTCCACAGCCCCCAGGAAGCCACCGACGACCGCACGGCTCTGGTGGTGCGCCTGGAGCGCAGGGATGCGAAAACGGGAACCCCCGCCGGTGGTTGACCACCGGCGGGGATTCCCGCGCTTGGCTGCGATTTTAAAGAGAGGAACTTGTTTTTCTGCGGGTGAAGAGAATGAACACCAGCAGGCAAACACCGAGGATGACGCCTGCGATGTCGTAGATGGGGCCGGGGATGAACAGGAGGATGGCTGCCACCGCCATGAGAATCCGGATCAGGGGATTGAGTGTGCCCTTGAACCATCCGATGACCGCCATGGACATCAGGATGACGGCGAAGGTGGACAGGGCGGTGATAACCAGGGTATCCATCGCCGGGGTGTCCACAATGAGCAGGGCGGGATTGTAGACGTAGACATAGGGGATGATGAATCCGGGCAGCCCCAGCATAAAGGCCAGCCAACCGGTTTTGCTGGCGCTGCAGTCGGCCAGGCCGGCGGCGGCGTAGGCGGCCAGGGCCACCGGCGGGGTGATGAAGGACATGATGGCGAAGTAGAACACGAAGAAGTTGGCGGCCAGGTCGGGGATGCCGGCAGCCACCAGGCTGGGCACGCCCACCGTGGCGGCAATGATGTAGGCGGCGGTGCTGGGCAGGCCCATGCCCATGACGATACAGGCCACCATAACCAGCAGCAGCATCAGCACCAGGTTTCCGCCGGACAGCTGGAACACGATGCTGGTGAACTTGACGCCGATACCGGTCATGGACACGATGCCGATGACAATGCCGGCGCAGGCGCAGGCCACCGTTACGGCCACCGTAGACTGGGAGGCCTTCACCAGAGCCTCATACACCTCCCGGAAGGGCAGCCGGCGGTTGGTGACCCACTCCTTCACGAAGCCGATCACCAGCAGCACCGCGATGCTGTACAGGGCGGAATAGTTGGCCGACAGGCCGAAGCCCAGCAGCGCGACCAGCAGCACAACGATGGGAATGGCGAAATACCAGCCGTTTTTCAGCACCTGGCTGATTTGGGGGAGGTTTTCGCTGCTCTCCGCTTCCAGACCCCGCTTGTCCGCTTCCAGATAGACGGACACGCCCAGGCTCAGGTAATAGAGAATGCCGGGCACGATGGCGGCGATGATGATGGTGGAATAGGGGATGCCGGTCAGGTCAGCCATGACGAAGGCTGCCGCCCCCATCACCGGGGGGAGAAGCTGGCCGCCGGTGGAGGCCACGGCCTCCACCGCGCCGGCGAATTCCGAGCGGTAGCCCACCTTTTTCATCAGGGGGATGGTGAAGGTGCCGGTGGTAACCACGTTGGCCACGGCGGAGCCGTTGATGGAGCCCATCAGGGCGCTGGAGACCACGGAGGCCTCGGCGGGGCCGCCCTTCATCCGGCCGGTGAGGGCGTAGGCCACGTCAATGAAGAACTGGCCGGCGCCAAACTTGTCCAGCAATTCGCCGAAAATGATGTAAAGCGCCACAAAGGACACGCAGGCGCTGACACAGGTGCCGAAGATGGACTCGCTGGTCCAGGAGATGTAGTTGGTGATGTAGGCGATGTCATACCCGCGGTGGGCGATGATGTCCGGCATGTAGGGGCCGGCCAGGGCGTAGAGGACGAAAATTCCACTGAGGATGGTCAGGGCCCATCCCACCGTCCGCCAGGCCAGGTACATGACCATGACAATCAGGACCACGCCGAACACGATGTCCAGGTCGGTGGCGCCGTTGATGGCCCGGTGGAGCATGGTCTCCAGGGTGGTGCGGGACAGGAAGTACAGGCAGGACACCACCGCCGCCAAGGAGAGGAGCAGGTGCACCGGCGTGGTTTTCTTCCCGGCCTTGGCGGATTTCTGGGCCTGGGACAGGAAGTAAATCACAATCATGATAAAGACGTGAAAGACCCGCTGCTGGATGATGCTGATGGACGTGTCCCAAGCGATGAAGATGTGGAACAGCGCTGCGGCGAAGCAGATGATGGACAATACGATGCCAATGAGTTTGGCTCCTCTGCCTTCCGATTTTTCGTTCATAATGTCACCTCAATAATCCGTGCAAGGGTCGGACAAATGCCCGGCCCCTGCATGTTGGATGGTCAGCCCTTCAGCGAATCGGGGATGGTGAGCCCCTTCTCCTCCAGGTAACGGATGGCGCCGGGGTGCAGGGGCAGGTCGATGTTGTTCAGGATGGAGTCCCAAACAGCCTCGTTCTCCACGCTCTTGGCGCTGGAAGCCCACTCGTCCCGATTTTCCCAGATGGCCTTGGTGATCTCATACACGTCGTCATCGGTCAGACCGCTGTTGAGGGAGGTGCACATGACCACGCTGTTCTGGGGGACAACCACGTCAGTGTCATTGTTGGGGTAGGTGCCGGCGGGCACGGTGTAGCGGACATAAGCGGGATAAGCCTCGTAGAACGCGTCGTCGTCAATGGACAGCAGGACAGCGTCGCAGGAGGTGGTCAGCTCGGTCAGGGCGGCGGAGTTCAGGGGATGGGTGGCAATCATGGCGTCGATCTTGCCGTCCTTCAGGGCGGTGGCGCCGTCAGACTCGCCCATGAACTGGGCGTTGACGGAGGTGTAGTCCAGGCCATACACGCCCAGCAGCGCCCGGGCGGCCATCTCGCCGCCGCTGCCGGCGGAGCCCATGCTCACGGTTTTGCCTTCCAGATCCTCAATGGAGGTAATGCCGCTGTCCTTCAGGGTAAAGACCTGGAGGTAGTTATTGATGGTGGAGAACATGGCGCGGATATCGGTGTAGGCGTTGCCCTCATAATCACCGATGCCGTGGTAGGCGTAGGCGCAGATCTCACTCATGGAGATGCCCATGGCCATCTTGCCCTCGTGGAGATTGCGGAGATTTTCAACGGAGGCGGCGGTGGATTCGCCGGTGGCGGAGATGCCGTCTACATGCTTGGTAATGGTCTCAGCCATGGCAACGCCCATGGGGTACAGGGCACCGGAGGTGCCGGCGGTGCCGATGGTGATACGCAGCTCCTGGGAGGTTCCGCCCTGGGAAGTGTTGCCGGAGCCGGAGGTTCCGGGGTCTGATGTGGTACCGCAGGCAGCCAGACCGCAGATCATGGCCGCGGCAAGCAAAGTGCTGACGATCTTTTTCATTGTATGCTCCTCCTTTATTTTGCTCAAAAGTATTGTAGTACAAGATGAAATGAAGTACAATATAGATTGATTTATTCCATTATTTTTCAGCCAGACGGATCATGTTGGCGCCGATGGACTTCATCTCCTCATAGAACCGGGGGAAGGACACGCCCACATGATCCACCGAGTCGATGAAGCTGGGGCCGTCGGCGCCCAGGGCGGCGCAGGCGGTGGCCATGACGATGCGGTGGTCGTTGTGCCCGTCGATGGTGGCGCCGTGGAGGGGGGAGTGGTAAATGGTCAGGCTGTCCTCCTCCTCGTCGATATGGGCGCCCATTTTCCGCAGCTCCTGGGCAATGGTCTTGGAACGGTCGGTCTCCTTCATGCGGCTGGCGGCGATGTTGTGCAGCCGCATCTTGCCCTGGGCGTAGCAGCCCAGCACCGCCAGGGCGGGCACCGCGTCCGGGGTGTCGCCGCAGTCAATCTCAATGCCGTGGAGCTCGTGGCCGCCCTCCACAATCACGCCGTCCTTGCCGTCGTTGAGCACCTCCACATGGCCGCCCATCTGGTTGATCCAGTCCACATAGTGCCGCTCGCCCATGAAGTCGTTGATGTCCATGTCCAGCAGCTTGATGCGGCAGGGCTCCTTCATAATGGCGGTGGCCACCAGGGGATAGCTGGCGCTGCACCAGTCCCGGGCGGTGCGCTTGGTAAAGGGGTGGTAGCTCTGGTTGCCGGGGATGACAAACTTTTCGTAGTTGTAGTTCTCCAGGTAAACGCCGGCCGCCTTCATCCAGTCCATGGTCAGGTTGGCGTAAGGCCGCTCCCCCAGAGGGGTGTCGTAGATAATGGTGGTGGGCTTGTCCAGGGCGGGGCAGCACACCATCAGGCCGATGCCCCACTGGACGTTCTTGCCGTTGAGATGGACGGTGTAGCCGCCCTGGATGGGGCCCTCCACCATCAGAGGGGCCAGCTCGTTGCCCCGGGTGGAGATGGCCGTGCCGCCCATGTCCCGCAGGGCGGTAAGCAGGGGGGCGATGGGTCGGTAGCAGATCTGATAATCACCGGTGACGATGCTCTTCCCGCCCAGCATGGCGGCCAGGGTGGTGATGAAGTAGTAGCCGGTGCCGGAGTTGCCCACGTCCAGCACAGCGCCGGGGATGTGGAGCCCCTCCAGGCCGGGGCTGGTGACCACCCAGTCCTCATCGTTGGAGGTGTCCACCTCCGCGCCCAGCAGGCGGCAGCACTGGGCAATGTCATAGTTGTCCAGGTTCAGCATGGGGTGCAGGATATGGCTGGTGCCCTTGGCCAGGGTGCCCAGGATCAGCCCACGGGCAGTCTGGCTTTTGGAGCCGGGAATATTCACGTCGCCGTTGAGCCGGGACGTCGGATTCACAAGGTAATACATAGTACCAAATCTCCCCGTTTTCGGAAGTAAAAGTATCGGCCGATCTGATAAATTTACAATAGCAAAAGAGTTGCAAATTGTGAAATGATTATATATAATGGGATTTATAACATGAGGTAATAGAAAAGAAGGGAGGCAGAAATGGAGTTATCACAGCTGCGCTACGCGGTGAAGCTGGCGGAAACGAAGAATTTTTCCAAGGCGGCGGATCAGCTTTTCATCACCCAGCCCGCCCTGTCCCGGCAGATCAACACATTGGAGGAGGAGCTGGGGCTGAAGCTGTTTGAGCGCACCACCCGGAGGGTGGCCCTCACCGACGCGGGGGAGGAGTTTGTCAAGGGGGCCCGGCGGGTGCTGGAGGAGACGGAGGAGCTGGAGCACGCCATGGCGCTGCAGCGCCGGGAGATCCGGGGCACCCTGTCGGTGGGGCTGCTGCGGTCCCTGGCCTATCTCCACATGCCGGAGTATCTCCACTCCTTCCAGGCCATCTATCCCAATGTGAAGATTGAGCTGTCGGTGGACTGGAGCGCACAGCTGACCAACAAGGTGCTCAACCAGGAGATCGACGTGGCGGTGACCAATATCTTCTTCCCGGAGCACGAGAAGATCGACCCCCGGCTGAACATCCAGTATTTCCTGGAGGACTCCGTGGTGGTGGTAGCCAGCCCAAACCGGGATTTCCAGGGGCGGGACTACCTGGAGGTGGAGGATTTCGACACCATCCCTGTGGTGGCCATGGGGACGGACACCAGCATCCGTACCCAGATGGATTCCATCTTTGCCGCCCACAGGATCACGCCGAAAATCATCTGCACCTGCCCGGATATGGATTCCCTGATGGCTATGATCCGGGCGGATCTGGGGGTTACCTTCCTGTCCTCCGGTGTGGCGGAGCCTTACGTGAAGGAGGGATTGGTGTCCCTCCCCCTCCGCCCCCTGGCCCACACCCGGACGGCCATGATTACCCTGAACCAGCCCAGCGTCTCCGGCCCCCTGCGGCTGTTCAAGGATTATTTTTACGGGATTACCCACTGACAAAAAAGGCCCGCCGCCGTTTTCCCGGGAAAACGGCGGCGGGCCTTTTTTGTCATGTAAAATTCAGATACAGAGTTAGGTTGAGATTGACGTTGCCCCGGCTCTGCCAGCTGTCCGGCTGGTAGGCCACAATGCGGAGGGTGACGGGGGTCTCCCGCTGGGTGAGGGGCTGATCCAGGGTGAGGGAGGGGAGGTATTCCCCCTGGCGGAGCACGCCGGTGGAGGCCAGGATCTCTCCGCCGCTGTCCAGCACCTCCGCCCGGAACCACACCTGGTTGTCCTCCGGGTTGGTGAGGTAAAAGTCCACGGTCTGGCCGTCGTTGGCGGGGACGCCGCACAGCATCACGCTGTACCCCTCCTCCACCTGCAGGGTGGAATAGCCGTACCGCTCCGCCACCTGGGGCGTGCCGGAGACGGCGGCGGGGTCAAAATCCGGGTGGGTGAGGGCGGCGGGCTGGAAGTGGTAGCAGGCCCAAACCGCCGCGGATACCCCCAGGGCCAGAATCAGCAGGAACAGGGCGGTGAGGCGGAGGGTGCGCCTGCGCCGGGTGGTGCAGGCGGCGGGGGCGGCCTGGGGCCGGAGGGCGGCGGC
>CASFCW010000044.1 GCA_949293165.1 uncultured bacterium
GCCGTAGGGAGCCAGCTGCTTCTGTACCTCAGCAATCTCCTCCTTCTCCCACACCTCGCCGGGCTGCTTGTGGTGCAGCGCCCAGACGATGCTGGTCACACCGGGGATCTGCTTGATGTCTGACAGGGAAATGCCGTCGTTGCCTTCGCCGTACCAGCGAAAGCCCATCTGCATAGCCATGGTTATTCCTCCTCTTAACTATCATCTGCCGGATCACAGGCCCGGCGATTGAACCGTGTCTCATTATATCACTAGTATACTAGTATTGATATTGTTTTTTTACATGAATCTTCCATCCGTTTTTTGGTGATAACACCCAGGAACCTTCTGCTGCCCCCCATTCCCTGCCCGTTTTCCCGCCGCCCCCTTCCTTCCCCGGCGGCACACAGGCCAATTTCCTCCGGGTGCAGGTCTTTTTCCCCGCAGGCCGGGAATTCATCTTGCTTTTTTATACAAGGAAGCATATAATATGGACAGGAACCCTGGTCATTATGAACGAACAGGAGGCGACGTTATGAATATCAGATCCAAGCTGAATCCCAAGCTGGAGGTGTCGGTTCTCGCCGGTCACTTCGCCACCCGCCATTCCCACAACTCCCATTATATTGATATCACCCGCATGAAGCACGAGCACACCATGGCCCGGGAGGCTGCCATGACCCTGTCTCAGCGCTACGCCTATGACAAGGGCGTGGACACCATTGTCTGTCTGGACGGCAGCGAGGTTCTGGGCGCCTTCCTGGCCCGCCATCTCAGCAAAAATGACCGGTTCGCCGTCAACAGCGCGAAAAACATCAACGTCATCACCCCGGAGTTCGACTCCAACGGCCAGCTGATCTTCCGGGATAACCTCACCCCCATGGTGCAGGGAAAGGACGTGCTGATCCTGATCTCCACGGTGAACTCCGGCAAGAGCATCCGCCGGGCGGTGGAGTGCGTGGAGTATTACGGCGGCAAGGTGCAGGGCATCGCCTCGGTGTTCAGCACTACGGATGTGGTGGATGACATCCCCATCTACAGCCTGTTCACCCCCGACGACATCCCCGGCTACATCACCTGCTCCCCCAAGGACTGCCCCATGTGCGCCGCGGGCCGTAAGATCGACGCTTTGTCCAACAGCTACGGCCTGTCCCGCCTGTAACGGCAGCCAGCCCACCCTGACCTGTGCATATCATCCGGCGCGCCGCGGTTTTCGCGGCGCGCCGTTTCACCTTCCCCCTGGGGGAAGATTATTTTTTTCTGAACTTTTCCCAAATTCTCTTGACCTTCCGCCTGGTGGAAGGTATACACTGAAAGGGAAGAAGGGGGACACGCCATGAAGATCAACGAGGTGGAGGCCCAGGTGGGCATCACCAAAAAGAACATCCGCTTCTATGAGGAGCAGGGGCTCATCGCCCCCCGGCGCAACAGTGAAAACGGCTACCGGGAGTATGGTCCCCAGGAGGTGGAGCAGCTGCGGCAGGTAAAGCTGCTGCGGAAGCTGGGCGTCCCGTTGGAGGAGATCCGCAACATGCAGTCGGGCGCCCACACGGTTGGGGACGGGATGCGCCGCCACCTGGTCACCCTGGAACGGGAGCAGAAAAACCTGGAGCAGGCCATCCGGCTGTGCCGCTCCCTCAGCGACCGGGAGGAGCGGCTGGACCACCTGGACGCCGCCGCCCTGCTGGAGCAGATGGAGCGTCTGGAGCAGGAGGGCGCCACCTTCTTCAACAAGCAGCTGGGGGACACAAGACGTATGCGCTACGTGGCGCCAGCGGTGGTCACCGTGCTGACTGTGGCGCTGATGGGCGGGCTCATGGCCCTGATGCTGTGGGGCTTTGCCATTGACCGGTCGGACGCCCCGCCCCTTCCCCTGATGGCCCTGTTTGTGGCCATCCCGGGCGTGGTCATTTTAGGCGTGCTGCTGGCGCTGGTCCAGCGGGTGCGGGAAATTGAGAAAGGAGAGGTGGACGATGCAAAACAATACTAAGGCCAGCCGCCGGGGCGGCGCCATCGCGGCAGCCCTGGGCACAACCCTGGTGGTCCTTCTGTTTTTCGGTTCCCTCCTCTGGGTCATGGTGGAGGAGGACCCCCTCCCCGCCGTCATCGGGATCATGGCGGTGTACGCCCTGCTGGCGGTGGCCATCGTGGCGGGTGTGCTGTACGCCATGGTCCAGCGGCTGCGGGAAATCCAAGGAGGTGAGGAAGAGGATGCCCGAAAATATTGAGGCGCGGAAGGCCCGGCGAAAGCGGGAAGCCGTGCGGAGCGTGGTGCTGTTCGCCCTGCTCCAGGCAGCCTGCGCGGCCGCCTTCCTCTCCCTGCGCCTGATCCCGGAGCTGCCCCAGTGGCTGTTCCAGCTGTTTGCGGTTCTGGCCGCGCTCTGCGCAATCCCCATCCCCGTTTCCCTGATGGCATTGAGGCAACGATTTCATGAAATTGAAGGAGGAGAATTAGATGCTGCTGGTCAATATTGATTACATCCCCGGAAAGCAATTTGAGGTGCTGGGCATGGCAAAGGGCACCGTGGTGCAGTCCAAAAACTTCGGCAAGGACTTTATGGCCGGGATGAAAACCCTGGTGGGGGGCGAAATCACCGGCTACACCGAGATGCTCAACGAGGCCCGGCAGATCGCCGTCAAGCGTATGGTGGACGAGGCGGAATCCATGGGCGCCGACGCCGTCATCAACATCCGGTACGGCTCCTCCGCCGTGATGCAGGGGGCCGCCGAGGTCATCGCCTACGGCACCGCCGTGCGATACATCTGACAAAAGGGGAAAAGCCCGCCTGGAAGTCCACAGACTTCCAGGCGGGCTTTTTCCCCGTTTGGGCCCTTACTTCAGCTGGAAGGAAGCGCACTCCGTGCCCTTACAGCTGGTGGGGACGGAGTCGCAGCAGCCCACTCTGATCTGGTTGAGGGAGCAGCTGTTGTTCTGGGCCGTGTGGTGGGCGCAGTTGCTCACCGTACACTGGATGGTGCAATGACAATTCTTCTGATCCATGACAAAATACCCTCCTTTTGTTGGATGGTACTAGTATGGACGGGGCGGGCCGGGGTTATTCCTGTTCCTTCTGGGAAGTTTCCTCCAAAACCTGGGGAATCAGGCTCCGGGCAAACCGGCCCCTGCCCCGGTTTTTCACATAAAAGTAGCCCACAATGGAAAATACCACCGCGCCGATGAAATTGACCCACAGATCCTTCATGGTGTCCAGGATGCCGATGTCCAGGTATCCCCCCAGGCCCAGGGGGATCTGCTCCTCCCCCACCACCACAATTACATCAGTGATCCCGTGGATGGCCACAGGGATCTGGGAGCCCGTGGGGTCCAGCATCACCGAGGCGATGGAGTGGACCACGGTGTCCTTCTGCATATCCAGGAAGAACAGCTGGTCCATGGCGCATTCAAAAAACTCCCACAGCACCCCCACCGTCATGGAAAAGCAGAACGCCACGATAGCCATGTAGGCTGGGGTGAGGGACAAAGACACCCGCTTGTGCCGGTTGCACAGATCCACCAGGGAAAAACCGATGGCGGCGCAGAGAAACCCGTTGAGGGTGTGGAGCATGGTGTCCCAGTAAGGGAAGGTGGTGTAATAGGAGCGGATCTCCCCCAAAATCTCCGCGGCGAAGATAAACAGGAGAATGATGATCTCCAGGGCGTTGGGCAGGTCGATCTCCAGCCGCTTTTCCAAAATGGTGGGCATGAGGAACAGGCCCAGTGTCAGCACGCAGAGGAACACATTCTCAAAATTCCCGTTGAAAAACTGGGCCACCAGCATCACCAGCACCAGAAAGCGCAGCACGATATACACCGTAGCTACAGTGGGCTTGGCCCGCAGGGTCATATGGGCCTGAACCAGGAAATTCTTGCCCTTTTCTCTTTTTTTCATGGAGCCTCCTCGTGATTTCCCCCGGCCAGGGGCCCGGGGCGGCGGTTGCGCATAGACTGTCTGGGAGGTGATTTTCTTGGACTTACGTCAAAACCAAATCACAGTGCGGGAGCTGCTGCAAAACCCCAAATCCCGCCAGGTGTTCCAGCGCCGGTTCGGAAAATGGCTGAACCATCCCCTGGTGGGGCGGGCCCAGTCCCTGACCCTGGCACAGCTGGCCCAAATGGCCGGAGCCTATCTGCCCCAGCGGGTCATCCAGGATACCATTGACGAGCTGCGGAAGCTGTAACGGTACTCAGCGCCCCGCCGCCGGCGGGGCGCATCCCTTTCTCACACGTCCCGGGTGTAGAAGGGCTCCACCCCGTCCACCGCGGTCTGGGCGAAGGGGGTGCCGTAGGGGATCATATCCACCGGCAGCTTGGCGGGCTTGCTCCGGGCCGCCTGGGCGATCTGCTGGAAAATCTCGTTCTGGTCCCCGGTGTGGTCCACCACAATCACATAGCTCTGCACCCCGTCGGGCCGGACCATCTGCCGCACCCACAGCCGGGCCACCTCCTCCAGGGCCTCCGCCGCCTGGCACACCGCCTCCAGGGTCTCCTCCGGGGTGATGACGGGGTCGCCAATCATCACCTGGGTGTCCCGCTCCATCCTCTGCTCAGAGAAGGCCTTGGCCAGCTCCGCCTTCTTGGCGGCCAGCCGGGCCACCGTCCCCCGGTCCAGGGTCAGGCTCAGCCCCATGGGGTTGACCACCATGCCCATGGCCTTGCTCTCCTTTTCCAGCATGGCGGCATAGTTGTCAAACCGGAGCAGGACGGACTTCACCGTCTTTTCCCCCACAAATTTTTTCAGCTCCTCCACATCGGTGAAGGCGGGGAGGAAGGCCTGCCCGTCCTTGTTGGTCACCAGCTGGAACTGGATGGCGGCCTTCTGCTTGCCGTCCCCCTGATCCACCGGGGTGAGCACCACCGGAGCCAGGAAATTGGCCTTGGTGGCCACCAGCTCAAGCACGCGCCCCTGGTTCAGGGGCGTCTTTTCCTGGTGCAGCGCCTTCAGCGCCTCCACCAGCTGGGGGTTGGTAACGGGATTGTTCATATCAGCCATGGTCATGGACCTCCTAAACGCGTCATTTCAGCAATCGCCCGGCGGGGGCTTGTCCCGCCTGGGATTGTGGTCTATACTCAAAAGCACAGGACCATTCCTGCTTATCATACCAGAAAACAACAGAGGAACACAAGATGCAGTACAGAAAAATTATTTCCGGCGCCTTTTTGGCCCGCCCAAACCGGTTTACCGCCCATGTCCAGCTCCCCGGCGGAGAAACGGTGGTCTGCCACGTGAAAAATACCGGCCGCTGCGCCGAGCTGCTGGTGCCCGGGGCCACAGTCTATCTGGAGCAGGCGGGCAACCCCAGCCGGAAAACCGCCTATGACCTAATCGCCGTGGAAAAAGGGGACCGGCTCATCAACATGGACGCCCAGGCCCCCAACCAGGTCTTTGCCCAGTGGGCCCAGGCGGGGCGCTTCGTCCCCGGGCTCACCCTGCTGCGCCCGGAGACGGTCTACGGCTCCTCCCGCTTTGACTTCTACTGGGAGAGCGGGGACGGCCGCCGGGGCTTTGCGGAGGTGAAGGGGGTCACCCTGGAGGAGGACGGGGTGGTCCGCTTCCCCGACGCCCCCACCGTCCGTGGGGTCAAGCACCTGGAGGAGCTGATCTCCGCCCGGCAGGCCGGGTACGAGGCCGCCGTCTGCTTTGTCATCCAGATGTCCCATGTGGACTATTTTACCCCCAACGACCGCACCCATCCCGCCTTCGGCGACGCCCTGCGCCGGGCGGCCCAGGCCGGGGTGGACGTCCTGGCCCTGGACTGCCGGGTCACGCCGGACAGCCTGGAAATAGGCGGGCCGGTGCCCGTCCGGCTGTAATATCTGCCGCCTGGACCGCATACGGCCGGAGCCCAAAAGGCTCCGGCCGCGTATATTTTACTGCTGGGCCTGCCCGCCGTGGAACTGGGGGCAGGTACACTTTTTGAATTTCAGGCCGGAGCCGCAGGGGCAGGGGTCGTTGCGGCCGATCTTCACAATCCGGCGCTGGGGCTGCTTCTTCACGGAGCCGTCGCCGCCACCGGACTCGCCGGTGATTCTGGCCACCCGCTCCCGCTTGACCTCCTCGTTCTTCCGCAGACGCACCATGAACAGTCGGCGGAGGGTCTCCTCCTGGATGGCGGCGATCATCTGCTCGAACATCTCGTAGCCTTCCTTCTTGTAGGCCACCACGGGGTCGGTCTGGGCATAGGAGCGCAGGCCGATACCCTGCTTCAGGTCGTTCATGGACTCGATCTGGTCCATCCAGTATTCGTCCACCACCCGGAGCATGAGCACCCGCTCCAGCTCCCGCATGACAGGGGGCGTAAACTCGGCCTCCCGCTGGGCGTATACCGCCCTGGCCCGCTCCAGCACCAGCTCCACCAGCTGCTCCTGGCTGTAGCCCTTCAGCTCCTCGTCGGTGAGGTTCAGCTCCTCCGGGGCCAGGAACATGGAGCGGAAGGGGGCCACCGCCACCCGGAAGGACTCGGCGTCCATGTGCTTCTGCTCGCCCATGTGCCCCTGGATGGCATTGGTAATCATGTTGACCATCATGTTCTGGATGGCGTCCTGGAGATCCTCGCCGTCCAGCACCTTCCGCCGCTCCTCGTAGACCACCTTACGCTGGGTGTTCATCACGTCGTCGTACTGCAGCACGTTCTTACGGGTCTGGAAGTTCCGGGACTCCACCTGCTTCTGGGCGTTTTCAATGGCGTTGGTGAGCATCTTCTGCTCGATGGGGGTGTCCTCATCCACGCCCAGCTTCTCCATCATGCCCATCACCCGCTCAGAGCCGAACAGGCGCATGATGTCGTCCTCCAGGGACAGGTAGAACCGGCTCTCGCCCGGGTCGCCCTGACGGCCGGCACGGCCGCGGAGCTGGTTGTCGATGCGGCGGGACTCGTGGCGCTCGGTGCCCAGGATGAACAGACCGCCCAGCTGGCGCACCTGCTCCGCCTCCTCCTTGATCTCGTCCTTATACTTGGCCTCCGCCTGGGCAAACTGCTTCCGGGCGTCCAGGATCTCCTGGTTGTCCGTCTCGGCGTAGCCGGTGGCCTCGGCAATCAGCTCGTCGCTCATGCCGCTGCGGCGCAGGTCCGCCTTGGCCAGGTACTCGGCGTTACCGCCCAGCATGATGTCGGTGCCGCGGCCGGCCATGTTGGTGGCCACCGTCACCGCCCCCAGCTTACCGGCCTGGGCCACGATCTCGGCTTCCTTCTCATGGTTCTTGGCGTTAAGCACGTTGTGCTTGATGCCCCGGCGGCGGAGCATCTCAGACAGCTGCTCGGACTTTTCAATGGACACGGTGCCCACCAGCACCGGCTGCCGCTTCTTGTAGCACTCCTCGATCTGGTTGACCACGGCCCGCAGCTTGCCGGCCTCGGTCTTATACACCACGTCCTGGTGGTCGATGCGCTGCACAGGGCGGTTGGTGGGGATCTCCACAATGTCCAGCTCGTAGATGGTGCCGAACTCCTCCTCCTCCGTCATGGCGGTACCGGTCATGCCGGACAGCTTGTCGTACAGGCGGAAGTAGTTCTGGAAGGTCACGGTGGCCAGGGTCTTGGACTCGTTGGCCACGGTCACGCCCTCCTTGGCCTCAATGGCCTGGTGCAGGCCCTCGTTGTACCGGCGGCCGAACATGAGACGGCCGGTAAACTCGTCCACGATGATAACCTCGCCGTCCTTGACCACGTAGTCAATGTCCCGCTTCATCACGCCGTGGGCCTTGATGGCCTGGTTGATATGGTGGGACAGGGTGGTGTTCTCCGGGTCGGCCAGGTTCTCCACCTGGAACGCCTGCTCAGCCTTGGCGATGCCCCGGGCGGTGAGGGTGGCGGTGCGGGCCTTCTCGTCCACAATGTAGTCGGCGTCGATGTTGACGTCCTCCTCCTCCTTCTCATCCACCTTGGCAATCCGCTGGCAGGTGAGCCGCCGGACAAACTGGTCCACCACCGTGTAAAGCTGGGTGGACTTCTCCCCCTGGCCGGAGATAATCAGGGGGGTGCGGGCCTCGTCGATGAGGATGGAGTCCACCTCGTCCACGATGGCGAAGGCGTGGCCCCGCTGCACCAGCTCCTGGGAATAGATGGCCATGTTGTCCCGGAGGTAGTCAAAGCCGAACTCGTTGTTGGTGCCGTAGGTGATGTCGGCGGCATAGGCCGCCTTCTTGGCCGCCCCCATAACCCCGTGGATTACCAGGCCCACAGTCAGGCCCATAAACCGGTACACCTTGCCCATCCACTCGGAGTCACGCTTGGCCAGGTAATCGTTGACGGTGATGACATGGACGCCCCGTCCCGTCAGGGCGTTCAGATAGGCGGGCAGCGTAGCCACCAGGGTCTTGCCTTCACCGGTACGCATCTCGGCAATGCGGCCCTGGTGCAGGATGATGCCGCCGATGAGCTGCACCCGGTAGGGGCGCATCCCCAGCACCCGCCAGCAGGCCTCCCGGCAGGCGGCAAAGGCCTCGGGCAGGATGTCGTCCAGGGTCTCCCCCTGCTCCAGCCGCCCCTTCAGCTCCGGAGTCTTGGCCTGGAGCTGGGCGTCGGTCAGGCCCTTGTACTGCTCCTCCAGCGCCTCTATCTTCTCCACCAGGGGCATGATGGCCTTGACCTCACGCTGCGAGCTGGTGCCAAACAGTTTTTTCAATACGTTCATAGCTACACCTCAATCGCTGCCGTCTCCACGGCTGCTCTCATATGCGTCCACGCACATTATGTTTCAGTATACCACATTCATCCCGGAGAAAAAAGAGGGAATTGTAAACTTTCCCCGGCATTCTCCCCTAATTTCCGCCCTGAAGTTGGGGTTGAATCCGTCACAGGCGCATAAATGTATTTCATGGGTTGACAGACGGCCCAACCTGTGTTATGGTAGCCTCACAACTGAATCGGACATAGGAAGCGCGCAGGAAAAAGCGGGAGACCGCTTACCGAAGGAGTGACACTCTCAGGTGCCCGGCATGGCCGGGTGGGGACTGTGCGTGGATGTAACTCTGGAGAAGCTCGATCACGAGTGCCGAAGGTGCAACGCGGAGGAAGTTCCGCCAATCTCTCAGGCAAAAGGACAGAGGGGACGGCCGCCTGGCCGGGACACATATGTGCCCGGGCAGATTTCGTCGTTTTCCTGAAGCGCACACCGTGGAGCTGAGCCCTCCACGGTTCATTTTTTGTCCAAAAGGAGAGAAATGACATGCTAGAATCCCTGGAAGCCACACTTTACCCCATTGTTTCCACCATCAACGTATACCTGTCCAGCTACATCCTGGTGTTCCTGCTCATCGGCGTGGGCCTGTGGTACACCATCAATACCCGCTTTGTCCAGATCCGCTGCTTCGGCGAGGGCATGAAAAAGGTGTTCGGCAATCTGTCCCTCCACGGCGGCCGCCAGGAGCAGGGCATGAGCTCCTTCCAGGCCCTGGCCACCGCCATCGCCGCCCAGGTGGGTACCGGCAACATCGTGGGCGCCTCCGGCGCCATCCTCACCGGCGGCCCCGGCGCCATCTTCTGGATGTGGATTATCGCCTTCTTCGGCATGGCCACCATCTACGCCGAGGCTACCCTGGCCATTAAGACCCGCATCACCGACGAGAAGGGCGACTTCCACGGCGGCCCCGTCTACTACATCACCACCGCCTTCCGCGGCGGCTTCGGCAAGTTCCTGGCCGGCTTCTTCGCCGTGGCCATCATCCTGGCCCTGGGCTTCATGGGCTGTATGGTACAGTCCAACTCCATCGGCTCCACCTTCCAGACCGCCTTCGGCGTCCCTTCCTGGATCGTAGGCATCGTTCTGGTGGTTATCTGCGGCATCATCTTCCTGGGCGGTGTGCAGCGCCTGGCTTCTGTCACTGAGAAGCTCGTTCCCATCATGGCTGTGATCTTCCTGGTGGGCGGTTTGGCTGTTCTTGTCGCCCGCATCCAGTACCTTCCCGCCACCTTCGGCATGATTTTCCACTACGCCTTTGAGCCCCAGGCCATCATCGGCGGCGGCTTCGGCCACGCCATCAAGACCGCCATCAGCCAGGGTGCCAAGCGCGGCCTGTTCTCCAACGAGGCCGGCATGGGCTCCACCCCCCACGCTCACGCTCAGGCCAACGTCACCGATCCCCACGATCAGGGCGTGGTCGCTATGATCGGCGTGTTTATGGACACCTTCGTGGTGCTGACCCTCAACGCACTGGTCGTCATCTCTACCCTGTATACCAGCGACGGCATCCTGTATACCGGCGTCATTCCCGAGGGGATCAGCAACACCAACCTGGCTCAGACCGCCTTCGGCACCGTCTTTGGCGCCGATCTGGGCGCCATGTTCGTGGCGGTGTGCCTGTTCTTCTTCGCCTTCTCCACGGTGCTGGGCTGGAACCTTTTCGGCAAGATCAACGTTATCTACCTCTTCGGCAAAAAAGCCGCTCCTGTCTACTCCGTGATCGCCCTGGTCTTTATCTTCCTGGGCACTTTGATGTCCAACACCCTGGTATGGGAGCTGACCGATATGTTCAATAACCTGATGGTCATTCCCAACGCCATCGCCCTGTTTGCCCTGACCAAGATGGTGGTGGAAATCGCCCGGCCCCACACCGGCCACAAGCTCCAGAAGTAATCAAAAAGCCCGCCGGGAAACCTCCCGGCGGGCTGATTTGCTCCATGATGTGCGACGCGGGCCGTCCTCTCCGGGACGGCCCGCAGCTTATTTTGTTACTTCCCGCTGTTGCTGATGGACTGGATGGGCTCCACCAGATAGGTCAGGGGGTAGGCCAGCATCCCGTCCTGCACCACACGCTCCCCATCCAGGAAAACCATATGTACGTTCCGGATGTGGCTGACGCACTGGGTGGGGTCACCCCTCACCACCAGCAAATCGGCGTCTTTTCCCGCCTCGATGGTGCCCGCCCGGTCCTCAATCCGCAGGATCTGGGCGTTGTTCCGGGTGGCCGCCAGCAGGGCGTCCTTCGCCGTCCAGCCGTACTCCACCATGGTCTCCAGCTCGTCGGCCAGGATGCCGTGCTTGTAATCCGTGCCCGCGCCGATTACCAGCCCGGCCTCCACCGCGGCCAGGAAGCTCTCCCGGTGGGCGGCTGTGGCCGCCTTGGCCTTCTCAATGGATACATGATCCAGGGGGACAGACTCCTCCGCGCCCTTATCGGCAATCATTTTAATGGCGGAGAGGGTGGGGATATAATACACGCCGTGGCGCTTCATGCAGTCGATGCCCTCCCGGGTCAGGAAAATCCCATGCTCCACGGTGTCCACCCCGGCCTCCACGCAGGGGATCAGGGAGTCCCCGCCCTGCAAATGGACGCTGACGTATTTCCCGTTCATGTGGGCAATGTCAATGATTGCCTCAATCTCATCCATCTTCAGCTGGGCGGTGCAGGGGGTGCCGGTGGGGGTAGAGATCCCCCCCGTGACCATGATCTTGATGAAGTCCACCATCTTGTCCAGCTGTTCCCGGGTGCCCTTGCGCGCCTCATAGGGGCCGTCCACCTGCCTGCCCATGTAGGTGCAGTGGCCGCCGGAGGCAATCAGGGGCTGCCCGCACACGTAGAGGTGGGGGCCAATGGTAATGCGGCGGCTCAGCGCCCTTTTGTAGTTGATGTCCAGCCCGTCCGCCGCTCCGCAGTCCCGCAGGGTGGTGACGCCGTGCATCAGGTTGATTATCCCATTCTGGATAAAGCGCATCTGGCGGTATGGCGCCGAATCCGCCTTCTCCCGTTTGTCCACCCCGCCGAAGGCCAGGTGGACATGTGCGTCGATCAGGCCGGGCAGGAGGCACTCCTCCTCCCCCAGCTGAATCCATTCCTCCACGCAGCAGCGGTCAGCCTCCCGGGCATCCTGCAAAACCGCCTGGATTTTCCCGTCCTCCAAAATGACAGCCCCGTTTTGACGGGTCGTCCCGCTCACGGCGTCAAAGATCTTCCCATTGATGATTGCTGTTTTCATAAACTACCTTCTCCACTTTCATTGCTTCTCCGCGGTATTTTTCTTTCTCTCCCTGTAAAACCGGTAGAGGTTGGAAATCACCATGCCTACGATCACCAGGGCGCAGACGGCGGACACCGGCCGGCCCAGCGCGCCCAGCAAATTCCCATCCAGCAGAACCAGGCTCTGCCGGAAGTTGGTCTCAAACATGGACCCCAGGATGAACGCGATGACAAAAATGGGGACGTTTACCCCGTTGCGCTTCATGGCGAAGCCCAGCAGGCCGAAAAATACCATTACGAACACGTCAAAAATGGACTTGTTATAGGCGTAGGTCCCAATCACGCAAAGCACCGTAACAATGGGCACCAGCACGGAGTTGCGCACCATGGTGATGTTGCCGCACACCCTGCAGGTGACCAGTCCCACCAGGAGATAAACCAGATCACAGATAATCAAGGTGGCAAAGATGGCATACACCGCGTCAGGCGTCCGGTCAAAGATCAGGGGCCCGGGAATCAGGCCGTGGGCCATCATTACGCCGATGAGCAGCGCGGCGGTGGTATCGCCGGGGATGCCCAGGGAAAGCAGGGGGATCAGGTTGGCGCCGGCCACTGAGTTGGAGGCAGCCTGAGCGGCCACCAGGCCCTCCAGGGAGCCCTTTCCAAACTCCTCCGGATGCTTGGAGGATCGCTTGGCCGCGCTGTACCCCACCCAGGGGGAGACGCCGGAGCCGATGCCGGGCAGCAGGCCGATCCATGTCCCGATGAGGGTGGAGCGCACCACCGACTTGAAGGTGGAACGGAACTCCCGGAAGGTATAGGAATTGTTCTCCTTGATTTCCGAGGGATTCAGCGATGTCTTGATGACGGCGGAATCCTCCGTCATGTTCATCATCTTCTGAATCATTTCGGAAAAGGCAAAGGCGCCGATGAGCAGAGGCACCAGGTTGATGCCGGAAAGCAGCTGATACATGCCGAAGGTCAGCCGGGGGGTGGACAGCACCGGGTCCATGCCCACCAGGGAGAAAAACAGGCCCAGGGCCGCGGCGATCACCGCCTTCCAGAAGGAGCCCGCCCCCACGGAGGCAATGACCATCAGCGCCATGATAATCAGCAGCATGAATTCCGGCGGGCCGAACATCAGCGCCAGCGTGGCCAGGGGGGCGCAGACCAGGATGGTGATGATGTCGCTGCCGAAATCGGCAAATACACCGCAGACCAGGCTGGCTTTCAGCGCCTTCATGCCCTTGCCCTGCTGCTTCATGGGGTAGCCGTCCAGCACCATGGCGGCGGCTGCGGCGTTGCCGGGGGTACCCAGCAGGATGCTGCCCACACTGCCCGACCAGCCGGAGGCCTTGTAAATCCCCAGAATCAGGGGAATGCCAAGCCAGGGTGACACGTACAGGGTGATGGGCAGCACCAGGGCGATGGCCATGGTGCCCGTCAGCCCGGGGATGGCGCCTACCACCACCCCCAGCACAGCGCCCAAAGCCATCATCAGAATGGATTTTACGTTGAGCACCAGCAGGATTCCATTGATTAAATCATTCACAGCCCAATCCCCCCTTAGAACAGCAAGCCTCTGGGCATGTATACCACAAGGCCTTTCTCAAACAGCAAAAACACGCAGGCCAGGAAGATCACCGAAATCAGCGCCGTTTTCACCAGGGACAGCCTGGGCCGGTTGTAGTAATACAGGCCCAGCGTCAGAAAGCACAGGGTGGAGACGTAAAAGCCGATGTTATCCAGGGCCAGCACGTACCCGATCAGCACCGCCAGGATAACGGCAAACCGCAGGGGATTCAGCTTTTCCCCGCCGCTGTCCTCCTCATCCTCCTGTTTCTTCTTTTTCCCCGACACCGCCTCCAGCAAAACCGCAACGCCACCCACCAGAACAGCGCACATCATTCCGGTGGGCAGGGCGGCGGACGGAATGTCCCCCGACAGGGAGGATGAGGGCACATTGTCCGGGATAATCCAGAAAATGAACACCAGGCTGACGGCAATGCAGATGAGGGAAAATGCCATATTTTTCTTGTCCATAGAAGCGCTCCGCCCCTCCTTTTCTCCGATTAGCATAAGAAGCCCCCTGAAACAGGCGGCTCCTTATGCGGCAATTCACCGTTGGCTAACGGTCATTCGTACAGCCCTGCTTCCTTCCACACCGGCTCGATTACGTCATTGAGCTCCGTAATCAGGGTGGTAAAGTCATCGTGGTCGCGGTAGACGGCGCTCTGTCCGATGGCGGCCAGATCCTCCGTCAGCTCCGGATACTCCTCAAAGCAGGTCTTCACCGCGTCGCTCATAGCCTGGATAATCTCGTCGTCCACATCTACGTCGCAGAACAGGCCAATGTAGGACACGATGTCGGGAATGGCGTACTTGGTCTCCCCAATGGTGGGGATATCAGGGAAGTCCTCCGAGCGGTTCTCATTGAGGATGGCCAGGATCTTCAGGTCCCCTGCCTCCGCCTGCTGGGCGGCGGTGGTCAGGCTGATAAAGCCCATGGTGATCTCCTGACGGAGCAGGGCGGTGCAGGCGTCGGCGTCGCTGCTGTAGGGCACCTCCACCATGCCCAGGTCGTAGGTGCTGTTCATCGTCAGGGCGGTGATGTGATTCTTATAGCCCCGGCCAGTATGGCCGTATTTCACGCCGGGGTTCTCCTTGCAGTAGTCGAACAGCTCCTCCGCCGTGTTGAACGGGCTGTTGGCGGGAACGGCCAGGACGCTGAAAGTCTCCGTTACCTCCGCGATGGCGGCCAGATCCTCCGTAGTGTAGGGAGCGATAGACTGGTAGATCTCCGGGGACACCGCTCTTGTACCCAGCCACACATAGGTGTACCCGTCCGGCTCCTTCTCCAGGGCGTAAGCCGTTCCTGTCAGTCCGCTGGCCCCAGAGATGTTGTTGATGTAGATGTTGCAGCCGAGCACCTCACCCAAATAAGGGGCCAGCGCCCGGGCGCTCAAATCGCTGGAGCCTCCCGGAGAGAAGGGGACGACCAGCTCAATCTGGCCGGTGGTCTTCCAGCCCTCCTGCTCCTGAGATCCGCTGGGCGGTGTGCTGCTGGAACTGCCGGTGGAGGAGGGCGTCCCGCCGCACGCCGTCAGCAAGGACAGGGCCGCCACCAGGCACAGGGATGTAAGCTGCTTTTTCATTCTAAGTTCCCCCTTTTTCGTCACGCCTGAGTTTTCATAAATAGAAGCTATTTTCTGAAGTTTTCCTTCTGAATCTACCAAAAGAATAGCATATTTTTCTGAAGAATGGAAATATCGTTTTCGCCGCCTTACATTCAAACTTATAACCAAACAGAATAACACGTCTGGCTAATCTCGCCCTGCTCCGGCCCTCCCTCACCGGAAGGGCGCAATGCTATCCTACTTGATTTTACGCCGCAATATACTATAATGGATGAAAAAGAACGCCGGTTCCGGAGGTGGGCTTCATGAATACACAGCGGCTGGAATACTTTCTGGCGCTGGCCACTTATTTGAATTACTCCCACGCGTCTCAGGAATTATACATCTCCCAGCCGGCCCTGAGCAAGCAGATTGCCCTGCTGGAGGAGGAGCTGGGGGTCAAGCTCTTTTATCGGACGAAGCGGTCTGTGTCCCTGACGCCGGAGGGGTACGCCTGTATCAAGTACGCCGAGCAGGTCGTAAGCGCCTGCAAAGAGCTGTCCAACTGGGCCAAGATGGCCAACAACAGCCAAACGGTGACCATTCGCCTGGGCTACTACGGCGTCATGCTTCAGGATGTGGTCTTTTCCTTTATGCAGCGGCTCTCCTCCCTCCAATCCAATGTGCAGGTCTCCCTGTGCCAGAAGAACATCAACGTCCTCCCTGAGCTGCTGCTCAACGGCTCCCTGGACATGCTCCTCCTGCGGGACGCGCTGTGCCCGGAGCGAAAGGAGTTTGAATCCCGGGTCATTTGCCAGGCCCCCTATAAGCTGATTGTCTCCAGGCAGCACCCTCTGGCGGGGGAAAAGAAGGTCTCGCTGAGTCAGCTATCCCAGGAGCAGTTTGCCGTCCTCACTGGGAAAAACTATACCTACTCCCACAATTCTCTCATCCGGCTCTGCCACAAATACGGCCTCTCCCCCAACATCACCTTTGAATGCCCCGATCCCCAATCCTACATTATGACGGTGCAGTCCGGCAACTGCGTCACCATCTGCCACGCCCCCGGCCGCCAGCTGCGGGCCTATGATATCAGTTTGATTGACCTGGACTGTGATCCACGGGACATCAGCTCCAACCTGCTGGCGGTCTGGAACAAAAGCCATTCCAACCCCTTGATTCAAAAATTCTGCGACGCGGACATCCAGCTCTATCTGGAGCCCTGACCCCCCCAATCACGCAAAAAACCGCATTGTCCGTCCCCATGGGCGGCAATGCGGTTTTCCCTGCCGGAAAACAAAGCACCCCGGAACCGAAGTTCCGGGGTGTGGTCTGTGTTGGCGCTACCTATTTTTCCGGCCCGTCTCCAGGCAAGTATCTTCGGCAGAAGCGAGCTTAACTTCCGTGTTCGGAATGGGAACGGGTGGACCCTCGCCCTAATCAGCACCAACTTCCTTTCTTTCGAGAAAGAAAGGAAGCAAAGAAAGCCTTATACCGCTTTCTCCTCTACTCCATTCTCTCAAGAAACGGGGTGCGCTGGGCTGCACCCTGAAAACCGAACAGTGAAACCGCTTCCATCGCCGGCAAGCGCCTGCATTTCATCCTTTGACCTTAAGGTCAAGCCCTCGGCTTATTAGTATCGGTCAGCTCCATGCCTCACAGCACTTCCACCTCCGACCTATCTACGACATAGTCTACGTCGAGCCTTACTCCTTTCGGATGAGAGATCTTATCTTAGGGGGAGTTTCA
>CASFCW010000045.1 GCA_949293165.1 uncultured bacterium
CATCACGCCCGAACTCAGGGCAACCGCGGCGGCGGCGTTGCTGTTGGCCGTCACCTGGCTGGTGCCGTGGTAGGCCTGGCAGTCGGTGGTATTGCAGACATCGAAATGGTATTTGCTGTGCTTCTGGCTGGCGATGTTGTTGTAGGCGTAGCTGCGGGCACACACCGCCTGCGCCTTCAAGGCCTCCAGCGGCCAGTTGTTGCTCATCTCATAGGGGATTACGCCCTTGATATAGGTTTCCATATCCACAATGTTGACCACGGTAATATTCCCGCCGCTGATCCGCTCATACCGGAACCCGCCGTAATAGCGGTAGCCCTTGAACCAGGTGCGGACCTCGTCTGCCCCGGTCACATCGGGAAGCACCCCCAGGGCCAGCTCCGCCCCGCCGTCAAACTGGAACAGGATGGTGGTGGTCCCGGTGATGGTGACGTTCACGCCGTAGGACGTGGTGCCCAGAATGGTACAGTCCTCCAGCCCCAGCTGGCTTCTGGCCGCCTCCGCGTCCTCTTTGGTGGCGTAAGCGCCCACCCTGGCCTGGTAGCTGCCGCTGATCCAGGCGGGGAAGCCGCCATCATACTCCTCCGCCGCCTCCTTGGCCTGGTCGAAGTCGTCGTATGTACCGGGCAGCTGGATGTGGTAGCAGCCGATCACCTTTCCCCCATTGTCGGACAGGGAATAGCTGGTGCCGGATACCCAGGTGTTCTGGGTTTTTATCATGGTGATCTGAGTGGTGTCGGCCTGGGTGCGGCCCAGCTCATGGAAGGCCAGATCCTCGTCAAAATAGCCCAGCCGATAGCCCTCGCCGCAGCCGGTGTTGTTTTCCAGGTTGGCGTTGACCAGGGCACTGGAGCCGTAGGCCAGGCCCACCTGGACCGGGTCCTCCCAGAGCACAGTGCCCTTCTCCGCGGGAGCGGCGGCGGTGCCCGTTGCCAGCAGACAGGCCGCCAAGGCGGCAGCGACAAATTTTGTCAGTTTTTTTCTCATCTTTTGCTCCATTTCTGTCTAATCCGCCAGTTCCCCTTCCGTTGACATGGGGAACTTGCACATGCTATCATGGGGTCAGCGTATACATATTTATAAAAAAGGGCCGGAGACGGCCCGCTGAGAGAACATGCAGCCGCCCTGCCCCGCATGGTGTACCGGTTCATTATATCGGTTTTTGTCGGGATTGGCAACCTCTGTTTTCCCATTCTCCCAGAACTCTGCCGGCGGTTTACCCTCCGGCTCCGAAAGGAACGGAAGCACATGAAGCAGTACAAAGTAGGAATCATCGGCGCAACCGGCATGGTCGGTCAGCGGTTTGTCACCCTGATGGAGAACCATCCCTGGTTCCAGCTCACCGCCATCGCCGCCAGCCCCCGCTCCGCGGGTAAGCCCTATGAGCAGGCCGTGGCTGGCCGCTGGGCCATGAAAACCCCCATCCCCCAGCAGGCCAAGGACATGGTGGTGCTGGATGCCCAGGCCGACGTGGAGAAGATCGCCTCCATGGTGGACTTTGTGTTCTGCGCCGTGGATATGAAGAAGGAAGAAATCCGTGCCCTGGAGGAGCGGTACGCCAAGGCGGAGTGCCCTGTGGTGTCCAACAACTCCGCCCACCGCTGGACGGAGGATGTACCCATGGTGGTACCCGAGCTCAACGCCCAGCATCTGGACGTGATTCCCGCCCAGCGCCGCCGCCTGGGCACCCAGCGGGGCTTCATCGCCGTCAAGTCCAACTGCTCCATCCAGAGCTACGCCCCCGCCCTCCATCCCCTGCGGAAGTATGGGCTGGAGAAGGTGCTGGTCTGCACCTACCAGGCCATTTCCGGCGCCGGCAAGACCTTCGAGCGCTGGCCGGAAATGGTGGATAACCTGATCCCCTACATCGGCGGCGAGGAGGAGAAAAGCGAGCAGGAGCCCCTGAAGGTCTGGGGCGAGGTGGTGGACGGCAAGATCGTCTCCGCCCAGTCCCCCGCCATCACCGCCCAGTGCCTCCGTGTCCCTGTGTCCGACGGCCACACCGCCGCCGTGTTCATGTCCTTTACCAACAAGCCCTCCATGGAGGAGATCAAGCAGGCTTGGGCGGAGTTCAAGGGCCGGGCCCAGGAGCTCAACCTCCCCTCCGCTCCCAAGCAGTTCCTCCACTACTTCGAGGAGCCCGACCGTCCCCAGGCCAAGCTGGACCGGGAGCTGGAAGGCGGCATGGCCATCTCCCTGGGCCGCCTGCGTCCCGACACCCAGTATGATTACAAGTTCGTGGGCCTGTCCCACAACACCCTCCGGGGCGCTGCCGGCGGCGCTGTGCTGCTGGCTGAGCTGCTGTGCGCCGAGGGGTACATCACCGCCCGCTGATCCCGTTCCCATTCCTCCCCGCCCGGGCCGCCGGGCAGGCAATCCCTGAGAAAGGATGTTGATTTCTATGGCAAGAACCCCGGTTTTTACCGGCAGCTGCGTGGCTCTGGCGACCCCCTTTGACCAGAGCGGAAACATCAATTACGATGCCTTCGGACGGCTGATCGACATGCAGATCGAAGGCGGCGTGGACGCTGTGTGCGTCTGCGGCACCACAGGCGAGTCGGCCACCATGACCATCCGGGAGCACATCGCCGCCGTGGAGTTTTGTGTCAAGCGGGTGGATCACCGGGTGAAGGTGATCGCCGGCGCGGGCAGCAACGACACCTCCGCCGCCGTGTACCTCTCCCTCCACGCCCAGGACTCCGGCGCCGACGCCCTGCTCCACGTCACCCCCTACTACAACAAGTGCAGCCAGAACGGCCTGATTAAGCATTACGAGTACATTGCCGACCGCACCGAGCTGCCCATCATCCTGTACAACGTGCCCAGCCGCACCGGCGTGTCCTTCACCGCTGAGACCTACCACACCCTGTCCCAGAACCCCAAGATTAACGGCGTGAAGGAGGCCAGCGGCAACTTCTCCCTCCTGGCCCACACCCGCCACCTGTGCGGCGACGACTTTTACATCTGGTCCGGCAACGACGACCAGGTGGTCCCCATGATGTCCCTGGGCGCCAAGGGCGTGATCTCCGTGGCCTCCAACATCATCCCCCAGGTGATGGCCAAGATGACCCATCTGTGCCTGGAAAACGACTTCCAGGCCGCCTCCAAGCTGCAGATCGAGTACATGGATCTGATTGACGCCCTGTTCTGCGAGGTCAACCCCATCCCGGTAAAGACCGCCCTGAACCTGATGGGAATGGAGGCCGGCCCCCTGCGCCTGCCCCTGTGCGATATGGCCCCCAAGAATCTGGAGGTGCTGCGCGCCGCGCTGGCCTCCAAGGGCCTGCTGTAAGGGGAGCGTGGCCCATGCTGAAGATAATCATTTCCGGCTGCAACGGCCATATGGGCCGCGTGGTGGAGAGCCTGTGCAAGGCTGACCCAGGTATTACCGTAGCCGCCGGCTTCGACGTGCTGGGGAGCAACGACCGGGATTATCCCGTCTACCCCTCCCCCAGCCAGTTTACCGGCCATGCGGACGCCGTCATTGACTTCTCCGCCCCCGCCGCGCTGGACGGCCTGCTGGAATTTGCCAAGGCCACCGGCACCCCCCTGGTGCTTGCCACCACCGGCTATTCCCCTGAGCAGGTAGCCCAGATTGGGGCCGCCGCCCTCCAGGTGCCTATTTTCCGCTCAGCCAATATGTCCCTGGGCATCAATGTGCTGCTGGAGCTGGTGAAAAAGGCCGCCTCTGTACTGGGGGACAGCTACGACATTGAGATCGTGGAGCGGCACCACCGCCGGAAGGTGGACGCCCCCTCCGGCACCGCCCTGATGATTGCCGACGCCGCCGCAGCCGCCTGCGGCCATGAGACGGAGTACGTCTTTGAGCGCCACAGCGTCCGCCATCCCCGGGAAAAGAAGGAAATCGGCATCTCCGCCGTCCGGGGCGGCACCATCGTAGGCGAGCACGAGATCATCTTCGCCGGCCATGACGAGATTATGGAGATCAAGCACACCGCCCTCTCCCGGGAGATCTTCGCCCAGGGTGCGGTGGAAGCGGCCAAGTTTATGGCCACCGTCCAGACCCCCGGTTTGTACGACATGAGCCAGCTGGTGAAATAACAGGGAAACGGGGACGCACAGTGTGCGCCCCCGTTTTTCATGTCTACGCTGCGTCGGTTGGCAAAGCGGCAAAATTCTGATATGCTGTTCCAGACGGACAAATTCATCACCTGGGAGGGAACCAAGCATGGATTATGAGAAAATCGGCGGGCTGATCCGCCGGCTCCGGCTGCAAAAGGGGCTGACCCAGCGCCGCCTGGCGGAACAGCTGGCCGTCAGCGATAAGGCCGTATCCAAGTGGGAACGGAGCCAGGGCTGTCCGGACGTCTCCCTGCTCCCTCAGCTGGCCTTGATTCTGGGCGTTCCGGTGGAAAGCCTGCTGGCCGGGGAGCTGACGGAAAACCAGGAAAACGGAGGAACCATGAAACATCTGAACTTTTACCTCTGCCCCACCTGCGGCAACCTGATTACCGCCTCCGCATCGGGGGCGGTCTCCTGCTGCGGCAAAAAACTTGTCCCCCTGGAGGCGGTCAAGGCCCCGGAGGATGAGCGCCTCACAGTGGAGCTGATTGAAAACGACTATTTTATTTCTTCCAACCATCCCATGACCAAGGAGCACTATGTGTCCTTCGCGGCACTGGTCACAGGCGAGACACTGGTGCTCCGCCGGCTTTATCCCGAGTGGGACCTGCAGGCCCGTCTGCCCCGGATCGGCCATGGAAAGCTGTATTGGTACTGCGTGCAGCACGGGCTGTTTTATCAGCTGGTATAACCCAGCTCTATGTGATATACTAAAGGGACAAAGGAACAAAGGAGCGTTTCTATGTCTGACCAGTTTATCCGCTCCCGACTGCTGGTGGGAGACGAACCCATTCAACGCCTGATGCGGGCCAGGGTGGCGGTGTTCGGCGTAGGGGGTGTAGGCGGCTTTTGCGTGGAGGCCCTTGCCCGGGCAGGTGTAGGTACTTTACACCTATATGACGACGATACCGTCTCAGAAAGCAACCTGAACCGCCAGATTGCCGCCCTCCACTCCACCATTGGCCTGCCCAAGGCCCAGGTTATGGCGGAGCGGGTGCGGGACATCAACCCCGCCTGCCATGTGGAGGCCATTCCCCTGTTTTACCTGCCCCAAACCGCCCACCTGGTGGATCTGAGCCAGTATGACTATGTGGTGGACTGCATCGACACGGTGGCCGCCAAGCTGGAATTGGTGACAAGGTGTCAGGCTTTACAAGTTCCGATTATCAGTGCTATGGGCTCTGGAAACAAGCTGGACCCCACGGCATTTACCGTCACCGACATCAGCAAGACCCAGGGCTGTCCCCTGGCCCGGGTTATGCGCAAGGAGCTGCGCCGCAGAGGTGTGACGCACCTGAAGGTCGTCTACTCCACGGAGCTGCCCCGCACCCCCGTGGGGGCGGTCTGCCAGGAGGTCCCCGCCGGGGCCGGCACCCGTCCCGGCTCCACCGCCCGGCGGGATACCCCGGGTTCCCTCTCCTATGTGCCGGGGGCGGCCGGCCTTGTGCTGGCCGGCGCCGTTATCCGGGAACTGGGCGGTTTTTGACGCATCCCGCCGCCAAAACTGCCGCCACTTTCGTCTGATAGGCCGGAGACAGCAGCAGGGCCTCCTCCTCCGGATTGGACAGGAAGCCGCACTCCACCAGCACCGCCCGCCCCTGGACGTGGTTCATCAGATAGACGGAGTCATCCACTTCCTTGGCGGCCCGCCGGTTTTCCGGCTGAAGGGTTTCCTGGATCAGGGCCTGAAATTCCTTGGCCAGCTCCATGGACCCCTCTGTCGGCGCCCAGAACAGTTGGGTGCCCCAATATTGCCCCTGCGGGAAGCTGTTTTGGTGGAGGCTGATTAGGGTCGCCTCCGGCAGCTCGTTGACCATTCGGACCCGCTCCATCAGGTCGGAGCGTTTTTTCTCCCGCAGTGTCTCCGCCTCCGGCGTATGGAGGGAGATGTCCTCCTCCCGCAGCAGCAGGGCGGGCTGGCCCAGCAGCCCCAGCAGCTGATCCAGGCGCAGGGCCACCGCCAGGTTGACCTGGCTCTCCGCCACGCCGCTGACGGATACGGCGCCCCCATCCTCCCCCCCATGCCCGGCGTCCAGAATCCAGCGGATTTCCCTGGCCGCCGCCGGGGAGGCCGCCGGGGCGATTTGCCCCCCGTAGGTCTGGGCCAGCATGCCGCCGCCCAGCACCGCCAGGGCCGCGATCCCCGCGGCCCATGCCCTCCATTCCATGGTGACCACCTCCTATACAGCATATGTATGGCGGCGGCTTCCCCCGGTATGCCTGCTTGGGACCCCTTTCCCCTTCGGCTCATAGTATGGGTCGGAGGGGTTTTCCTTTCCCCTTCTAATTTCCCTCGAAGGAGGAATCTGTTTTGAACCAAGATCAAGGCAACAGCTGCCCCATGCCCGGCGTGTGCCAGGAGGGACAGGGCTCTCTGCCGCCCTGCGCCGGACTTTCCGTGCCATACGTCCCCTTCCAGCCCAAGGGGGCGAAAAAATACACCCAGACTGAGGCGCTGGCCAACGGCACCCTCTTCCCCGGCCTGAACCTCCCCTTCCATCTCAAGGTGGAGGGCAGCGCCGTGCCAGCCACCCCCCTGACCCAGCTCCAGGCACTGGAATTTGTAGTCATGGAGCTGGGCGCCTATCTGGACACCCATGCCGATGACGTCGAGGCCTTCGCCCTGTTTCAGGATTACGCCGCCGCCGCCAAAGAGGCCAAAGCCGCCTATGAGGCCCAGTACGGCCCGCTGACCCAGTGCTCGGCCGCCAACGGCCAGTCCTTCCGTTGGCTGGAGGAGCCCTGGCCCTGGAATGCCCAGCAATAAGGAGGTGTGTGTATGTTTGTCTATGAAAAAAAGCTGCAATACCCGGTGAAAATTTCCACGCCCAACCCGAAACTGGCTGCCTTCATCATCAGCCAGTACGGCGGGCCCGACGGTGAGGTGGGGGCGGCCATGCGCTACCTGTCCCAACGCTATGCCATGCCCTACGCCGAGGCCAAAGGCCTGCTGACGGATATTGGGACTGAGGAGCTGGGGCACATGGAGATGGTGGCCGCCATCGTCCATCAGCTGACCCGGAACCTCACCGCCGACCAGATCAAGGACACCCCCTTTGCCCCCTATTTTGTGGATCACACCACCGGCATCTATCCCACCGCCGCCTCCGGCACCCCCTGGAGCGCCGACGGCATGCAGTCCACCGGCGATGTGATTGCCGACCTGACAGAGGACCTTGCAGCGGAGCAGAAGGCCCGCCTCACCTACGACAATATTCTGCGCTTCAGCGACGATCCGGACGTAAATAACGCCATCCGCTTCCTGCGGGAGCGGGAGATCGTACACTTCCAGCGCTTTGGCGAGTGTCTGCGGCTGTGCAAGGAGAAGATGGATGCCAAAAACGTCTATCTCACCAATCCCGCCTTCGACCGCTCCACCACTGCTCAATCCCGCGCCGGCATGGCCAAGGGATAAACAAGGCTGCTGAGGACGCTCTGCATGGGGCGTCCTCAGCAGCCTTTTAGGGCTATTTTGCAGCAGGAAGCGGCTTCCTATTTTCCTTCTGCCTTCAGCAGCTCCTGAGCAATGGGATTGTTGGCGTCCATGACGATAACACGCCGGTTCTTTGTTTCCTCACTCTCCACGAATTCCCGTTCGCGTCCCGATCCTGTCCCCCGGATAAAGGGGTCCGCACGCGGACGGAACAGCGGTCTTGACATGGTTTTTCCACCCATTTTATAATGGTTCTGTCAACGGGCGGCCAAGCCGACCCGTGCGGAAGGGGGCAGAAACAGATGTATGAACGGAAGCGGTGCGTCCTGCTGGCCGATGATGAGACCCGCATCCTCCGGGCCCTGCGGGATCTGCTGTCGGCCAACGGCTACCATGTGCTGACGGCGGAAAACGGCAGGCAGGCCCTGGCGCTTTTCGAAACTCACAGCGCCAGTGTGGACCTGGTGCTGCTGGATGTGATGATGCCGGAGCTGGATGGGTTCGGCGTCCTCCGGCGGCTGCGGGATCTCTCCCCACACACCCCTGTGATTATGCTGACCGCCAGGGGCGGGGAGTACGACCAGCTTCAGGGCTTTTCCCAGGGGGCGGACGACTATATCCCCAAGCCTTTTTCCACCGCGCTGCTGCTGGCCCGGATGGACGCGGTGCTCCGCCGTGCGGGACAGGCCGTTCAAACGGGGGAACTCTCTGTGGAAGGGGTGTCCATCAACCCGGAGCAGCACCGGGTGGAGGTCGAAGGCCAGCCGGTGGAGCTGACACCTAAGGAGTTTTCCATGCTGTACCATTTCATGAGCAATCCCGGCCTCATCCTCTCCCGGGGCCAGCTGCTGGACCAGGTGTGGGGGCTGGATTACAGCGGGGATGAGCGGACGGTGGATATCCACGTCAAAAACCTGCGCCTGAAGCTGGGCAAGCGGGCGGAGTACCTGCAGACGGTGTACCGGGTGGGCTACAAGTTTGAGGTGAAGCCATGAGCCGCCCCCATTCCATCCGCACCCGTCTGCTGGCCTTCACCGCCCTGCTTTTGCTGCTGGTGGCCGCCGGCCAGCTGGTCTTTGGGCTGTTTCTGGCCAGGCCCTACTTCCTGCGCAGCAAAAAGGCGGAGATGGAGGACTTTTTCACCTACCTCCGGTCAAATTACTCCGACAACACCCAGCAGCTGTATGAGCTGCTCCGTCCCGGGGAGGACGGGGACAACATCCGGGTGCTGATCCACGACGGAAGGCGGGTGGTATACACCAGCCGGCCCATGGACATCAACGTCCCCGACGCCCCTCCCCTGCCCGCCTTATCCGACCAGACCTTTTCCACGGAGCCGGAGGCGGTGGAGCTCCCCTTCCGGGGCGAGGAGTCCATGCTGTGCCTCACCGGCCGGTTCTCTTACGGCGGCGGGGAGCGGTATGTGGTGCTGTGGGTGATGGTGGAATCGGTGGAGAGCAGCATCGCCCTGTTCAACCGCTTCTCCCTCCTCATCCTGGCCTTTGTGCTGGCGGTAGGCGCCGCAGCCGGAATCCTGCTGGCCCGGAGCATTGCCCGCCCCATCCGTGAGATCCGCACCGTCTCCCGTCAGGTGGCCGACCTGGATTTTACCGCCCGGGCAGACGAGTCCAGCTCCATCCGGGAGCTGGCCGAGCTGGCCGGCAGCGTCAACCGCATGGCGGGGCACCTCAGCGCCGCCGTGGAGGAATTGCGGCTGGCCAACGCCGCCCTGCAGCGGGATGTGGACCGGCAGAAGCAGCTGGACCAGATGCGCCGGGAGTTTGTGGCAAACGTGTCCCACGAGATGAAAACCCCCCTGTGCCTGCTCCAGATGTACGCCGAAAATCTGAAAAACGGGGTGCCGGGGATTGACCGTGAGGAATACTGCGACATCATTGTGGACGAGGTCCAGCGGCTCAATCAGATGGTGGGCAGTATGCTGGAGCTGTCCTCCATCGAAAACGGCCTGGCCTCTATGCGGCAGGTCCCTCTGGAACTGGGCGCGCTGTGCCGGGATACCCTGGCCCGGATGGCTCCGGTGCTGGCTGAGTACCAGGTGGAGGGGCCCGGCCCTGAGCAGACTGCCTGTGTCCTGGGGGACGCTCAGTATCTGGAAATGGCCTTGAGCAACTATCTCAGCAACGCCGCCGCCCACACCCCCCAGAGCGGACGGATTGCGGTGACCCTGGCGTGCATGGATGGGTTCGGCCAGGTGACGGTATTCAACCAGGGCCAGCCCATCCCGGAGGACCGTCTGGGTCGGGTATGGGACAGTTTTTACAAGGTGGATGAGGCCCGCACCCGCACGGAACAGATGCACGCAGGGCTGGGCCTGTCCATTGTGAAGAACATTATCCAGCATCACCGGGGCAGCTGTGCCGTGGAGAACAGGACGGACGGCGTGGCTTTTTCCTTCCGGCTACCCCTGGACGAAACCACATAAACAATTGCCTGAGCCCATGCCGAGGAGACGCGGCATGGGCTTTTTAAAATTTATTCAAAGTGACACCATAACTCTATCACAATTCCCCGCTAGGATAAATCAGGAAGCAGCCCTCCGGCTGTTTCCTGATTTTGATTGACGCGGGAGGTCTGTCCATGAATACCATTGACACCCAGCCGCTTTCCCCCGTGCCGGGAGAGCAAATGCCCAGGAAAACGCTGCGGGAGCGGCTGCCTGGCTGGCGGCCCGGAAAGCCCGGAAAGCGGTTCTCAGTAAAAAAGCTGATCGCACTCCTTCTTCTGGCCGCCGTGCTCATCGCTGGAGGGCTGGGGATTTACCGGCTGTTTTTCGTGCAGGAGGAGCGGGTAGCCATCACCGGCGCCACCACCTACGGCCAGCTGAACGAGGCCTTGGAGGGCTCCGGCACCACCACCCCCGCCGACTCGGTAACCTATACCGTCTCCGGCACCGTCCTGGAATGGTACGTGGAGACCGGCGACAACGTGGAGGCAGGCGACCTGCTTTACGTGCTGGACTCCTCTGAGGTGGAGGACGACATCATGGAATACGAGTTGGAGCTGGAAAGCCTTTATGAACAGTACCAGGAGCTGCAGGAAAATCTGAGCAACCAGCAGGTAACCGCCTCCTTTGCCGGGCGGGTGGAAAACGTCCAGGCCCAGGTGGGGGACAACGTGCAAAACGGGACAGTGCTGGCCACCCTGGTAGATGACAGCTACATGGAGACCACCCTTTATTTCAGCTACAGCTATCAGGAGGAAATCCGCACCGGCCAGGCAGTCACCGTCTCCGTCCCGGAGCAGATGCTCTCCCTCACCGGTACCGTAACCGACATCCGCTACGTTAACTATGTCACCCCCGAGGGCATGAAGTGCTTCGCCGTCACCCTGGAGGTGCAAAATCCCGGCTCCCTCACCCAGGGCACCACCGCTACCTGCTGGCTGGAAGGCGGGGACGGGCAGCCCATCTACGCCGCTACAGACGGCACCCTGGACTATCGCCGGGAGGAAACCATCACCGCCAAGGCCTCCGGAGAGCTGACCGGGGTGAATGTGGTGGATTACCAGACTGTCAGTGCCGGTCAAACCCTCTTCTCCATTGACGCTTCCAGCTATCAGACCCAGCTGGAATCGGTAGAGAAGCAGATCAGCTATCAGGAGGAGCGCATTGCGGACCTGCAGGAATCCATCGCCACCGAGTACACCCGGTATTCCGACATCACCGGCCAGGTGGTCTATGCCGATTATGCCACCGACCGGATGACCGGCCAGGACAGCGGCAGCGTCATGATCTACAACCAGGATTCCATGGAGATCACCTTCAATATTGACGAGCTGAATGTGGACTATCTGGAGGAGGGCATGGAGGTCACCGTTTACCGCACCACCGCCTCCGACACGGTGTATTACCCCGCCACCCTGACCTATCTGAGCCTGCAGGCCACCTCCTCCAGCAGCGGGGTGAGCACCTTTGAGGCCACCATCACCATTGATTCCGACGGGGCCCTGTCCTCCGGCGTGACGGTGTATTACTACATTGACACCAGCGACGGGGACGGCGAGTCCGGCGAAACCGTGCTGGCGCCCATCAACGCGCTGTGTACCTATGACGACGGCTACTATCTGCTGGTCCAGTCGGACCAGGCCCCTGACGGCGCCATCGACCCCACCCAGGCGGGAGGCAGCGTCACCGACTATCCGGATGGGTACTACGCCGTCCCCGTGGAGGTAGGCGGTTACAACGAGACCTACGTGCAGATTCTTTCCGGCGCGGAGGAGGGGGAGACCCTTTTCCTGCGCTACCAGAACACGGCGCCCTCCGGCGGGGACACCACCTCCGACGCCGGTACCGAAGATGAAGGCGGCTCCGGCTTCCCCGGCGGCGGAGAACTGCCTGATTTCGGCGGCATGGGCGGCCAGATGGGCGGCCAGATGGGCGGCCAGATGGGCGGCATGAACCGCGGAGGTTGACCATGGGCCTGATTGAGATACGGGATCTATACAAGATTTACAGCGAGGGCATGGAAAACGAGGTCCGGGCCCTGGACGGGGTGACCCTGTCCATTGATTATGGGGAGTTTGTGGCCATTGTGGGCTCCTCCGGCTCAGGCAAGTCCACCATGATGAATATACTGGGCTGCCTGGATGTGCCCACCCGCGGGGAGTATACCCTGGATGATATCCCTGTGGCCAGAAGGAGCCAGAGGGAGCTGGCCGACATCCGCAGCCGGAAAATCAGCTTTATCTTCCAGGGGTATAACCTGATCCCCTCCCTCAACGTGTGGCAGAATGTGGCCCTTCCCATGACTTACCAGGGCATCAAGCCCGCCGTCCGGCGGCAGCGGGCCATGGACGCCCTGGAGGCGGTTGGGATTACCGCCAAGGCGGACAGCCGTCCCGCCCAGCTCTCCGGCGGCCAGCAGCAGCGGGTTGCCATTGCCCGGGCCATCGCCACCCAGTCCCCCATCATCATGGCCGACGAACCCACCGGCGCCCTGGATTCCAAAACCGGGAAGCAGGTGCTGGACATCCTCCGGGGGCTTCATGCCCTGGGCACCACCGTCATCCTCATCACCCACGACAACGGCATTGCCGCCAAGGCCCAGCGGATTGTCCGGCTGCAGGACGGGCATATCGTGGAGGACCGGCCCAACATCCCCGATGAGAGCCGGGCCATTAACGTCAACATGTAAGGGGGCAGATCAGTGGACAGCATCAAAATGGCCTTTGAATCGGTGATGGACAAAAAAATCCGCTCCTTTCTCACCATGCTGGGCATTATCATCGGCGTAGGCGCGGTGCTTATCCTGGTATCGGTGGTGCAGGGGTACAACGCCGACCTCACCGCCTACTATGAGAAGCAGGGCGTCAACAAGGTCAACGTCTCCATCGTCAGCTACGACCGCACCAACACCACCGACCAGTCCGGCGAATTCATGGACTGGGTGAACGAAACCTTGTCCGATCAAATCACCGGCGTCACCCCCAGCTACTCCACCTCCGCAACCCTGAAATACTACGCCGATACCAGCGATACTGCCACCCTATACTTCGGAAATGAGCAGTGGTCGGCCTGCAACAACTACACCCTGGATGAGGGGCGTGACCTGCTGGAGCTGGATATGGACAGCCGCAGCCTGGTGTGCGTCATCGGCTCCTACGTAGCCGACGCGCTTTTCGGCTTCCGGGACCCGGTGGGGGAAACCCTGATGGTCAACGGCACCCCCCTCACCGTGGTGGGGGTCTACTACCAGAAGGACGGCGGGGCGGAGGAAAGCATGGACGACGCGGTGGTGGTGCCCTACACCCTGAACCGCCAGATGCTGGACAGCGACACCTTTACCGACTATACCATCAAGGTGACCCTTTCCACATCCATGACGGCGGTAATCAACAGCGTCACCGACTGGATGGAGGAGCACATCGACTCCAATACCGGCACCTACACCGTGGAAAACGGCAACGACGCCATGGAGGCCGCCGAGGATGAGACCGCCTCCCTCCAGGTGGTGCTGGGCGGCGTGGCCGCCATTGCCCTGCTGGTGGGCGGCATCGGCATCATGAACATCATGCTGGTCACCGTCACCGAGCGCACCAGGGAGATCGGCATAAAAAAGGCGGTTGACGCCCAGCGGTGGGTGATTATCAGCCAGTTTCTGGTGGAATCCACCGTCCTGTCCGGCTGCGGCGGGGTAATCGGCATCCTCCTGGGCTATGGCGGCTCCCTGATTCTGGGCAAGCTGATTTATGATATGATCCTGTTCCCCGCCTTCTGGATGGCGCTGGCCGCGTTCTTGTTCTCCCTGGTCATCGGGGTGGGCTTCGGCATGTACCCGGCGGTAAAGGCCTCCGGCCTCCAGCCGGTTGACGCCCTGCGGGCGGACTAATTTGAAAAGGTGTGATTCCATGAAAAAACGGTTTCTTGCCCTGCTCCTGTGCGGGGCCGCATTCCTGACGGCCATTCCCGCCGCCTCGGCCGCTTTTACCGATATCCCAGACGAGACCACCGCCGTGGCGGCGGCCTCCCTCCAGGGGCTGGGGGTGGTGTCCGGTACCAGCGGCACTACCTTTGACCCCGACGCCTCCCTCACCCGGGCCCAGCTTTGTACCATGGTGGTCAACGCCCTGGGGATGGGCGACCAGGTAAGCGTCTACGCCCGCAAGACCCTGTTTTCCGACGTGCCGGCCTCCTCCTGGTACAACGGATATGTGAATCTGGCCTACAGCCAGGGGCTGGTCAACGGATACGGGGACGGCACCTTCGGCCCGGATGACGCCGTCACCTACGGCCAGGCTGCCGCCATCCTCCTTCGGATGCTGAGCTACTCCACCCAGGAAATCGGCTCGGTGTGGCCGGCGGATTACACCGCCTTTGCCGCCTCCCTCGGCCTGTCAGATGGGCTCTCCCTGGGGGATAACGACCCCCTCACCCGGGGCCAGACCGCCGTGCTGCTCTACCGGGCCATGAAATCCACGGTCAGCGGCAGCGGCAAGGCCTATTACGAGACCATCTCCGGCGTAGCGGAAACCAAGGAGATCATCCTGCTGGACACCGACGCCTCCTACGGCGGCGGCAGCGGCCTGCTGATGACCTATTCCATGGAAAATGGCGGCGATGGCGGCATCGAGTATTTCACGCAAAAGAATGTCCAAAGCGGCCAGCTGGAGGGCTGTGCCGGCACCCTGCTGTGCAACGCTGCCGGTCAGGCAATCGGCTTCATTCCCCTGGAGGGAGGCTGGGAGGATGTAACGGCGGCCTCCGCCACCGCCTCCAGCTTTACCGCCTCCGACGGCTCCCTGTTCCGGGTTTCCTCCGACACCGTGGTGCTGTCCGGCGGTTCCGTTTACCCCTATTCCACCACCGGCTACCTGCAGGTCAACGCCTGGAAGGGCAAAACGCTGCGCCTGTACTACGGCGACGACGGCGCCATCGCGTGCCTCAGCCTCTCTGCCGGAACCACTGCCGCCTCCCAGGCGGTAGTGGCTTCTTCCGCTTCCCTCTCCTCCCTGGCGGCCCAGCTGCAAATCGCCGGGCAGTCCTACTCCGTCACAAAAAACGGCGTTCTAACCGATTCTTCCTCCATAGCAGCCTACGATGTGGCCTATTATGACGCCGCATCCGGCGCCATCCGTCTGTCTGACTATCGCGTCAGCGGCTATCTGTCCGCCGCCTCTCCCAATGTGGCCGCTGCCCAGACCATCACCGTGGCCGGATGTACCCTCCAGGTACTGGAAAGCGCGTGGGATACTCTGGAAAACTTTTCTCTGGGCAGTGAGGTGACCGTACTGCTCACCGATGACGGGAAGGTGGCCGCCGCCTATTCTCCCGCTCAGGTAAAAGCGGACATGATCGGTGTGCTGTCTCAAGACGGATCATCCGTTACCCTCACCGGAAGCGGGCTGGTGCTGCGGGCCGAAACCATAACCTGTGACGTTTCCGACCAGGGAAGTCTGGTTCAGGTGTCTCAATCCTCCGCCGACACCCTGCGGTGCGCCTCCCTCTCCTCCCCCACCTCCGGAACGTTGGATCTGACTCAGGGGACCCTGGGCTCCGCGGACCTGGCCCCCTCCTGCTCTGTGTACGAGTGGGCCGGAGATGGATATGTATATGACCTGGAAGGAAACGCGGGGACGGCTTCCTCGGATTTTGAGGCCATCACCTGGATGGACAGCCTCCCCTCCTCTTCCGTCAGCTATTATCATCTCAACACAGCGGGGCAGGTAGATGTGCTCCTGCTGAAGGATGTCATGGGGAACTGCTATTCCTATGGCCGGGTGATTCTCTACTCCGGCCAGGATGGGATCAATCTGGGCAGCGGCGCCATGACCGCCTACAATTCCGCCGCCGCGCTGGTCAATAGCGACGGCACCTCCAGCAAATCCCTGTGCAGCCTTTCCCTGTCAGGAAACCGTTATGCCGGTATAGCCCTGGGCCGGCACTCCAGCGGAAATACCATCGTCACCGCCGTCCGCACCCTGACCACAGCCCAGGCCGGCCGAGATGATTTCTTCCTGGATGGGGACAGCTGGTATGTAAAGTCCGGCGGCACGTCCCTGCCGGTCTCCTCCCAGGTGGAGCTGTACCTGGCCTCCGCCGATACCTGGCTCTCCGGCGAGGAGGGGCTGGCCGTGGTGCTGGCGGAGGATTGTGACCTGACCCTGTACCTGGATGACGCCTCCGGCAGCCAGGTGCGGATCATCCTGGCGGAATAAATATCCCCCACCCTATCCATGAAAAAGACGCCTGAAGGGAACCCCCTCCAGGCGTATTTTTTTATCCGGGACAGCCGCCCTTTTTTCGTCCGCCCAGGCGGCGGGACCGCTCCTGTATCAGCTGCGCGGCCACACTGACGGCAATCTCCGCCGGGGTTTCTCCCCCCAGGTCCAGGCCAATGGGCAGACGGATGGCGTCGATCTGCTCCTGGGCGATCCCCCGCCGGGCCAGCTCAGCCCGGAGGAAGGCCCCTTTTTTCCGGCTGCCCAGGCAGCCCACATAAAAGGGCTTCTGGGGCAGCACCTGGGTCAGCACCTCCAGGTCGTTTTGATGCCCGGGCGTCATAACCACCACATAATCCCCGGCAGTGGGTGATACCTGCCGGTCCAGATGAGAAAAATCACCCTGCACCACCCGCTCCACCCCGGGGAACAGCTCAGGCCGGGCAAGCTCCTGGCGGCTGTCAAACACCACCACCCGGAACCCCACCTGTGCCAGCATCGGGGCCAGGGCCTGGCCTACGTGGCCGCCCCCAAACAGGTACAAGGGCCAGGCTCCATCCTGCCCTCCAGGGAGGGGGGTATCTCCCCCGCCTCATAGACCGAGATGGCCGGCGCCCCCCCTGTCACACGCAAAACCAACAGGCACGGCGTGCCCAGCTCCAACAGCCGGGACAGTTTTTCCAGGGCGGGCAGATCCCCCCTGTCCAGGCGGAGGAAGGAGATCCGGGCCGTACCCCCGCACACCATTCCGGCAGCACCGTCTCCCCCTCCCAGGCTGTAAAGCTCAACCCCTTCCGTGCCTTTCCCCGCCAGAAGCTGGGACGCTTTGGCCTGGGCCATCCGCTCTACCGTTCCGCCGCCCACGCTGCCCAGGCAGGCGCCGTCCGGCAGCAGAACCATCCGGGCTCCCGGCCCCCGGGGCGCCGAGCCCTGGCTGTCCACTACAGTACACAAAACGGGCTGCCCGCCGCCCCTTATGGCCTCGGCCATGGCGGCAGCCAACGTGCGATCCTCCACGGAAGTCCCCCCTATCTCAGGAAAATCCGGCTGCCGCCGGCGTATTCCGCCGCACGGCCAACCAACTGGGGCGCCGGGACCCGGCCGTCCCCCCTCAATGCCTCCAGCAGCGCCGGGGCATCCTGAGGCTCCACCGCTATCATCAGTCCACCGGAGGTCTGGGGATCGTACAGCAGATCCTGCACCGCCAGCTCCACGCCGCCGTCCTCCACCCAGCTCTGGGCAAAGTGCCGGTTGCGGTACACCCCGGCCGGCAGCACCCCCAGCCGGGCCAGCTCCAGCGCCTGGGGGATCAGGGATAAGCCGGCCACCTCCAGGTGGATCTCCACCCCGCTGCCCTGGGCCATCTCCAGCAGGTGCCCCAGCATGCCGAAGCCGGTCACATCGGTGCAGGCGTGTACCCGGTAGCCCACCATAATGTCCCGGGCGTATTTGTTCAGGGTGGTCATCAGCGCCTGGGCATATTCCCTGGTCTGCTCATCCGTCAGCCCGCCCTTGATCCCGGCGGTAAGCACGCCGATGCCCACCGGCTTGGTGTAGATCAGCACATCCCCTGGCCGAGCCCCCGCATTGGTCAGCAGCTTGTCCGGGTGGACAAAGCCGGTGACCGCCATGCCGTACTTGGGCTCCTTGTCGTAGATGCTGTGTCCGCCGGTGATGATGGCCCCCGCCTCATAGGCCTTGTCATAGCCGCCCCGCAAAATGGCGTGAACCGCCTCCCTGGGCATATCCTCCGGCACCGCCATCACATTCAGGGCCAGCTTAGGCTCTCCCCCCATGGCGTAAACGTCAGACAGGGCATTGGCCGCGGCGATGGCTCCGAAGGTATAGGGATCGTCGGCAATGGGCGGGAAGAAGTCCACCGTCTGCACCAGGGCCAGCTCCTCAGACAGCCGGTAAACCGAGGCGTCGTCGCTTTTGTCGTAGCCCACCAGCAGGTTGGGGTCCTGGTGGACCTTCAGCCCCTCCAGCAGCTTACTCAGCTCCCCCGCCCCTACCTTGGCCCCGCACCCGGCGCATTCGGCCAGCTTGGTCAGTTGAATGTCCGCCATCTTTCATCCCTCCCGTTTTGCCGTGAAGTGGAGCAGCGCCTCCAGCACGCCGCCCCCCACCGCCAGCGCCTTGTCGGAGGCGCAGAGGCAGTGTTCCGGCTTGCACCTGGGGTCAATATCCCCGCACTTCATGCCGGCAGACACCTGGATTCCATCCTGGAGCAGCCCCCGAAGGCACCCGTCGATGGCGCACACCATGGGCACGCCGCCCACTGTAGCCGCCACCTCCCCCGCCTTCACCTGGGCGCCGATGTCCAGACAGGGGCGGAAAACCCCCTGAGCAGGCGCCCGGAGCACCCGCTCCACCGTGTAGCCGCCGATGTTGCCCGGCACCCCGGTATTGGGAATGGGCGAGCCGGTGTATAAAACCCGGCCCAGGGTATGGCCCCGCATGGTCTCCACCGCCCCGTGGCAGTCCACCCCGGCGGTAAATCCCGGCCCAACAGCCACCACCACCGGCGCCATATCCATGTGGGTACCCAGGTTTTTCTTGGCCAGAATGGCATCCACCACCCCGTCCGGCCTGAGGGCCGGGATACACCTGCCCTCCGGGTCGGCCAACACAGGAATGACGCCCCGCTTCACCAGCTCCATGGCCTCGTCCGGCGTGTGGGCCAGGCGGGCGGTTACCCCCTCCACCTGGGTTTCCCCAAGTCGGATCGCCTCCGAGAAGCATACGGTACGCCGCACCGCCGTAGGAACAGGCAGATCAGTGAGCACCAGCTCCATCCCCGCCCGATACAGCCGCAGGGCAATGCCGGAGGCAATGTCCCCGGCCCCCCGAATCACAACCAACATCCTTGTCCCTCCTTTCCCCGCGGGCAAAGGCCCACGCCTACAGCTCCATCTTCAGGCAGTCCGACCGGGGCAGATCCTCCACCTCCGTCAGCCGCCCCCTTTCCCCCGGCGGCATGGCCCAGGCCAGGCCGCAGTCCGCCGTTATGGTCACCGGCACCGGGATCAGCCGCCCCGGGATTCCCCTCTCCTGGCACCGCCGCTCCCAGCCCAGGGCCGCGGTGGTGGTGGGAAAGGTAATAACCAGGGTAGGTCTCTTCATTCGCATTGGGTCCGGCTCATCTCCTTCAGCGCCTCCACCGCTTTGTCAACGTCCTCCTCCGTGGTGTACCACCCAAAGGAAAACCGCAGGCACCCGGTATCCTGGGTGCCCAGGGCCCGGTGCATCCTGGGGGCGCAGTGGATGCCCGGTCGGACGGCGATGTCATACTCCTCCGCCAGCACATCGGCGGCGGCGGCGGGGTCCAACCCCGCAAGGTTCAGCGCCGCCACCGGCGCGCGGGCGCCGGAAAAGATTCCATACAGCGTCACGCCGTTTATCCCCCGAACCCCCTCTGCGAAGCGTTCCGTCAGGGCCTGCTCATGGGCGTGGATGGCATCCACCCCGGTTGCCAGAATAAAGTCCACAGCAGCGCCCAGCCCGGCCAGCCCGTGGCTGTTCAGGGTGCCCGCCTCCAGATGCTCCGGGTATTCCGCCGGCTGCCCCTCCTCAAAGGACCGCACACCCGTCCCGCCGGTAAGCAGCGGCCGCAGCTCCACCCCGGGAGCCACACACAGCCCGCCGGTCCCCTGGGGCCCCATCAGACTTTTGTGTCCGGCGAACGCCAGCAGATGGACCCCCATCTCCTCCATGGAGATGGGAATGCTCCCCGCCGTCTGGGCCGCATCCAGCAGAAAGACCAGGCCGTGCCTTCGGGCAAACTCCGCCATGACGGCCACATCCAGCAGATTCCCCGTCAGGTTGGAGGCGTGGGTCCCCACCAGCAGCTTGGTCTCCGGGCGCAGCAGCCCCTCCAGCCGGTGATAGGCCAGCCTTCCCTGTCGATCAGCCGGCAAGTAATCCGACTTTACACCAATTTGCCGCAAAGCATGGAGGGGGCGAAGCACAGAATTGTGGTCCCAGTCGGTGGCTATCACATGGTCGCCGGGCCGCAGAAGGCCAAACAGGGCGGTATTCAGCGCCTGGGTGGCGTTGGCGGCGAACACCACCCGTTCCGGACAGGAAAACCCAAGCAGTTTGGCCAGGGACACCCGTGTTCCATATACGGTGCGTGCGGCGGACAGCTCCGCGGCATGGCCGCCCCTGCCGCAGCTGCCCAGGCCGCCCATGGCCTCCGCCACCGCCCTGGCCACGCAGGGCGGCTTTTGCAGGGTGGTGGCGGCGTTATTCAGATAGATCATAGGTTCACCAGGCGGTCAGCCTGGGTCAGGATCTCCGCGATGCGGTACATATTGGTGACGCTGCCCACCGCCAGCTGCTCCTTCAGGCCGTAGTAGTCCAGGCAGGTGCCGCAGGTCAGGATCTCCGTGCCCCGGCGTTCCAGCTCCCGCAGATCCTCCAGGGACTGGCTGCCCTCCACCGTGATCTTCGCGCCGCCGTTGAAAAACAGCAGGGTGCGGGGAGGCGTCTCCAGCTGGGCCAGGGCATACAGGAACCCCTTCATCAGGGTTCGGCCCAGTTCTTCACTCCCCCGGCCCATGGTGTCGGAGCTGACAGCTACCACGGTGTCGCCGCCCATAATGGCGCAGCACCCGGCCTCCGGTTGGCTGGGCGCCTCGCCGCCCTCCCCGATGAACACCCGCCAGAAGTCGGATTCCTGCTTCACATGGGCGCTTCTCCCCTTCTGGCCGGCCATCCGGCGCAGGTTTTCTACCGCCGCGTCGTTGTCCACCCACACCTCCAGGGTCTCCCCCTCTTTCAGCTCCGTCAGCGCGTGAAGCGCCAGCACCACCGGCTGGGGACATGCCTTGCCTCTGGCATCAATCGTCATCCTCATTCACTCCTCTTGTCCTTTTTCCCAGGGTAGAATATAATAATACCGTCCATTTTGGGGAATTAACTGGTAAAATTATAAAAGAATTCCCCACCTGCGTCAATACAGCTTCGGCCGCCGGGCCGGGAGAGGAGCCGCCAATGAACGTCTCGCAAGCCCTTGCCATCGGCACAGGCGTCACCGCCATCATCGGCAGCGGAGGAAAAACCGCCTTGATGGAGCGCTTGGCCCGGGAGTTGCCCGGCACAGTGATTCTGTGTACCACCACCCATATCTTCCCCTTCTCCCAGTATCCCCTGATCCTGTCGGCCCATGCCGCCGAGCTCCGCGGCGGGCTGAGCCAAAGCCGCGTGGTGTGTGTGGGCAGGCCGGGCCCGGAGGGGAAGCTGACCTCCCCCCCTGTCCCCATCGCCAGTCTGGCAGAGCTGGCCGATTACGTGCTGGTGGAGGCGGACGGCGCCAGGCACCTCCCACTGAAGGCCCATGCGCCCCATGAGCCGGTGATTCCCCGGGAAAGCCGGCAGATCGTCTGCGTGGCGGGGGCCTCCGGCTTTGGACAGGCTGTGGAGGCGGCCGTCCACCGCCCCTCCGTTTTCTGCCGCCTTACCGGGGCGCAGCCGACAGCCCCCGTCACCCCGGAGCTGGCCGCCAGGGCCATCCTCCTGGAGGGCCTGTCCCGGCAGATCTTGCTCAACCAGGTGGAGACGGCGGCAGATTGGGCCGGTGCGAGACGGTTCTCCCAGGCCCTGCGCGCCGCCGGGTGCCAGGTTCT